>CAZNRT010000228.1:0-1536 GCA_964575445.1 uncultured Proteiniphilum sp. | reverse complement strand
TTACCCATATATGTGGCATGTGTAGGGACTTTTAGGCGAACTCTTAATTATTTTGATTAAATTTGTCCCCCTTTTGCAAAATAGATATCAATAAATGTACCGCTTGCTGCTTGTTTATTCTTGATGCTTTAGAGCGTCATAAAAAAAACAAACTTGAAAATTTAGATTGGAGATGAATAAAAGACGAACGAAATATGTAGATTACCTCAAGTTTGAATGGATTGAGCTGCTTAGTGTTCCACTCAATATAAGGGTGGTAGAGAATAGTATAGAAAAAAGGAATGATGAGGAGGTGCTTATATTTCGTTTTCAGCGTTTAGCTCCCAAAGAGTTTGATGCTCCCTATGTCTCTTTTGTTGTGAATGATAAGACTGGAGAATTGATTAGTTTTGTAAATAGAATGCTGGCGGTGCCCAAAGTCACCTTCACCGCAGATGACGCCCTGCTAAAGGCTAATCACATTTTGAAAAACATAAATCCTGAATACTTTGATGGTTTTTCCTTTATTAAGATTGATAACCCTATTAGATCTTTTATAAATGTTGATGGTGATCTTGAAGATCATCCCATTCATAGGGTTAAGTATGCGCATATTGATGGTAGCTACAATTGGGTGGGCTTGTCAATGAATGGGCAGGTGGTAGAATATGAGATAAAAGTTTTTTGGGATTTGAGCAAAAAAAGGCGTCTGACTGAGATGTGGGATCATGATGGTTGGGTGAAGGCTAAATATGGGCTGGGTCCTGAGTTGAAGCCGCCAAGTGCTTTGGCTCGTCGTTAGTGTTCTTTTGTGCGATATGTATTGTCCTAATTCTTGCTATTAGCTATTATCTATTGGCTATTAGCTATTAGCTGAGGATTAATAATAAATACATAGCATACTTAGCAATCAATTAGTTAGTGCTAATCAATCGCTAAGTATTATACTGATTCAGATGATTTGATTGCTTAAGTTGTTGGCACCGCATTATCTCTGTCAGAAATAAAATCGTTGTGATACATAATAATCAACAACATCGTCTTTGCTTTCAAACGTTACTTTATTTTCTCTTGCAAGCCAGCCAATGGCAGTATAAATATCCTCTATTGCTATACCTGAGGCTTCATGCAATTCTAAAACACTCATCTCTTCGCTACTTTCGCAAAGTAAATGCCAAATAATATTAGCATTGGTGCTAATAGTTTTTCTATTCATTGTTTTTTGAAATTGGGTATGCACTCTATATTGAGTAGTACACACGATTTGTTAGACTATGATCTAATCCATATTTTGCAGACATTCATATAGAAAATTATTTTGGGTATAACATATTTAGTTGTCCTGCGTCTGCAACTCTTTTGTCAATTTAGGTGTCGGTTTGGATACCTATTTACGTCAATCATTAGCTCCATCGCCAAATATTGCAACTTTCACATGCAATTACGCTTCAAATTTAGCAATATAATTGTAGAATAAAAAACAAAATAATAGATATTATGCGTTGATAATCATCTTTTTAGATAATACAATATACGATAACTAAGGTGTTTTGTAAT
>CAZNRT010000227.1:0-1550 GCA_964575445.1 uncultured Proteiniphilum sp. | reverse complement strand
TTTGTTTGAAGCCGTTCAATCATGCGTTTTACACGCAGTTTCATTCAGGTTTAAAAAATCAAACGAAAAGCCTCGACGAAATCCGGGAGAGATAGGAAATAAAAAACGAGAAAAACATTCTGAAAATTACGGTAATGCCATCAAAACAATTTTAAGTAAGTGTACTTCTGATTGGAATGAAGAGTACGAGGGTTAATTTTTTCTTGTGATAGCGGAGATGAGGTAATACAAAAAATGAAAGAACTCCACAAGAGAATAGAGTCACTACAATAATAGCTAACAAAATCATATAAAAGTACTATCCCCGATTTCCTTTTTGATAAAATTCTCCAAAACCTTTTTATCTGGTAGCTGGACTAAATATTTGGAAACAAACAACTGGTTATCCATGCCGGAGGTTGCGTATTTCGCTAAAGCCACGCCTTTGCTTCCGCAGAGGATAAGTCCGATAGGGGGATTATCTCCGTCCGACATTTCATTGTCTTTATAATAATTCAGATAGACATTCATTTGCCCGGCATCGGCATGGTCGAATTTACCAATTTTCAAATCAATTAGGATATGGCTTTTCAGAATGCGATGATAGAAAACCAAGTCGATGCGGTAATGAGTATTATCAAATGTGATTCGTTTCTGGCGAGTTTCAAAACAAAACCCAGTGCCAAGTTCTATAAGGAATTTCTGCAAATGGTCTAAAATAGCTTGCTCCAACTCTGATTCGCTATATTCCGAACGCTCTTCCAATCCAAGAAATTCCAAGAAGTAAGGGTCACGAATAACATCTATACTTTGAGCCGGTTTCTGATTCTTGAATTTGCTAATGATAGCGTCTTTGTTTTTAGATAAGCCAGTTCGTACATATAAAGCTGTATTGATGGCGCGCTCCAGTTCCCGTACGCTCCAGTTGTTCTTTATTGTTTCTACTTCGTAGAATAGGCGTTCAAGCGGATCATCAAATCTAATCAATTCTATAAAATGAGAGTAGGATAATCTTGACAAGAGCAATTCTGGTGATAATTCGAGGTTATCATCCAATTCGACATACGCTGTCTGTTGAATTTCTATGTTTCTATTTATAAGTGATTTAACGTCTTGATCTCGAAATATAACAGACAGTGTCTGTTGAATCTTAGGATATGTTTTATAAAATGTTCTACACGTTCTTAATGCCATAGGGGAAAATCCTTTGAGTCCTTTGGCTTTTATAGATTTAGACATTGCTTCAATTAGCTTGTCACCATATCTCGCCCGATCTTTACCATACTGTTCGTATTCTACAATGTAATATCCAACCAACCAATTTCGAATAGTCAGGTTGATATTAACCACTTTCTTGGCATTCAGTTGTAGTTGACAATGTGTTTGATAAACATTATCAATTAGTTGGTCGAAATTTTGATGTTTTACTATCATTAGAAATTTGAATTATGGTGTAAAGGTAATGAATTACTGTGGATTACGATTGTTTATTCAAACTGTTTCTCAAAGCTTCAGTCTATTCGATGCTTGCATATTATCAACCTTAATATATCGCATAAATGCCGCGAGGC
>CAZNRT010000226.1:0-1575 GCA_964575445.1 uncultured Proteiniphilum sp. | reverse complement strand
AAAAAATGAATCAATTAGGAAAGACAGTGGATAAGATGACAAGTTACCGCTGGACCATAGTGGCAATGTTATTCTTTGCTACTACGATTAACTATCTTGATCGTCAGGTTCTATCTCTGACGTGGAAGGATTTTATTGCCCCCGAGTTCCATTGGACTAATACACATTATGGAACAATTACGATGTTGTTTTCTCTTTTTTATGCATTCGGAATGCTCTTTGCTGGTCGATTCGTTGACTGGTTAGATACTAAAAAGGGTTTCATGTGGGCTATATTTATATGGTCTGTAGGTGCAGTGTTGCATGCCTTTGCGGGTATTGCTACTTCGGGAATCATTACTGGCAACTGGTTTGTTGGTTTTGCAGAAGCACGAGAGATAATCGGAGGGGTTCAAAATGTAGCTCGTGTTATAAATGTGAGCGTTGTGCTGTTTATTTTTGCACGTTTGATATTGGCTTTAGGAGAAGCTGGAAACTTCCCTGCTGCTATTAAAGCTACAGCCGAATATTTCCCTAAGAAAGATAGAGCTCTTGCAACAAGTATTTTTAATGCTGGTGCTACTGTGGGTGCACTTGCTGCGCCTGTATCAATTCCTGTGATAGCTCATCATTGGGGATGGGAGACCGCTTTTATAGTTATTGGTGCTCTTGGTTTCGTTTGGATGGGTTGGTGGCAGTTTGGATATAAAAAGCCAGAATCCAATCCTCGAGTGAATAAGGCTGAATTAGATTATATACTTCAAGACCATGATAATGCAGATGGTGGCGTAGAGGCTTCTAAAGCAGCAGATGCTAAAAAAATTAGTTTTGCGCAGAGTATAAAGTACAAACAAACGTGGGCTTTTGTTGTAGGTAAGTTTATGACTGACGGGGTATGGTGGTTCTATTTATTCTGGACACCAGCATATTTGAGCTCTGTTTATGGAATGGAGTCATCAAATCCTAAGGCACAGGTTGCATTGTTTGTTCTTTATATGATTACTTTATTGTCGATTATTGGTGGTTGGTTGCCTTCGTATTTCGTAGAGAAAAAAGGGATGAACCCCTATGCTGGACGCATGAAAGCTATGTTGATTTTTGCATTCTTTCCACTATTAGCTCTCTTGGCTCAACCTCTTGGCAGTATTTCTTATTGGTTCCCAATTATAATTATTGGTTTGGCTGGAGCAGCTCACCAAGCATGGTCTGCAAATATTTTTTCCTCCATTGGAGATATGTTCCCAAAGGGTGCTATTGCCACCATTACAGGTATTGGTGGTATGGCTGGAGGTATAGGTTCAGCATTGATTAACAAGGGTTCGGGTGTTCTATTTGATTTTGCAAATGGCACAACGATGCTTGATGGCAATGAAGTGGTTATGACAAAAGAGCTTATAGCTTCTGGTTTGGAATATGTACGTCAGCCAATGGAGTTGTTTGGTTTTCATGGAGAGCAGGCAGGCTATCTGATTGTATTTTCATTCTGTGCTGTGGCATACTTAATAGGTTGGGTAATTATGAAAGCATTAGTGCCAAAGTATAAGCCAATCGTTTTATAAATCATATTGCCTCATGTAGGCAAGATATATTGAAAAT
>CAZNRT010000225.1:0-1576 GCA_964575445.1 uncultured Proteiniphilum sp. | reverse complement strand
TCTCTAATTTAATATTGATATACGGACCTTTTTTTAATGATCTGCTCATAATTTTTTTTGTTAATCAGATTACTTTTTCTTCCTTCTCTCAATGATATACTTAGAAGAATGTTTTTTAGGTGCTCTTGTTCTCAAGCCCTTAGAATATAAGCCTGTTTTAGATCTTGGATGACCTCCTGAAGCACGACCTTCACCACCACCCATTGGGTGATCGACAGGGTTCTTGCTTACACCACGAACACGTGGACGACGTCCCAACCATCTCGAACGACCGGCTTTACCTGATTGGATCAAAGCATGGTCCGAATTACCAACACTTCCAATAGTTGCTTTACAAGCTGAAAGGATCTTTCTTACTTCACCAGAAGGCATTTTAATAATAGCATATTTTCCCTCACGTGATACTAATTGCGCAAAAGTTCCAGCAGAACGAGCCATTTTTGCACCTTGTCCAGGTCGTAATTCAATATTGTGAATTACTGTACCAATAGGAATATTTGCAATAGGCAAAGCATTTCCTACTTCAGGAGCAGCTTCTGTTCCTGAGATCACTGTTGCACCAACACTTAGTCCGTTAGGAGCTAAAATGTACGTCTTTTCACCATCAGCATAGAACAACAATGCGATTCTTGCTGAACGGTTAGGATCGTACTCAATACTTTTAACAACGGCTGGTATTCCATCTTTCGTTCTCTTGAAATCGATAAAGCGGTAACGTCTTTTGTGACCACCACCCACATTGGGAACGGTCATCTTTCCACGATTGTTACGACCACCTTTTTGTATCTTACCGACCACAAGGGATTTCTCCGGTTCAATTGCAGTGATATTTTCAAATGAACCGATAATTTTGTGCCTCTGCCCCGGCGATGTGGGCTTTAATTTACGTATTGCCATTTTTATAATTAGATATTGCTAAATAAATCGATTGTTTGCCCTTGTTTTAAGGTTACAATTGCTTTTTTGAATGATGAGGTTTTACCAGTAACTACACCAGATTTGGTATAGCGACTCTTTTGTTTACCGTCATACTTCATTGTATTAACCTTTTCAACATGAACGTTATAAAGCTGCTCTATTTCGTTCTTGATAGTTACCTTATTAGCAGCAGGAACAACAAGAAATCCGTAGCGATTATCGAACTTTTCGGTAATCTCTGTTTGCTTCTCTGTAAAAATTGGTTTTATAATTACTCTCATTGTACAATTCTCCTTATGCTTTAAGTATATTATCTATTACAGCAACAGATGACTCTGTAAGAACAAGATTCTCAGAGTTCATTATTTTATATGTATTTAGGTCCGAAGCTGTTATAATTTCGATGCCATTTAAATTTCGAGCCGACAAATATACATTTTTGTTTTGATTTGGCAAAACGAAAAGTAGCTTTTTATCAGATAGTTGTAGCTTTTTTGTCAACTCAACAAAATTCTTTGTCTTAGGTTGATCAAATTCAAAATCTTCAATTATTGTGATTGCATCATTTGTAGCTTTCAAAGAAAGAGCTGAACGACGAGCTAAAGCTTTCTCCTTTTTGTTTAGCTTAAAACCATAATCTCTAGGCTTTGGTCCAAAT
>CAZNRT010000224.1:0-1594 GCA_964575445.1 uncultured Proteiniphilum sp. | reverse complement strand
GTACGCCTTTGGCTGTTAGTACGCCTTTGGCTGTTAGTATGCCTTCGGCGTTAGTATGCTTCGCTGTTAGTACGCTTCGCTGTTAGTACGCTTCGCTGTTATCGAGTAGCAAGGATGTCCGGAGGACATAATGTGATTAACCGTAAGATTTATCTTACGGATATGATAGCCACCACCACCACTCCCACCCGCAAGGGTGGCACTAACGAATGACTACGAGACTGTGTTGCCCTACGGGCATGAAGAGAGGGGTTGATTGCTAATCCATAGGTTGAAACCTATGGTTATTCACATGTTGCCCTACGGGCAGGCTTGTTCTTCGCATCGATTAAGCAGTTAACCGATTAACCGATTAAGCAATTAACCAATTAATCAATCATTAGCTCTCATATGCGGAGAATAATAACTATATTTGTCGCACAAAATGCGGAGATTATGTTTGTACATCAATACAAAAATTGGACTGACTTTAGATGGGATAACAATAAGTTGCTCGTGCTTCTGGGCAACGTAAGGCACTCGATGGGGCGTTTGTTGGGGCAGATGGAGAGCTTGGGCTTCGAGCTTAGGGCAGAAGCTGTATTGTCAACTCTCACTTTGGATGTCTTGAAATCTTCCGAAATAGAGGGTGAAATCCTAAATAAAGAGCAAGTACGTTCTTCCATTGCTCGAAAATTGGGGCTTGAGGTGTCGGGCTTGGTGGACTCTCCTCGCAACGTTGATGGAGTGGTGGAGATGATGCTTGATGCCACACAAAATTATTCTCTCACCATTTCAAAAGAACGTTTGTTGGGATGGCATGCTGCGCTTTTCCCCACAGGATATAGTGGTATGTATAAAATAGATGTTGGAAAGTATCGAAGTGGGGATATGCAGGTGGTGTCTGGTGCAATGGGTAAAGAAAAAGTTCATTATCAAGCACCAGAGGCTGATTTGTTAGATTCTGAAATGAGAAACTTCCTTAAATGGTTTAATAATGATACCGCAATAGATCCTGTATTGAAAGCGGGCATTGCTCACTTTTGGTTTGTAACAATACATCCATTCGATGATGGAAATGGACGCATTGCACGTGCTATAACTGATATGCAACTTGCGCGTAGTGATCATAGCTCCCAGCGTTTTTATAGTATGTCTAATCAGATACTTGTCGAGCGTAAGAAGTATTATCAAGTACTTGAAAAAACACAACGTGGTAGTGGCGAAATTACTGAGTGGTTGCTGTGGTTTTTGTCTTGTCTCGAGCGAGCCCTTATAAATAGTAGAAATGTGCTTGAGGGAATATTGGCTAAAGCAAAATTCTGGGAGATGCATGGACGCACTTCGCTGAATGATCGTCAACACTTGATGTTGAACAAACTGTTGGATGGTTTTGATGGTAAATTAACTTCATCAAAATGGGCTAAAATAGCAAAATGCTCTCAGGATACCGCAATTCGTGATATCCAAGATCTGATAGGCAAAGGCATTCTTCAAAAAGAAGCTTCGGGAGGAAGAAGCACTAACTACGAATTACGAATTACGCTTCGCTGATATTACGCCTTCGGCTGTTAGTACGCTTCGCTGTTATTACGCCTTCGGCTGTTAGTACGCT
>CAZNRT010000223.1:0-1655 GCA_964575445.1 uncultured Proteiniphilum sp. | reverse complement strand
GAATAAACTAATTTGTTACTTTTGCATCTATATGAGAAGATATTTGTAATAATGAAAATAATAAAGACAATGAAAAGATTTAGTTTGATGTTGATGTTTAGTATTTTGCTATCTACTTTAGCATACTCTCAATCATCAGCAAATGCAAAGTTTGCGAAGAAAATTTATGATTTTGGTACTATAAAAGAAGAAATTGGAGCAGTAACTACGCAATTTGACTTTACAAATACTGGGAGTAGTCCTCTAATAATTCAGAGGGTGTCAGCTTCATGTGGATGTACTACCCCTACCTATACTAAGGAGCCGATATTGCCTGGGAAAAGTGGAACTATTGATGTTAAATATTCAACTATAGCTCGACCAGGTAATTTCCGTAAGAATGTAACAGTTTATACTAATGTTCCTGACTCTGTTTATGTGCTCACAATTACTGGTCGTGTAACGCCAAGAGTTAGGCAGTAAGTAATAATAAAAATACTTTTTGGTTTTTGAATATAAACCGAATAGAGTACCTTTGCAAAAAGACTTTATTCGGTTTTCTTTTAATTTATATATTATGACACATCCTGAAAACGATCCTAAATATCAAGGTTTAACTGTGAATAAGGGAGTAGAACAACCCCCGAGCATCAATCCATATATTCATTTACAACGACAAGCTCGACGACGAAAATATACAGTAGATGAATATGTTGCGGGTATCTTGGAGGGGAATATTTCTATCCTTAGTCAGGCTGTTACATTAGTTGAGAGTTCAAAATCAGAACATCAAGAAGTTGCACAAGCTATCATTGAAAAATGTTTGCCATTTTCGGGACAATCGGTGAGAGTGGGAATCACGGGAGTACCTGGAGCTGGGAAAAGCACATCTATAGATGCATTTGGTATGTATCTTATAAGTAAAGGGCACAAACTTGCAGTTTTGGCAATTGACCCCTCAAGTGAGCGTACGAAGGGTAGCATTCTTGGTGATAAAACGAGAATGGAGAAACTTTCTGTTCAAGAAAATGCGTTTATTCGTCCATCACCCTCGGCTGGCTCGTTGGGTGGCGTGGCACGCAAGACTCGCGAAACAATAATTCTATGTGAAGCTGCGGGTTTTGATTATATCTTTGTGGAAACAGTTGGGGTGGGGCAGTCTGAAACCGCTGTGCACTCTATGGTTGATTTCTTTTTACTGATTCAATTGTCTGGAACTGGGGATGAGCTGCAAGGCATCAAGCGGGGAATTATGGAAATGGCAGATGGAATTGTGATAAATAAGGCAGATGGCGATAATATCAAAAAAGCTAAGATGGCTCAACGACAGTTGCGCAATGCACTTCATCTGTTTCCAATGGCTGACTCGGGCTGGTCGCCAGAGGTGTTAACATATTCAGGGTTTTATTCAATAGGTATTGAAGAGGTGTGGGAAATGATTTTTAGATATATCGACTTTGTGAAAGCGAACAACTTTTTTGATGTCCGTCGCAATAAGCAGTCTAAGTATTGGATGTATGAGACTATAAATGAGAGATTGAGAAATGATTTTTATCAAAATCATGATATCGAAACACTGATGCCCTCTCTTGAAGAGTCGGTTCTTTCTTCTCAAAAGAGTTCTTTTGTTGCAGCTAAAGAGGCTTTGGATATTTATTATAAACAGAAGTATAAAG
>CAZNRT010000222.1:0-1678 GCA_964575445.1 uncultured Proteiniphilum sp. | reverse complement strand
CTGCCCGTAGGGCAGCACAATCTCGCAGGTCTTCATCAGTGCCACCCTTACGAGTGGTGTGGGTGGTGTGCCCACCATATCCGTAAGATGAATCTTACGGTTAATCACATTATGTCCTCCGGACATTCTCGGTACTTGATAACAGCCGAAGGCGTAATATCAGCGAAGCGTACTATCAGCGAAGCGTACTAACAGCGAAGCGTCCCAACAGCCAAAGGCGTCTAAATGAAAGATAATGTATTCAAGTAATCATTTACTTCTCTCACTGATGAAAATGATTTAACATCGCCTCTCTTTATCTTATGTGCTTTATGCTGAGTTGCACTTACTGCACTCAACAAACTATCTATATCATTGGAAATATTTATAATTTCAGCGTCGATTCTTGAGTTTAATAGCACTTCATTGTAAAATTCATCCATAAAGCTTCTTGAAGCAAACGAAACGCCATTGAAGTCAATAATAACTAAGTTATAGTCTTCAGATAATATTCTATCTCTCATGTTGCGGGCTAAATCTCTTGATGTTAAGTTTTCACCCCAAATGTCTTTTAGTTTTATAGTTTTCATAATGCAAATATAATATATATATCTTTTATTCAACCCATTCAATATAATTAAATTTATTGTTTTGGTAGGGTATCCTCATGGCTACTACTGTACCTTGTAAAGTGATTTGTGCAGGTAGGTTAATATAATCTTCAAAATCGGGTGTCTTTAAATATAATGCATTGCCAGATAACATAAGATAATTACCAGACAGACCTCCTATCAACATTGCTCTTGAAGTTTTAATACCATATCCTCTGTTTTCTGCATCTGGTAGATTTTTTGTTGATATTCCACTATTTGCAGCTTGCATAGCACTAAGATGATCTACAATATTCTTTTCATTTATTTTTTTATAGCTACCTAATAGAGTTATTCCATTATCAGCAATACAAATATCTAAATATCCTTTATTTGGGTAATACTGACAAAATATATAACCATAATCCGATTCAGAATGTTCAATTATGTTATCTATATTCTCTTCTATTAAATATTTTATCCCTGTTAAAACATTGGTGCTTAATTGGAGTTGATTCCTCAATAAATCACTAACAGCACTTAAGACTGCGCTTCTTTTTCTTGACCCTTCTTGATTTGTAGTAAAACTAATTATGGGTATAAAAGTTTTATAAGAATATTTCTTTATGTGACTTATAAAGTCTTCAACCTCCATTAAATCTGATTTTAAACCCTCTTCAATGAACTGTATTGTATCTATATAAGTACTTTCGTTTTGAAATAATATATCTTTTTTGATAGTTCTTTTATAAACCAAAAGCGGTAAAATAAATAAAGGCGTAACGAAAGATTTTTCATCAAATGTAAGAGTGATAGTATCGTCTTTGCATTTATTTATCCTATCAATAATTTTAATAGTTTCCTGTAGTCCAGAAATAAAATTGCTGTCCAATATGTAAGGTTTAACAGTTATATTCATGTTTAATTTGATTCATTAATTGATTAACAAACTTACGAAAGTTTTTTATTATTGCAAATTATTATAAACCGATTCTAACTTGTACTCGTTTAATCGCTTAACAGCTTAATCGATTAGGTGTCGCCAATAATTAAAACTGTCATCCTGATCCCGTCAAAACGGGAGAAGGATCTCATGAAATTTCTCCTTA
>CAZNRT010000221.1:0-1681 GCA_964575445.1 uncultured Proteiniphilum sp. | reverse complement strand
GAACAGCAGCTTGTGGAGGAGGAGGGGTTGAATAAATTGATTGAGGAGAATTTGAAGAAGGTGGGTAAACTATAAATGATGTCGTTTGTATAAATATTACTGATTTCGAAAATGAAAATAGATTTTATAATACAGCAACCCGAAGGTAGAAGCATCGAATTTAAGGAGAAACTACCTAAGAAATCGGATTTAAATAAAACCATCGTATCATTTGCTAATGATGCAGGAGGTGTTTTAATTTTGGGGATAAAAGATAATCCTCGAAAAGTGGTAGGTATTGCTGAGGATGATCTTGTGCTTTTAGAAGAGCAAATCAGTAATATTATTTTTGATGGTTGTGCCCCTGTTATTTTGCCTGAAATATCTTTTCAACGAATAGAAGAGAAATATGTAATTATTGTTCGAATTGCAAGAGGGAATAATCCACCCTATTATATAAAGTCTAAAGGAGTTGAAGAGGGTGCTTACATAAGAGTAGGCTCCCTAAATCATTTGGCAAGCAGAGAAATAATAGAAGAACTTGTTAGAAAGAGAAGAAATATCTCTTTTGATTCAGTGCCCGTATATGACAAAACAGTTGATGAAGTAGATTTGGATAGCTTCAAGAAGCATTTTATGGATAAAACGGGCGAAGAGCTAACTGATATAGTTTTGGATAAGTTGAATTTAACACATAAAGAGCACTCCAAAGTATATCCTACCAATGCTTTAGTGTTGCTATCTGATGATAAACTCAAACAGACTCTTTTTCCATATAGCAAAATAGAGTGCGCACTATTTAAAGGAACAGATCCTGGAAATTTTATTGATCAACAAGCCATTGACGGACCGATATCCTTACAGGCAGATGAAGCATTTAAGTTCTTGCAGAAACATATCTTTAAAAGCTCATCATATGAAGGAGTTTATCGTCAAGACAGATGGGAGTACCCTATGGTTGCACTGAGAGAAGTGGTGCGCAATGCGGTTATTCATAGAGATTATTCCTTATTGGGCAAAGATATAAAGATAGCAATATTTGATGATAAAATAGAGATAACAAGCCCAGGCACTCTTCTGCCCACAGTAGATATGAGCGACATGGAGTCAGGACAATCAGATATACGAAACAAGGTGTTAGCTCCTGTTTTTAAGAAATTAGGAATTATTGAGCAATGGGGAAATGGGCTAAAGCTTATATCACAAGATTTGAGCAAGTATCCAAACATAGAGTTTCGATGGACGCAGCCAGGCATGAGCTTTAGAGTTACCTTTGCAAAAACAAACTATGATAAACCAAAAGGAGTAGAAAATAATTCGGTATCTGATGCTGAGCATGCGGACGATTATGGACGATTATGGACGATTGCGGACGATTTGCGGACGATTACGGATGAAAATGAACGATTGCGGACGATTATTACGAACGCAAACGAACGCAAACGAACGCAAACGAACGCAAACGAACGCAAACGAACGATTACGTTAGAACATGAAAAAGTGTTGATGTACCTTTTGGATAATAAAACTATTAATAGAAGTGCTGCTGAAGAACTATTAAAGGTGAAACAGACTAAAGCTTATGAACTGCTAAAGGAGTTAGTGTCAATGGATCTAATTGTGCCAAAAGGTATAGGAAGAGGAACACATTATATATTAAAAAAAGAATGATGGAGATGAATGAGTGGAGAGAGGTGAAGTT
>CAZNRT010000220.1:0-1682 GCA_964575445.1 uncultured Proteiniphilum sp. | reverse complement strand
GTTTTTTTTTGTCCACACATCAATATTAGTAATATGTAATTGTTAGCGACCACTGTTAGAAAAAAAATTATATTTAATCTTACAAAGTGATATAATCTTGTTGCTTTTTTGTAAGTTTGTACTCAAAATATATCATAATATTTTTTCAGATTATAGCTTATTTAATCACTACTAACGGTATAAATTGTTTTAGATGAATAATTCTTTTTTTAGCAAACTTGCTCCAAAGGAGCCTAAGTTTTTTCCCCTTCTTTCAGGACTTTCAGATGTCATAATTGAAATTACTGAAATGATGATTGAGTTCATTACTAATTATAACCCTGAGACTGCTGAGGGATGTTATAAGAAAATAAAGGAAATAGAACGTAAAGGAGACCGCATAACCAATCAAGTCTTCGACGAATTGAATGTTTCATTTATTACTCCTTTCGATAGGGAGGATATTAATGATTTATCTAGCACGATGGATGATGTTAATGACTTTGTGAATAGTGCTGCCAAGAAGATTTATTTATATAGGCCCGAAACTATCCCCGCCCCCGCATTTGATATGGCTATTTGTCTTAAAGACAGTTCTTTGTATATTAAGAAGGCTGTGGATGCTTTGCCCTCATTAAAGAATAATCTACTTAATATAAAAGAGAGCTGTAACATGTTGCATGTTCTCGAAAACAAAGCAGATGATATTTATGAGCACTTTTTGATAGACTTGTTCAAAAATCCTATCAATCCGATAGAAATGATTAAGGTAAAAGAAATATTATCTGAACTTGAGAGGGCAACAGACGTTGCTGAACGTGTAGGCAAAACCATAAAGAAAATCATAGTCAAGTATGCGTAAACTTAGCGCATACTTTTTTATTTCAATTGCTTTAATCCCAAAATAGTTATGAGTTTATTGATTACGGTTATTATATTGGCTCTCATTTTCGATTTTATTAATGGGTTTCATGATGCAGCTAATTCTATAGCCACTGTTGTTACCACCAAAGTCTTATCTCCATTTCAAGCTGTATTGTGGGCAGCAGTATTCAATTTTGTTGCGTTCTTCATTGCCAAATATGTAATTGGAGAATTTGGTATTGCCGACACAGTATCAAAAACAGTAATTGAGTCATATGTTACATTGCCCATAGTTTTTTCAGGATTGTTGGCTGCAATTGGATGGAACCTGCTAACATGGTGGTTTGGTATTCCCTCCTCCTCTTCTCACACTCTTATTGGAGCTTTTGCTGGTGCCGCAATAGCATCTGCGGGGTTTCAGTCTATTCATGCCGCCACTATATTGATTATCGCTTCTTTTATAGTATTGGCTCCTGTCATTGGCTTGCTTAGTAGTGTATTAATTTCTGCATTGATTATGCATATTTTTAAAAACACTAATCCACATAAAGCTCATTCTTGGTTCAAAAGATTACAATTAGTTTCTTCTGCTCTTCTAAGTATTGGGCATGGGCTCAATGACTCCCAAAAGGTGATGGGTATAATTGCTGCAGCAATGATTGCATATTCATCTTCTGCTGTAGATGTTCCTTCATGGATATATTTAGATTCAATCAATAATATTCCCGATTGGGTGCCTCTTGCATGTTTCACAGTTATTGCTTTAGGGACACTCAGTGGAGGTTGGAAAATCATTAAAACAATGGGGAGTGGCATCACTAAGATAACGCCAATGGAGG
>CAZNRT010000219.1:0-1693 GCA_964575445.1 uncultured Proteiniphilum sp. | reverse complement strand
TCATTAGATATAATTTACGATAAACGAGGAGTTGGTTTCTTTACCGCCAAGAATGGCAAACGAGAAATAAAGAAGATGTACAAAAAAGAGTTTATCGACAATGAACTACCCGAGATTATTAAAAAGATAAAGATGCTGGATATTGAGGTGGAGGAAGTGGTGGAGATAATTAAATTGGCGATTAGCAGTTAGCTATTGGCTATTGGCTGTTGGCTATTGGCTATTGGAAAAATAAAAATATAATAATGAGGAATTTCAAGAACTACGAAGTGTGGCAAAAGACGATAATACTGATCAAAAATATTTATCGTTTTACTGATAGTTTGCCTAATAAAGAAAAGTATAATTTGATAAGCCAATTAGAACGTGCTGCTGTATCTATTTCATTAAATATTTCTGAGGGATGTTCACGCCGCTCTGACAAAGATTTTGCTCGATTTATAGAGATTGCATTAGGATCTGCGAATGAAGTGGAAAATGTACTACTTATTTGTATTGCAATAGAATATACTGATAGTAAAAGAGTAGAATATCTATTCAATGAAATAGAGGTTATACAGAAAATGCTAAATAGCTTATACGGAAAATTAATTAGAAAAAGCAATTAGTCAATGGCTAAGAGCAAAACCCAAATAACTAAAACATGATAAGTCTAAAAAACATAAACAAATCGTACAACACAGGAGCAATATCGCTGCATGTGCTGAAAGGGATAGACCTTACAATTGAAGATGGAGAGTATGTATCCATCATGGGAGCATCGGGCTCAGGCAAATCAACTCTTCTCAATATTTTGGGAATTTTGGATTCATACGACAAGGGCGACTATCATCTAAACGGAAAGTTGATAAAAAACCTCTCGGAAAAGCAAGCTGCAAAGTATAGAAATGAGATGATTGGATTCGTCTTTCAATCATTCAATCTTATCAACTTCAAAAATGCATTAGAGAATGTAGCCCTCCCACTCTACTACAAAAATGTGAGTAGAAAACAACGAAACATTATTGCTATGGAGCATTTAGATAAGATGGGGCTAAAAGACTGGGCGCATCATCTGCCCAACGAACTATCGGGCGGACAAAAGCAGCGTGTGGCTATTGCTCGTGCAATAATTTCGAATCCCAAAATAATACTTGCAGATGAACCAACAGGTGCATTGGATAGTAAGACATCAGTGGATGTAATGAATGTACTGACCGACTTGAATAAAGAGGGTATAACTACTATTATTGTGACACACGAGCTATCAGTGGCTGATCAAACTAATAGAATCATCCACATAAAAGATGGCATGATAGAAACAAGCCAACAACAAATATTATGATAGACATATTGCAAGAAATATTTCAAACCCTACGCAAAAACAAATTGCGCACCACGCTGACAGGTTTGTCGGTGTCGTGGGGAATATTTATCCTAATTGTACTGTTGGGAGCGGGTAATGGTTTGAAAAATGGTGTCACCTCCAACTTTAGCAATAGAGCTACAAACAGAGTAGCAGTATCATCGGGCACCACATCAATGCCATATAATGGATTGAAATCGGGACGAGACTTGAAATTTACAGAGAAAGAAATCAAGGCAATTGAAGAACAGCTCACTGAAAGTAGAATGGTTACCGCTCGCATTTCAAGCAACCAAACAATTTCTTATGGCTCCGAATATGGCTCTTACGAAATACGAGGGGTAATGC
>CAZNRT010000218.1:0-1702 GCA_964575445.1 uncultured Proteiniphilum sp. | reverse complement strand
AAAAAATTCTCTAAATTGAGAAGTATGACGTATATGGGATAGTTTTGTATTCAAAAAAAATAAATTTTAATATATTTGGGTGCACGAATTAACATTACAAAGATAACAAATTTGACGACGTAGAGCACTATTAATGTCGGGAAATGTGATAATATAATAGCACCAATGTAAATTGAGCTTCACGCCCATCTTTCTACGATTTGCATGAAGCTCAACTGTTATACAATAAAAAAAATGGAAATCTCACCGATTACATACATGCTTTGTGCAAGCTATATATCTTTTCTCTCCATCAGCACCACATTCTCAACATGGTGAGTGTGGGGGAACATATCAACGGGCTGAATTTTGGCAACCCTATATTTCTCATCAAGAAGATTGATGTCTCTTGCCTGTGTGGCGGGGTTGCAACTCACATACACTATGCGCTGGGGTTCGGCAAAGAGAATGGTGTTGATGACATCGTCGTGCATGCCAGCACGAGGTGGGTCGGTGATGATGACGTCTGGGCGTCCGTGCTCGCTGATAAATTCTTGATTTAGAATATCCTTCATATCACCAGCATAGAAGAGGGTGTTATTAATGTTATTGTTCATAGAATTGATCTTAGCATCCTCTATAGCCTCTTCTACATATTCGATTCCGATAACTTTTTTAGCATCTCGTGCCACAAAGTTGGCTATAGTGCCAGTGCCAGTGTATAAATCATAAACTAATTCATTGCCCGATAGTTGTGCAAACTCTCTTGCCACTTCATATAGGTGATATGCTTGTTCGCTATTAGTTTGATAAAATGACTTGGGACCAATCTTAAATCTTAAACCTTCCATCTCTTCGTATATAGCATCTGAGCCTTTGTAAGTAATAATCTCTTGGTCGGTGATAGTGTCGTTTCCTTTTTGATTGATTACATATAATAAAGAAGTGATTTGTGGAAATGTATTTGCAATATGGTCCATCAAGATGTTGCGTTTGTCAACCTCATCCTCAAAGAATACTACGATAACCATGAGCTCGCCTATAGTGGTGTTGCGAATCATCAGCGTACGCATCATACCCTCTTGCTTGCGAATATCAAAGAAGGAGTAATCGTTTTGATTACAAAAGTCTCTTACCGCATTGCGTATTTGGTTTGATATATCATCTTGCAACCAGCATTTGTTGATATTAAGAACCTTGTCAAACATGCCAGGAATATGAAATCCCAAAGAGTTCATATTGTCAAACTCTTTGTCGCTACCTATCTCTTCTTCGGTGAGCCATCGTTTGTTGGAAAATGTATATTCTAACTTGTTGCGATAGAATGTTGTTTGGGGTGCCCCCATTATATAATTTGCATCAGGAAGATCCACTTTGCCTATGCGTTCTAAGCTGTCTATCACTTGCTTGTGCTTATATCGTAGTTGCTCTTCGTATGGCAAATTTTGCCATTTGCATCCTCCACATACGCTGAAATGCTCGCAAAAGGGAGTGGAGCGGGTGTCGGAATATTTCTCGAATCTCACGGCTTTCCCCTCGGCATAGCTCTTCTTATTGCGAGTCAATTGAATATCTATTACATCTCCAGGCACTACAAATGGCACGAATACTGCCATGCCATCCACTTTGGCTATAGCTTTGCCCTCTGCAGCTATATCGGTGATAAGTATATTTTCGAGTATTGGTAGTGATTTTCTTTTTCTTGCCATTTTCTTTTTTTATT
>CAZNRT010000217.1:0-1708 GCA_964575445.1 uncultured Proteiniphilum sp. | reverse complement strand
ATATAAAATAGTCATGATTTAAAAATATATGTATCTTTGCCAACTTCAAGCATTTTGCTAAATAAATGCTTCAAAAACAGATAAACTGCAAGTAAAAAGATAGATTTCATGTCACAAATTGATATTTCAGGGCTTGGTGTAGCGTTAGTAACGCCATTTTATATTGATGGGTCAATTGATTATGACTCTTTGCAAAAACTTATAGAGTTTCAAATAGAAAATGGAACTGACTATATTGTCGCTTTAGGAACTACAGCCGAAACTCCAACTTTGACTGTTGATGAACAAACTAAGCTCATACAATTTATTGTGGATAGAGTTTCTAAACGTATCCCAATTGTGGTGGGTGTGGGCGGTAATTGTACTGCTTCTTTGGTAGATAAAATTAAGTCGATGAGTCTTGAGGGTGTTAGTGCTATTTTGTCAGTTACGCCTTATTATAATAAACCTACACAAGAGGGGCTATTTAGACATTATTGTGCAATCAGTGAAGCATCTCCTATTCCAATTATTCTATACAATGTGCCAGGCAGAACGGGTGTGAATATGACTGCTGAAACCACATTGCGTATAGCACGCCAATGTAAGAATGTGATAGCTACAAAGGAAGCATCAGGCGACTTAAACCAAATAAAAGAAATCATAAATGGAGCTCCTGCAGGATTCTCTGTAATTTCTGGTGATGATGCTATTACTACAGATGTGGTGTTGGCTGGCGGTATTGGTGTTATTTCAGTATTTGGCAATGCATTTCCAAAAGAGATGAAGTGGCTTGTGAAAAATGCTATGGAAGGAAGTGCTGAAGCTGCACGCAAAAAAATGGAGACAGATTTCGATAAGCTATTCCATTTGATGTTTGTTGAAGGCAATCCAGCGGGGGTTAAGGTTCTATTGCAACTTCGTGGTTTGGTAGAGAATGTTGTCAGATTGCCCCTTGTTGTTGTAAGTCAAGAAACAGAATCAAAAATAAAAGAAGAGTTTAATAGATTTGCTTTGTGAAAAACAGTTTGTTAGTGTTTTTGTCTTTTCTGGCTGTATTATCATTAGTCTCTTGTGCTTCTACTCGTGAAATTATTGAAGATTATAGTACCGACACTTATATAGCTCGAATGGAGTATTTCAACTCCCATCCATTGGCTGGGGGTGAAATAGTCTTTTTGGGGAATAGTATTACGCAAGCAGGTAGATGGGAAGAATATTTCCCTAATGCACTTGTTGCTAATCGTGGTATTTCTGGTGATAATACTGAAGGAATGTTGGCGCGAGTCAATACTATAGTAGAGGCGCATCCCTCTAAAATTTTTATCATGGTTGGAATTAATGATATATCATTATCTCGCACTAATAAAAAGATACTTAGAAACTATAAGCAAATAGTGGAAGTTATAAAGCAATCATCCCCTAACACGGAAATCTTTATTCAGAGCACTTTGCCAATCAATAATGACTTTAGGGTTTATAAGCGTTTGATTGGCAAAGAGGGTCAGATCAAATCTTTAAACAAAAAATTGGAACAACTCGCAATTGAGGAAAAAATAAACTTCATAAATCTTTACCCTTTCTTTCTTAATTCGGAAGCTAAACTCAAAGAGGAATACACTAGTGACGGACTTCACTTGTCAGATGACGCATATCTCCTTTGGTCAAATATAATACGAGCCAAAATAGAAGAATAGCTCGCCTCTATTTTATTATTTCTTATTGCTTT
>CAZNRT010000216.1:0-1814 GCA_964575445.1 uncultured Proteiniphilum sp. | reverse complement strand
ATTACAAATATACTTCTTATTTTCCAGTATGCAATTGGAGACCACAATTTGTGACCTCCATTATTTAATTCATTTTCAAGTTTAATAGCTTTGAACTTTCATCTGATTATTATAAAGGGTGTTTATAGATACATTTATGCCGAACAAAAGCGTGAATTGCTGAACGAGGCGAATCGAGAAATCTGTTTACTCAATTGCTTAACTGTATAATTGTTGATGATTATAATCTTTACGGCGGTAAACTTTACGGCGGTAAAGATTGTTGTATATTTAAAATACTATATATATGAGGTTTTATAATAGAGAAAAGGAACTTGAATCACTAAATGAGGTTAGACAAATATCGTTTAGCGTACACTCTCAACTAACGGTACTTACTGGACGAAGACGTATTGGAAAGACTAGTTTGATATACAAAAGCTGTGAGGGCTTGCCCACTGTTTATCTTTTCGTAAGTAGAAGCAATGAAGCAGATTTATGTGGTAGATTTACTGCTGAAATTAGACAATCTCTAAATATTTATGTTCCCGAAGTAAATACATTTTCCGAGCTATTTCATTTCTTAATGGACTTGGGAACCCGTATGAAGTATGATTTAGTGATTGATGAATTTCAAGAGTTTTATTATATCAATCCCGAAATATATAGTCTAATGCAAAACACATGGGATAGATATCGAAAAAACACCCATGTCAATCTTATTGTTAGTGGCTCGGTTTATACTCTTATGAACAAAATATTTAAAGATGTAAAGGAGCCTCTTTATGGTAGGGCTGATGCAATTATGAAGCTAACGCCATTTACTACAGGTGTACTAAAAGAGATTTTAGAAGATCATAAGAGTGATTATACTCCCGATGATTTACTTGCCCTTTATACTTTCACAGGTGGAGTTCCAAAATATATCGAACAATTAATGGATAGAGGTTGCACCGACATGAATAGCATGGTTGATTTTATGTTGAAACCCGACTCTCCATTTCTTACTGAAGGACATGCATTACTCATTCAGGAATTTGGCAAACAGTATGGCAATTATTTTTCTATCCTCTCTGCAATATCCAATGGAAGAAACACTTTGCAAGAGATGGAAGCAGTGCTGGGAGGTATAAGTTTGGGTGGTCAGTTAAAGCGTTTGGAAGAGGATTATGACCTGATTCAAAAAATGCGACCAATATTCTCAAAACCAAACTCCAAAACTGTCAGATATGAGATATCCGATCAATTCCTTCTTTTCTGGTTCCGCTATTTTATCAAGTATCAGCAATATATTGAGATACAAAACTACGAGCATCTTGCTGATATTATCAAGAAAGACTACAACACCTTTTCGGGATTAGCTCTTGAACAATATTTTCGTCAACAGCTTATCGAAAGCAAAAAATTCTCAAACATTGGGTCGTGGTGGCAAGGTAAGGGTAGTGACAACCAAGACGAAATTGATATTGTAGCCATTTATGCCGAACAAAAACGAGCATTGGTGATAGAAGTCAAAAGACAATCTAAGAATTTCAAGCCCGAACTATTTTCTCAAAAGGTTGAAGCACTTCGCAAGAAAGCTTTAGCCAACTATGATATCGAAAGCAAATTGATGACGCTGGAAGATATTATATGATTTGATATGAATCTCCGCCACCATCTTTGGTCTAACAAATATAGTTGCACCGGTAATCTTTTATAAACGATATAAGTTAATCTCCCCCTTTATTAATGGTGATAGGGACTCAATAATTAAATCTTTACGGTGGTAAAGATTGTAGATTTTTTAAATGTATTGACTTCCGTGTTACCTGTTTCTACCAACCATCTACCAA
>CAZNRT010000215.1:0-1821 GCA_964575445.1 uncultured Proteiniphilum sp. | reverse complement strand
GCTTTTAATGTTTATTGTAAGGTCCCATTTAAAAGTAGTAGCAAAACACATCCGATAATAATTAAATATGCTAATATAATAGGTCGTTCACCTTCATCCTTAAATATGAAGATTGGGAATTTTGGAAGACTTGATCCAGAATTAAAAAGAAAAGGAATTGTAGGGTTAGTAAATGGAAGTAAGTTAGAAGAGGTGATTTGGGGCGAATTCAATGGTAATTGGGATGAATTATCCTATGAAAGCGAAAAGTTAATAGCTAAATTTCAAAATAGGACAATTGAAGAACTTGAGACCATAAATGTTGTAGATTTGCCTAAAGGAGGAGAGAGAGATGCTATAATTAAGACTCGAATCAATCAAAGTTTTTTTAGAAGTGCAATTCTTTCATCTTATAATTCAAGATGTTGTATTACTGGATTGTCAATACCAGAATTTTTGGTTGCGAGTCACATAAAGCCTTGGTCTAAGGATGTATATAATCGAACAAACCCTCATAATGGACTTTGCTTAAACTCAATTCACGATAAGGCATTTGATAAAGGATTCATTACGATTACTCCTGATTTTAAAATTTTACTCTCCAGATTCTTCGATAGTTATTCTACAGATCCAGCTGTCAATTATTTTTTTAGAAAGTATGAGAATCAATCGATTATCTTGCCCGATAGATTCTTCCCTTCAAGAGACTTTTTAGATTATCATTTCTATGAGATCTTTATTAAATAATGTATGATTTCAATAAGATGTTCTTTTCTGAAAAGAGTTTAATGACAAATTACTCCATTATAAGCGTATAGATATTGCTTTCCTTATGATTTGCGAACTAAATTTCAACACGACCGTTGAATAAATAAAAGATCCAAACAATGAAGACAGTTTTGATAACGGGTGGTTCGGGTATGGTAGGTCGGAGACTTACCAAACTGCTCAAGAAGAAAGGTTATGAGGTGATATGGTATAGCCGAGAGAGGTATGTCAAAGGTAAGATTCCACGCTATAAGTGGGACTATCGCAATGGCTATATTGATGAAGAAGCCTTAGAGAAGGCTGACTATATTGTGCATCTTGCAGGTGCCAATCTTGGTGACGACCCCTGGACAAAGCATAGAAAGAAGACAATAGTGGAAAGTAGAGTGAAGACTACCAACTTGTTGGTGGATACACTAAGGGTTATCGAAAACGCACCAGAGGCTTTTATTACTGCCTCTGCCGTAGGATACTATGGTCTCGATATCTCTGATAAGATTTATACTGAAGAGGATATACTCAGTGGCACTGACTTTCTTAGCACCACTTGTCAGCAATGGGAAAGTGCAGCAGATAGATTTGCCAACGAGATTGGCGTACGTACTGTAAAGATTCGCACTGCCTTTGTGATATCTCGCAAGAGCGAAGCACTAAAAAAGATGATGCTGCCCACAAGGTTTGGATTGGGCTCACCCTTAGGAAAGGGCAAACAATATTTCTCGTGGGTGCATATCGACGATTTGTGCAATATCTATCTTAAAGCTATCGAGGATGTGGAGATGAAAGGTGTATATAATGCTGTAGCTCCAGATTATACTACTAATGCAAGATTCATGCATCGCTTGGCAAGGGCAATGCGGCGACCATTCTTTATGCCACGAGTACCATCATTTGTTTTGCGCATGGTGATGGGCGAAGCCGCTGATATGGTGCTGGGGGGTAGCCGTATTTCGTCTGAAAAGATTCAGCAGGCGGGATTCCAGTTTGAATATGGCACTGTTGACAAAGCTATCCGAACTACTCTGAGAGCAATCAAGGAGAAGGAGAATAAGAAAAAAAGGAGAGATTAGCTAC
>CAZNRT010000214.1:0-1870 GCA_964575445.1 uncultured Proteiniphilum sp. | reverse complement strand
ACTCTATGGTACTAAAGCAGAGGTGTAGATACAAAAACACTAACGAACTATTGATGCAGGCATTCCGTAGGCAAACAATTCTTCTGCTTCGGGCGCGTTATCTATTATCAACTTTCTAATGTTCCGCAAAATTTCCTGCACATTGTCGGGAAACTGTTGAATATATATATCAATTTCGTTCATTTCAGTTGCTTTTCTAATTCGATGCCACCTTATTGTCGTACTGCAATGAGTGATCTCTAACATATTATTTACGCAACAAATATACATCATTTGCAAATTCAAACTACGAAACATTAGTTTGTTTTACACTCTACTTCAATTTTTTTAAAGTATTATTTTCCAATAAAGATTTCATTTGACTGATAGCGACTTTATTCAGCTCAATCAATCGTTCACTTTGAGATAATTCGTTACGAATTAAAAGCGCATTGATACTTTCCATATTACTTAATACAACCAACTGTTCAATGGTAGCTTCATCACGAATATTCCCTTTGCTGTCAGGAATTTTATCTCGCCACTCTTTGGCTGTCATTCCAAACAAAGCCACATTTAGTAAATCAGCTTCGTTAGCGTAAATAAATGAACTTTGGGGTTTCGTAATTTCTTTGGGAATAAGGTTTTCTTTAATCGCATCGGTATGAATGCGATAGTTTACTTTTGCCGAAGTGCGTTGAAAGTTCCATTCTAACTGGTTTCTATTACTTTCATCATCTTTTAATCGTTGGTATTCCCGAACCAACAAAAGTTGAAATTTCGGACTAATCCACATTCCAAAATGAAAGGCAATATCTTTATGAGCGTAAGTTCCACCATATCTTCCTGCTTTGGCGGTTATTCCAATAGCGTTAGTTGCTTCAATCCAACTTTTAACAGAAAGTGCGAAATTGTTACTCCCTGCGGAATTTCTAATTGTACCGAATTCGGTATAATTAAAATCAGGATTGTACAAAGCTTCCCATTCTCCAAGATATTCAATGGTGCTTTTTAAGCTTAACCATTTGATGATAATTACTTCTTGTAATTGGCTCTTTACCATATCTGTCAGAGAAATATAATCGTCTTGTTGCGAAGAAATAATTGAAATTTCTCTACCCTCTATTTCTATTTTTTTATTTTTTGCCATAGTTATAACTTTAACATAAAACAAAATTTACAAAACTGTTTAGTCCGGCTTGTTTTCTAAACCCCTCGAATTCGACGGGTTTAAAATCTGGATTGTATATTGTTTCCCAAAAAAACCAATAACTCAATGGTGTTCCAGTTACGCTTCCAATTCTTAATTATATCATCAGTATGACTGCTATCTTTATATCTTGCTATATCCGTCAAAGAGATATAATCCTGTTTATTTTCTTCGTACAGAACTATATCTACTTGTTGTACTGTTATTGTTTTATTTTTTGCCATATTCTTAAAAAATATAATTCCACAAAGCGAACCATAGAGGTTTTTCACCTAACTCCTCATCAACTTGCCAAATATACAATATTCTTAAATAGAAACTATGTAACATTCGCAAATAAAATTATATGAAAGCAAATGAAAGGTCTTTTACTAATCTGATAAACAGATGTATGAAAGGAAGGATAGTAATAAATAATCTTTGTAGTTACGAATTGTTAACAGTTTATTTAGTTCAAACTTATTGTCAAGGGTATGGATGCTGAGAGATGGAGATGTTTATACATGAATTTGAGCCATTCTCTATAATATTTTTCCATTTAGTTTGTAAAGATAATCTTAAATATTTAGCAACACACAATATTATTGTTTTGAAATGGCATAAAGATATCCCCAAATCAGTGTCTGCCTACAAAAATAGTATCAAAACTATTCTTTTCATGCAGTTTTAACTAATTCAGAG
>CAZNRT010000213.1:0-1917 GCA_964575445.1 uncultured Proteiniphilum sp. | reverse complement strand
ATTAAGAATAAAGTCACATTGGAACCATCGTTCTAATTCCAATGTGGCGAAATAGATTTATTTTGTTTAATGCTTGATGCCTCTGACGCAGTGAGAGCATTGAAGAATGTAAATCCTGTTTCTGCTTCGAGTTCGGCAACAGAAACAGCTGATTGAGAATAGCCGACACCCGAGGCATCGTTAGCCATCTTGAATGCTATCGAAACATATTTGCCCGTTGCCTTATGTTTGCGTAGCAAAGCCTTATATAGATGAGTAGGCACTACTGATTTTTTGCCATCATCATCGGTAGTGTATATGACTTGCGCTGGTGGCTTTGCCAATATTGTACCAGTAACTACGTATAGAGTATCATAATCTGTCTGCGTTGTCCATGTTCGTACTTTGTTTTCCAATGTTGACCAGGTTCCACTATTCATCTTATTGTTTTGCGGAGCCATATTGGTGAAATAAAATGTAGTTCTATTGATATCGCGAGAAGCACTCCTGTCGGCACTTGCCAAGAGGTGTCCACGATCTAAATCTTTAGTTGTCCAACTGCTAAACAATGATGGCTGATACTCTTGCGGCACAATGGGATCGAAAGCCCAATCATCCGTTCTATTTCCCGAAGCAAGATACATAGCGTGCATAGGGAATGCTATCCAATAGGGGACTCTATTTTCGGTATCAAACAACACGGTGTAGTTTCGGATAGGATTGTTGCCATATGTAAATGATGAGTTGAGCCAGCCTTTATTCCCCACCATGTGCATTGCTTTGAATGAGTGCGGTGCTTGGTCGGCAAGAGCATAATGTGGGATTTCCATATATCCCCCTTTTGAAATCTCCACGCCAGTGTTGTCAAGCTTTATATTGTAGCTATACACCTTGCCCGAAGCAAGAGCATGTGGTAGCTGCCATGTGTAGGTCTTGTTGTTGGCAAAGGTGAACTTGATTTTGATAACCTCTTCCAAATTGGTGGGTAGCAACAAAGCTACAACCTCTTTTTGAGTGGCAGTACCGCTAAGGGTGACATCAAAATCTTGTTTTGAGTCATTATCCACACTCACCTCTCCTGTTGCCAAATTTAATGACCCAGCAGTGTTTGCACCGATCACGCTCACTCTCATGCCCTCGAGCGACTCTCCTTGTTGCTTTACACCCACATTCAATACCACCTTAGACAGAGTTCGTTTGAAATGCAAGTCATTATTTTTGTTGTTGGTCTTGCTAATACCTTTCAGATTGTTGCTCCACAACACATCCTTCTGCTGCTTAATATCAATAGGATACTTATAATCCACAATCAAATTGCTATGAGGGTAGTAGCCAACTATATCTATTGCCGAACCATCGGAGGGATAATACATATACTTATCCTTGGTGTAGAAATGTCCGCTACCATTGGTTTCGTAAATCACGTTATCGTTGCCATCAAATATGTTTTCTGATTTCAAAGCCTGATTGTTCTTTATGGCAAAGAGACCAATCTGATCTCCCTCGCCCCACTTACTGCCAGTTACACGCGTTTGAACCCCATCATCATTATAAGCAACAAACTCGATGGGCGTTGGCTTAGACTCCATCACATTAATATAATCCTTGTTGCATCCCGCCATAGTAGCCACTAATGCTATTAGATACAATGAGATATGCGCTGTGGCATTGCTTCCAAACTTTCTACTTTTCATAAGCTCAATCTTTACAGTGGTAAAGTATTTTCTCAAATACTTGAATAATAAATTAGATATGGTCTCAAAGTTATAAAGTTTAAATATGAACAACAAATTATATTTGTTGTTCATATTTAAACTTTTAGAATTCCAAAGTTAATAGAATACTAACGCTTCGGCATGTTGTTTGGTTTTGAGCAGATGAAAATAATATCTCCAACAAAGATTATGATGAAATTGGAAGTGACCAACGATTGGATTC
>CAZNRT010000212.1:0-1918 GCA_964575445.1 uncultured Proteiniphilum sp. | reverse complement strand
TATTATAATTTTATCGGTTATGGTTTTGATAAATAATGTGAGTATATTTATGAGAAAAGCCTCATGTGTGTACATGAGGCTCTTCTATTACTTGAGTTGGCAGTTATTACTTGCAGCTAACAAGTATCTCCTTCGTCACATCACCAGTGATATTCTTATTTTCACCTAAAGAGAAACCTCTTTCATTGAATCTGTCAGTGATGATTTGAATAGTATCATCACCGATATTCTCTTCAGATAGCCTTGTTGTGAGTCCCAAAGAGCGATAGAATTGCTCAGTCATATCGATGGCTTTGTCCACACGTTCAGCTTCCAGACCATCCTTGATATCAAATACTCTTGCACCATATTGAAGTAGCTTGCCCCACTTCTGCTCCTTCATCACTCGCATTGTGCCAGGCATCACTATTGCCAACGAATGCCCATGAGTGATGCCATGAAGTGCAGTTAGTTCATGACCAATGAGGTGAGTAGCCCAATCTTCTGTTACGCCCATGCGGATGAAATCATTCAATGCAAGAGTAGCAGCAAGCATATAGTCAGCCATAAGATCGTAGTCTTTAGGGTTTTGTTTAATCCGTGGTGCAATCTCGATAATAGAGAGCAGGATGCCTTCTGCCCATCTGTCCATAATGCGTGATTGATTGGGAGTTGTCAGGTATTGTTCCAACACGTGAGTGTAGGCATCTGCCAGCCCACAGGCTATTTGATGCTCCGAAAGTGAGTATGTAATCTCTGGGTCAAGTATTGAAAAATATGGATATTTGATGCCCCCAAATGAATACTTCTCTTTTGTTTCGGCACGAGTAATTACTGCACCTGAGTTCATCTCAGAGCCTGTGGCTGGAACAGTCATTATTGAGGCATAATCAATCTGCTCTTCAGCATATCCGCTCAATACTATATCCCAAGCATCTTTATCGGAGGCAATGCCAGCGGCTATCAGCTTTGTGCCGTCCAAAACGGAGCCACCACCAACTGCAAGAACGAAATCAATGTTGTTCTCTTTACCTACTTCTATTGCTTTGCGTAGAGTTTCCACGTGGGGGTTTGCCTCTATGCCCCAAAACTCAATATATTCTCTGCCTTGTAGTGCTTTCAACACTTGGTCATACACTCCATTCTTCTTTACGCTGCCAAATCCATAGGTGATAAGTAGCTTTGCGTCAATAGGAATTAATTCATTCAGCTTGGCTATTCTTCCTTTGCCGAATACAAGTTTTGTAGGGTTTTGAAATGTGAAGTTCTTCATATCATTTTTGTTTTATTGATAGCAAAGATAATGATTTTATACAAAAGCACTATTTCAGTGAACTTTTGTTTGCTAATTTACGTCTTATGTATTCTGAGGGTATTATTTTTATATTTCATTCAGTTAATAAAGTCAACAAAATTAAAAGGATTAATATGAGTATTTTTATCGTATTGGGCATTGTAGCCATTGTTTTGTTATATGGCGTATCGGTATATAACAAGTTGATAAGATTCAGAACTCTTGTAGATGAGGCATGGAGTGGAATTAATGTTCAATTGAAGAAGCGACACGATTTGATTCCTAATCTGATGGAGACCGTGAAAGGATATGCAAGCCATGAACGTGAAACATTTGACAGTGTAACGAAGGCTCGCACGAGTGCAATGCAAGCTCACGATGTGAAATCACAAGAGGCTGCCGAAAATCAGCTTAGTGGGGCATTGATGAGGCTGATGGCTGTGGCAGAGAGTTATCCAGAGCTGAAGGCTAATCAAAACTTTATGCACTTGCAAGAGCAACTTGGCACAATTGAAAATGATATTGAGAAGTCGAGAAGATATTATAACGGTGCGGTTCGTCAAAAGAATATTACTATAGATACTTTCCCAAGTAATATCGTTGCTGGGATGTTTAATTTCTCTAAGTCATCTTTCTTTGAACTTG
>CAZNRT010000211.1:0-2006 GCA_964575445.1 uncultured Proteiniphilum sp. | reverse complement strand
GATAAGAATTGTAATATTTATTACTATGTCTATATGTATTCTTCATATCCATACAACATTGCATGAATAGGTTTCTATGATTGAAATCTATCCATGCAATATTGCATCAATAAGAATATTTTTAATGGATGATTGACTCGGAGTGAAGTCTAAATCCTGTCTAAGGGTTTTCGTTTTGATTCTTTTATTTTTTTGAAGTGACCAGGTGTTAAGCCCGTTACTTTTTTAAACTGATTACTTAGGTAAGCAACGCTTGAGTAGTTAAGCATATATGCTATTTCAGTAAGCGTGAGCTCATCATAAACGAGAAGTTCCTTTACTTTCTCAATACGCTGGGCGATAAAATATTTCTCAATTGTAGTACCTTCCACTTCAGAAAATAAATTTGAAAGAGAGCTATAATCTTGATTCAGCTCCTTGCTCAACAAGTCAGAAAGGTTTGTATGTAATTCACTATTTTTGTTTTGGATAAGGTCTATAATAATAGATTTTATTTTTTCAATTACTCTACTATTCTTATCCTCAATTAATTCAAACCCCAATGCCTCGAGTGACTCCTTTACTCTTTGTTTATTTTCTTCTGATAGCCTTCCCTTTAGAATTACCTCGCCCAGCAGCACTTCTTTGAAGTCTATATTAATTTTATTCATGATATCTTCAACAATCATGATACAACGATTACAAACCATATTTCTAATATAGATCTTCATTTCTATTATGTGAGTTTAATTATCCCTTTTTAGGATGAAGTTCGGGTGTATGTTTGTATTTAAATATTAAGGCAAAAAGAATAGTAACTACCAAAGCATAGCCAGCAAATGCCATCCAGATACCTGACCAATCTTTTACAAGTGTTATCGGGTCTTCAAACCATTTCACAATTACTTGTCCTGCAATGATGTTGCCCAAAATAGCACCAATACCATTAGTCATAAGCATAAACACACCTTGAGCTGAAGATTGAATAGATGGATGGGTATTTTCTTCTACAAATAGCGCACCTGAAATATTGAAGAAATCGAACGCCATACCGTATATGACGCAAGAAGCAATGATTAATGCAAAACCTAAAGCTGTATTTCCTGCTAATCCAAATAATGCAAACCTAAGCACCCATGCAATCATGCTAAATAGCATTACATTTTTGATTCCAAAACGTTTCATGAAAAATGGAATGGCAAGGATAAATAATGTTTCAGATATTTGTGAGACTGATAAGATGATTGTTGAGAAGTTGTTAATCATTCCACCCTTTGGGAAAATGGTCGCATCTTGCAAGAAACTATCACCATAAGCATTAGTTAGCTGAAGTGCTGCCCCAAGCATCAAGCTAAAGACAAAAAATATTGCCATTTTCTTCTGTTTGAAGAGAACAAATGCTTCTAAACCCAATTGCTCTACCCATGTTTTCTTCTCCTTTCTCTCTTTCGCCTTTGTTTTTACAGTAGGCAAAAACAATAGTGAAAATAGAGCTAAAAATATAGCAAATATTGCTGAAATAATGAAAGATACTTTGATGCTATAACCAAAGCCCCAGTCTTTAGTAAATACATTAGTAATCCACATGGCTACAATGAAGCCTACAGTACCCCACACTCTGATGGGAGGGAAATATGTAATTGGGTCTTTACCCTCCGACTTTAGGATATTGAATCCAACCGAATTGGTGAGCCCAATAGTTGGCATATAAAAGCTCATAGCTACAAATAAAATCCAGAAAAATGTAACTGGGGAATCAATTGAAGGTAAAAAAAGCATAGTGATTCCAAAGAACAGATGAAGCAATGCGTAAACATATTTGGCATTCCATTTATCTGCAATTATCCCAAATAGAGTGGGCATTATTAGAGATGCGAAGCCCATGGTGGAGAATACTAAACCAAATTGTGCTCCATTCCATGCTTTTTCTACAAAGCCGTAGTGTCCTAAGGTCATCATCCAAGCTCCCCACACGAAGAACTGGAAGAAGTTCATAATAATTAGTCTAAGTTTTGTGCTCATAAAGT
>CAZNRT010000210.1:0-2024 GCA_964575445.1 uncultured Proteiniphilum sp. | reverse complement strand
TGAGGCATTTGTCTAAAGATGTTATCGCTTTTATCATGGTGCCTGCATGGATTAAGGGACCCCGACTAGACTTGGTAAATGAACTTAATGGCAACGGCGACTGCAAAAGCGATGGTCGATGTCCTTTCGTTACTCATGAGCTTCAAGACCCTCAACATGATCCGGTGATGAATCAGTTGCGACACCTTGGGTTTTGCAATGATAAAAATGATAGAGTAAAAGTAATCTTTGTTCCATCATATCTTCATGGTAGTGATGGTGTCTTTAATGCAGAATACTATGAATTGCTTGTAGGGTTAGATCTTACAGTTTTTCCTTCATATTACGAACCATGGGGATATACGCCTCACGAAAGCGTTGCCTTTTCAGTTCCAACTGTTACTACCACATTGGCTGGCTTTGGGGCTTGGGCATTAAAGGCTGGTGATAAAAAAGGTATCGATGATGGAGTTGAAGTAATTTATAGGGATGACAATAACTCATCAGTTGTAGCAAAAGAGATTGCAGAGATTATCCTTGACTTTTCTCTAAAAAGTGTGGAGCAAATTTCATTGTTGCGAAAATGCGCTTATCAATTGTCTGAAAAGAGCGATTGGCCTCATTTCTTTCAAAACTATCAAGAGGCATACAATAAGGCGTTGCATAACTCTTATCTGAGACTTTCAAAACCTATCACGTTTAAAGTTGATTAGATTCAAAAACATAAGATGTACAAAAGAGGAGGTTCAATCAATGTATGTCTAAACAAATAAATAAATAATTCAGAATATTACTAACTAAAACTTTTTATAAAATGATTATTCAAACAAGCAACACAAACAACCCTATTTGGCGGGATGTGCATGTTCATTCTTCTTTGCCAAAGGAGCTGAGACCATTGGAGGAGATTGCTCATAACATTTGGTGGACATGGAGCGACGAGGCTAAGGATGTTTTCAATCTTCTCGATCTTGAGGAATATGAAAAACATGACAAAAACCCTGTTGCTCTTCTGCAAAACTTAAATACTGATCGTACAGAGGAGATTGTAAAAGATAAGGCACTTATTGAAAGAATCAATAATGTGTCTCGAACATTCAAAGACTATATGTCTGTACCCTATAATGCTGATAGACCAAGCATAGCCTATTTCAGTATGGAGTATGGCTTGTCTCACGTGTTGAAGATCTATTCAGGTGGATTGGGAGTATTAGCTGGCGACTATTTAAAAGAGGCAAGTGATAGCCGTGTGGATATGACTGCAGTAGGTTTCTTGTATCGTCAGGGCTACTTCACTCAGACCTTGTCGATGGATGGACAGCAAATTGCAAACTATGAGCAGCAAAACTTTGGATGCTTACCAATTGCTCCAGTATTGGATGCAAACAAAAATCAAATGGTGTTGGAAGTTCCTTTCCACGATAGAATAGTATATGCTAATATCTGGAAAGTGTCTGTTGGTCGCATTAGCTTGTATCTTATGGATACCGACTTAGAGCTAAATAGCGATTATGACCGCTTCATTACTTATCAACTGTATGGTGGTGACTGGGAAAATCGTATGAAGCAGGAGTACTTGCTTGGTGTAGGGGGTATCCTATTACTGAAGAAGCTTGGTATTGAGAAAGATGTATATCATATGAACGAGGGGCATGCCGCTCTTATCAATGCACAAAGATTACTTGACTATGTTTCGGAAGAAAAACTTTCTTTCAACGAGGCATTGGAGGTAGTTCGTTCATCCACTCTTTATACTGTGCACACTCCCGTACCCGCAGGGCATGATTACTTTGAAGAGGGTCTGATCCACAAATACATGGAGCCAATGATAAATAAGATTGGTATCTCATGGCAGCAGTTTATGGATATGGGGCGTGAGAATCCTGGTTCGCACGATAAATTCTCTATGAGTGTATTTGCACTAAAAACTGCACAAGAGGCAAATGGCGTAAGTAAGCTTCATGGTCTTGTGTCGCAAGATATGTTCCAACCAGTTTGGAAAGGATACTTCCCTCAAGAGCTACACGTGGGATATGTTACAAATG
>CAZNRT010000209.1:0-2036 GCA_964575445.1 uncultured Proteiniphilum sp. | reverse complement strand
GGAATCGGAGTGCAAAGATAGAACTATATATACAATATACAAAACTTTGAGGGGGTTTATTTCAAGGAAAAATCGCATTCTTTTATACACTGCTGATTAGTACCTATATAATAGGATAAAGAATTTTATAGTCATAAAGTGCTGCTTAGTCTTACACATTATATATATATACGTTCGATTGTGATTCAATTGTGATTCATGGATATTCGGTGGTGATTCGATTGTAATTCGATAGTAATTCGATAGATATTCAATTGATATTCATAGCCTTTGGCTATGCAGCAATGGTAATTCAATTAATCGATTAATCGATTAATCGATCAATCAATCCTACTGATTCTGCATCTCTGCCTCAGCCTCCTGCTCCGCCTTCCGCACTCGCTCCCTCCTCTTCTGCCTCTTAGTAACCTGCTGCCAGTAGCCAGCACGCATGGGTTTGAAGTAATGATGATAGAGCATTTCTTTAAAACCAATGTAAGCTTCTTGATTTTTGGCATCTATCTTGATATAAAATTCGAGTAGGTCTAATATGGAGCGAAGTCCTTTGTAGATTTCATCTCTAACCTTCCAAAAGCTTGGTTCCATATCTTGATATGCTGTCTCCAAATCTCGTCTTGTGTAGGCAGTGCTAAGTTCTTCGTTGACACGGCGCAGCTCGCTCATAGCATACGTTTGTCCACATGTTTCAAATGCTTGTTGCAGCTCTTCATCCCTATCAAAAGTCAGAAACATGCCTCTCATTCTGCCACTTAGTTCAGTAATACCAAAATCATAATGGCGAGTGCCATATATGTTTTGCAACCAAAAGGCTATCGTATGGGCTGCCATTTGATGATTGGGCACGTTGGCGTTGGGAAACTTTATTATTGTTTTGAGATATCCGCGTATGCCCGTGAGCATGCCTTTGCGCTTGGCATGCAGTTCTCGTATTGTTTTGGTGAGATCGTGACCCATTTGTTTGGGTGGCATTGATTGCATCTTATCGATATTTGCCTTCACATTGTCAAACATCCAATCAACATTAATATCGGTGGTGGGCTTGATTTTGTGCCTCATGAATAGCTCGGTCAACCTAAACAGGGTGGAGGCTTTGTACAAAAAGTCTTCATGCTTTAGCTTTGTCATCCAGCTGAGCTTGAAGTTTATTTCACTATCTTCTGTTCTCTTTTTCTTCACTAATGTGGTTTTTTTTACTATCTTTGTTGATGCTTTACCTGCCATCTTCATTTATTATTTTGGTTTAGTTAGGCAAATATACAAAATAAGTTTCTGACTCATGCAACAATTAATAGAAATATATTATCTAACTACTTTTCAACGCTATTCTGTGGATAAAACAGATCGTTGCAAGGTGGAATTGGTGCACCCATACCGAAAGTCAGAAAACCTTGAAAATATGCCAACCCCAAATTGGGCTCTTCACACCATAGTGGGGATAAAAAAGTGCCCAAATCGGTCAACCTACCCCAATATCGAAACCAAAACATGCCCAAATCTTATCATAACCACTACACAAGACCTTTTTTTAGTCCCAAAATGGCGTGAACATAGCCGACATAGCTCTCCTAAGCTAATGATCACTCATGAATGTGGTGACGAAACAAATCTCACGATGGTGATTATTTATAATCGCACCCAAGAAACAAATCCGAAGCCACTGATTACACTTCTACATAGCTGAGACATCAATCCGAAGCTACTGATCACTCGTAAATATTGGTAAGAAAACAAATAATCGATGCTGATTACACCTTACATGTGCCAGTGTAAATTTAGATTGACGCATATTGAGTTCAATATGTATCAGTGTAAATTTAGATTGACATGTTTTGGATTTAATATGTATCGGTGTAAATTTAGATTGACGTGTTTTGGATTCAATATGTATCAGTGTAAAATCACATTGATGTGTTTTGGGTTTAAGGTGGCTAATCTAAATTTAGATTGGGTCAGAATTTTTAGGCAGGTGGGGGATTGTGATTTTATGATGATGCGTTTTGAGTGTAAAATGTATTGGTGTAAAATGACATTGATGC
>CAZNRT010000208.1:0-2061 GCA_964575445.1 uncultured Proteiniphilum sp. | reverse complement strand
GTTTTGAACAAAATATGGGTCATATTTAATTTAGATCGATGTGTTTTGGATTTTGGGTGCCAATCTAAATTTAAGATGGGTCAGAATATTTATTTTTCAAGCCATTATTTGTATCATCCACAAACGTAAAAAAAAGAATATCAGTTCACTTAAAAAAAATGTGGAAAATATTTGGTTTGCATCAAAGATTAATTTGTATATTTGTAATGGATTACTTTGATAAGATACAAGATTGCGAAACGGACAATAAATCCGCATATCGAACCATACAATTATTCAACACGAAACTTCGCAACCAATTTTTACATTAAAGAATATCAAGCCAATGAACTTGATAAAGGAGCATATCATTATATATATAATGTTTAACGATAATGCTATATAGTGAAAAAGAATAAATATCACAATGCGTCTTAACAAATCTGACATTTCAATATATTGCAGTGTTATACTATAAGATTAATAAATAGCAATAGCTTTCAATTTGAAAGGTTTTTAACTACAACTATTAGAACTACCAAGCAACCAAACAATTGTTTGCATATGAAAGCAATAATAAAGATGCTTCATTGTTGGAAAAGCACCATTTTCACGTTAATAATTATTAATTACTCAAATAGTGTTTAATTTTTATCAGAAAAAGTTTGGAGATAGAAGAAGTTGACATATCTTTGTGTCGTCTTACAGGGCGTAAGATATAGCGGAAGAAGAAATTTGGAAGCTATAACTTAATAATCAGGCAAAATATCTTATAGAAAAAAAATGAAATTATAAGATTGCCAAAATGCGAGAAAAAAATGAACGAATTAATTAAGTATTTAGGGACCGACACTTGGGTCCAAATGCTTTACAATGCAGAGTACGCTGAGATGTACCCAAATATTGTAAGCGCAGTTAATACCGCATCAGAAGGGGTTACAAACACCTTCTATATTAATGCACTCGAGCGAGTAAAGAGCGAGTTGCCTAATATAGAGCTGATTAAAGTAAAGGAAAGGGGGCATACGTTAACTATTAAGATTAACAAAAAGAATGCCGAGCGCAAAGAGGCTACAACTTCCTTCTTTGATTATGTGCAAGCGGGTCTCAGACACCCTGACGCAGAAGTCAGAGAGGCATCGCAGGTGTTGCAAAGGTATCTCAAGAAGTATGGCAAGTGGTGGATCAATGGCTTGCAAGACAAATTGTCGAGCTACATCAAGCAGCTCTTAAGTGAGATTGATGAAGATGAAGCTCTAAAGGAAGCTGCAAGAGTGTCAAAGGTGACTGAGCAGCTTGAGTTGATGAGATCAGTGCAAGCTGAGTATGAAGCATTCCGAATCGAACGTGACGTGAAATGGGCATGGAGAGACATGAAGAATATTAACATCCCAAAGCTCAGAAAGTCAACTTGGGACAGAATGAGAACCTTCATTAAGGTGCTAAGTGATTTATCTCTTGAGGCAGATGCAAAAGACATTGAGTATTCTGTATTTGCAGTGGCAAAGGTGATGAGCAGAACTGCTAATATCTACTCGCATCGCACTACTATGAGGAACGCCACAAAGTCTAAGAATGAAAATGGCGTAATTGCACCAAAGATTGCAAGCATAATGCAAAATGCAAATGTATCTGAGAAGACGAAGAATAAAATAAAATTCTTTGACAACAACTTGGAAAGTACAGATGCTGGTGCAAACGTTTCTGCCGAATCTGAGGGAGATGCTAAGGTATATGATGCTGCCGCAAATCATGATGATGGTGGTGCATCAGAGCAAATGCCGCAGGCAGGTAAGAGCCCTGAAGCGAAAGATGATGGTGGTCTTAACAATGCTGTGTAAGGTGTGGCAACTTAATTGAGTCGAAGTAATTGAATTGTGAGCGGGGGGTTGGCGTAATGTCAAGCCCCTGCTTTTTTTATACGCCAATTCGCCTTCGGCGTTGGGACGCTTCGCTGTTAGTACGCTTCGCTGTTAGTTGCCTTCGGCGTTAGTACGCTTCGCTGTTAGAACGCTTCACTGTTATCGAGTACCGAGATGTCCGGAGGACATAATGTGATTAACCGTAAGATTTATCTTACGG
>CAZNRT010000207.1:0-2108 GCA_964575445.1 uncultured Proteiniphilum sp. | reverse complement strand
GATAAATCATACGGTTAATCACATTATGTCCACTGGACATTCTCGACACTCGATAGCGGTTAATCGTTTAATCGTTTAACTGATTAACTGATTAACTGTAGCGAAGAACAAGCCTGCCCGTAGGGCAACATGTGAATAACCATAGGTTTCAACCTATGGATCAACAATCGCCCCCCTCTCTTCCTGCCCGTAGGGCAGCACAATCTCGTAATTGTTCATTAGTGCCACCCTAACGGGTGGGTGTGGTTGGTGTGGGTATCATATCCGTAAGATAAATCATACGGTTAATCACATTATGTCCACTGGACATTCTCGACACTCGATAACAGCGAAGCGTCCCAACAGCCGAAGGCGTACTAACAGCGAAGCGTACTAACAGCCGAAGGCGTTCTATCATTGGTTATTCGTTCTGTTTTCATTTGCCTACTAAATCTAATATCTGTATTTTTGTGAGCTAAATAATAGAAAAGAACAAAAAGCATATAATGAATATACTAATAACAGGGATTAACGGATTTGTTGGGTCTAATTTTACTAAAGATTGGGGAGAGCGATATAATCTATATGGATTAGATATAAGTCAGCAAGCCAAAGAGGGTGTTGTGAAAACCTATTCTTGGGATGAATTAGACAAGTTGGAAGCACTTGATGCAGTAGTACACTTAGCTGGTAAGGCACACGATACAGACAATACGAATGATGCAAATGTTTATTTTGATGTGAATACGGGTTTAACCCAAAAGGTGTTTGACTGGTTTTTACAATCGGATGCTAAGTCGTTTGTGTTTTTTAGCTCGGTTAAAGCTGCGGCAGATTATGTTCCTGGCAGTGTGTTGACAGAGGATGTGAATCCTGCTCCAGTAGGACCGTACGGCGAATCTAAAATAAAAGCAGAAGAGTATATATTAAGCAAGAGGGCTGAATATGAGTCCAAGTATAAAAATGTGTACATTGTGCGTCCAGCTATGATTCATGGACCTGGAAACAAGGGAAATTTGAACCTTTTATATAATGTGATAAAAAGTAGAATTCCGTGGCCATTAGGTGATTTTGAGAACAAGCGATCGTTTTGCTCTATTGATAATATATCTTATGTGACTGAGCAATTGATAGTGAAGGATGATGTGGATAGCGGAATATATAATGTATGCGATGATGAAGCTATTTCAACAAACGAATTGATAACTGCCATGTGCGAATCGATGGATATAAGGGCAAGAGTATGGAAAATTCCTAAAGCTATAATAAGCGGTGTGGCAAAAATGGGCACAAAATTGAGACTGCCACTAAATGCGTTGAGATTGCAGAAATTGACAGAAAACTATGTGGTATCGAATGAGAAGATCAAAAAGGCATTAGGAGTGAGTGAGTTACCGATGTCGGCAAAGGATGGAATCAAGAAAACAGTTAAATCATTCACTTAAAACAAAACAGCAAACTTACATTTATTATGATACGACTATTTGATTTTATATTTTCATTTTTTGGGATACTATTCCTATCACCAGTAATGCTCGTGCTTTTTATAATTGGGCTGTTTGATACAGGCTCGCCAATATTTAAGCAAGAGAGGGTGGGGAGATTCAAGAAGCCATTCAATCTATACAAATTTAGAACAATGAATGTGAGTGCTAAGCAAGTGGCAACGCACTTGGCAAATACTAACGAAATTACAAAGTTTGGAGCATTTTTGCGTCATACAAAGCTTGATGAATTGCCACAGTTGGTGAATGTGTTGAAGGGTGATATGAGCCTTGTGGGTCCCAGACCAAATTTGTATAATCAGACAGACCTAATAGATGAGCGTAGCCAAAGAGGGGTGTATAATCACAAACCTGGCATCACGGGATTGGCTCAGATTAATGAAATAGATATGTCAACTCCACGCAAATTGGCTATCAAAGACGCAGAGATGCTTCAAAACCTATCTACTGCCGATTATTTTAAATATATATTTGCTACAGTAAGTGGCAAAGGGCAGGGGGACAGAACTGTGAGATGATTTGTGATTTAATTGACAATCGTAGTGTAACGAAGATCCCGCCACAGCGGGATAGCTTGCAAACCAATAAAATAATGGAAAAAAATAATACAAGACAAAAAAAGAG
>CAZNRT010000206.1:0-2133 GCA_964575445.1 uncultured Proteiniphilum sp. | reverse complement strand
AAAAATTGGACCTGCAAAACTTTGACCGATGTATATAATAAGATAGATGATATAGGCGAGGCAAACGATATTGTGAATAGCATCAAGATATGCGACCCCGCAGTGGGATCGGGACACTTCTTGGTGTCGGCTCTGAACGAGATAATAGCCGTGAAAAATGATTTGAAGATATTGCAAGATCGCAATGGCTTGCGACTAAAGGAGTATCATGTGGAGGTGGAAAATGACGAGTTGATAATTACTGACGAGAATAGCCGCCTATTTGAGTACAATCCACACTCGCCCGAGAGCCAGCGTGTGCAAGAGGCATTGTTTCACGAAAAGCAAACCATTATCGAAAACTCCCTCTTTGGAGTGGATATAAACCCCAATTCGGTGAAGATATGCCGCTTGAGATTGTGGATTGAGTTGCTCAAAAATGCTTACTATATTAAAGATGCCAAAACATTTAATTCAGACGTTCCAGAGCTGCAAACTCTCCCTAATATTGATATCAACATCAAGATAGGCAACTCATTAGTGAGCCGCTTCTCCTTAGACTCTGATTTGAAACAGGCATTACGTAGTAGCAAATGGACCATTGACAGCTACCGCATAGCAGTGTCCACATATCGCAATGCACACAACAAAGAGCAAAAGCGAGAAATGGAGAGCCTTATTGCGACTATCAAATCTGACTTTAAGAGCGAGATTTCGCAAAACGACCCTCGCCTGAAGCGTCTTAGCAAACTTAGGGGTGAGATGCTAAACCATACGCAGCAGACATCCATTTTTGAGATGACCAAAAAGGAGAAGACCGAGCTAAATAAAAAGGTAAAAGGATTTACAGACCAAATAATCAAGTTAGAGCATGAGGTGGAGGAGATAAAATCGAACAAGATTTACGAAAATGCTTTCGAATGGCGGTTCGAGTTTCCTGAAGTGCTTAATGATGATGGTGATTTTGTGGGATTTGATGTGGTGATTGGGAATCCACCGTATGGTGTATCAATAAAAGGAGAACAACGCAAATATTTAGTGGAGAACTTATCAAAAGTTCCAGATTTCGAGATTTATTATTGGTTTATTGATAAGGGTAGAGAGATTCTAAAAAACCAAGGTAATATCTCATATATAATACCCAATACGATTTTATTTAATTTATACGCTCAAACGTATCGTATAAGCCTTTTTGATAATTGGGCAATTGATGAGATTTTAGACTGTACTGAAATTGCAATATTTGAAGATGCAACTGTGAGGAATATAGTATTTCAGTTTACAAAGACTACTAATCACAATCATCTTTCCTTTAAAAAAACAGATAGTGTCACATCGTTTCTTGAGTTGTCAAGTAGAGAGTTAATAACATTGCCAAAAAATATATTTGAAGAAAACAATCAAAACTGGGGGCTTATATTTAAGCTTGACAAGCGCATAATTTCATTGACACAAAAAATAAAATCTTCCAATACATTATCTTTGCATTACGATTCAACTCAAGGATATATTCCTTATAGAAAGAGCGATTTAATAAAAACTTATGGTCTTAATAAAGCAGAGACGATTGTAAAAAACAGGGAATGGCATTCCAATATAAAAATTAATGATGAATATAAAGAGGAAATATTTGGAGAATCAATAACTAAGTATGGAAATAAAAGAACAGGTAGCTATGTGTGGTATGGCAAACATTTAGCAACTTATGTTGATTTAAAGTATTTCAATCAAAAAAGAATTATCATAAGAGAAATAACAAACCCTGGTATAATTGCTTGTTTAATAGAAGAAGAATTTGTTAACGACCCTCAAATTATATCTGTGATTAGAAAAGATGAATATTATACTTTAGAATTTTTATGGGCCATTCTAAACTCTAAACTTGCAACATTTTATCATTTTAATTCTTCGCCTAAGGCTACAAAAGGTGCTTTCCCTAAGATTTTAGTATATGATGTTGATAATTTCCCACTTCCTGATCTTAGTGATAAATATAAAGTTGATACAGTTTTAGAATTAGTCGATGAAATTCTAAAAATCAAACAAGAAACCCCCACAGCCGATACCAGCAAATTAGAAACTGAAATAGACCAATTGGTGTACCAGCTTTATGAGCTGACGGATGAAGAGATTGAGATAATTGAAGAGAGTGTG
>CAZNRT010000205.1:0-2169 GCA_964575445.1 uncultured Proteiniphilum sp. | reverse complement strand
AAACATTTTGGATGTCTATTTTGAAAAACAAAAAGAAGGTGATCATATCTATAATGAAGACATGTTTTGGGCAATTGAAGTTCCTATGCTACATAATAATTTCAAAAAGCCAGCTTGGTATGAGGCTATATACTTCGCTATAGAAAATTGTCCAACATTTGCATATAATCATATGAATAAACAATTGCCTTTTGGATGCCATGCACCTTTAATTCATGAGTTTGAGTTTTGGAAAGATCATATCCCTATCACTAAACCTTAGATAACTTATTTCTCAAAACTTGATTTCACTGGCAGTATTGATTCAAATGATTTTTCTATCTCTCCCATAACTTTATCATAGTTTGGAATATGTTGATTGTCATTCAAACACACTAATTTATATGATTGATTGCGAACAGCTTTAATTGCTTGCTTTGGTCTGACCAATAAAGGAAACATCTTAGTGTCCTTATATGTATTATATGCATTAAAGTTGGATTGACAAATTTGCCACGTTCTAAACAGCTCTTGTGTATAGTCATCAGGGCTACGGAATCTATTTTTTGAAACAGCTGTAAGTCTATAACCAGCATAATCCCACACCTCTTCAAATGTTTTTTTCAAGTATGGTTGTGCATTATGTGGAGTCATAAGAGTTACAAATTTTCTATAGGGCCTAAGTAACTTGGTTAAGTTTGCCTTTTTGCCGTATGATGGGTCAAACCACTTATCATGGTCTCTTTTAAGAACTTCCTTCTTATCAAATCGCTCATTAATAACTCGAACATTATTTTTTAGACATTTTGACCACATACCCATACCCGAATTGTGTCGGAAAGCTGCTATATCATTTGGCAATCCATTCTTAAAAAATCTCTCTTTTGTCAAATAATTGATGATAAAGAAGTCATCATTAAAATAGACAAAATGTTCAGCAATATCAGGAATCTTATGTAGATATATCTCAATAAGAGATGAGTTGAATACAGGTAAAAACTCATTTGGAATGTAGTCTTTGTGATCTACTAATCTCAGCTTAGGATTGGTCTCATCCAACCAATCTGGTTTCTGACCACATGTCACAAAATGGATATATCTAACCCATGGTGCAAACTTCTCTACACCCCTAAACCAATATTTAAGTAACCCATAGTCTCTAAAACGAGCCTCTGAAACTTCATTCTTAGTATTATCAATCTTTCCTGTAAACTTGCCAAAACTTTCTTTCCATTTTGGGTCATCCATATCAACCCATGTAACTACAAAATCTATTTCCATGTTTTTCGTTATTTATTATTTGAGAATTTAATGACGTAAGAAAAAAATATATTTATTTTCTCACAAGTTTCATTTTCAATATTCTAACATTTTTAATAGGTCTATCAGATCTATTTGTCTCTACTAAAGATATTTTATCCACTACATCAAGCCCTTCCAAAATCTCGCCAAATACTGTGTAATCACCGTCCAAATGAGGTGTACCTCCTATTGTTTTATAATCAATGCGAGCTTGCTCACTAAACAAATGCGACAAATCATTTGAATTTCTATATTTCAAGGCTTTATTTGCTTGAAGAGCATCCAATTGTTGATCTGTAAATTTCTTGCCAACAACAATATAAAATTGACAGCCTGATGACTCCTTCTTTGGATTAACATTGTCAGGAGTGCGCGCAGCTGCTAATGCACCTTTTTTGTGATAAATATTGGGAGTTCTAAATTCGGCAGGAATCGTATAATCAACACCTCCGCCTCCTAAATGGATATCTGAACCAGCAGCTTTAGACTCTGGATCACCCGCTTGAACCATAAATTCTTTTATAACTCGATGGAACAAAACCTCATTATAAAACTTTGATTTAACTAACTTCTTAAAGTTATCACGATGGAGAGGCGTTTCATTGTATAGCTTTATTTTTATATTTCCTTCTGATGTTGTAATCAATACTTTTTGTTCTTTATTGCCCCCACCAATATTGAGTGAGCCACATGAAATTGCTGAAAAAAGTATCGTTACAGCAATCAATGTTCTATAATATGCTTTCATATACTAATAAAGTCTATTTATATAGATGTAAATCATTTATACAAAGGTAATAATAAAAGAGTAGATTTTCATCTTCGTTTTAATAACTTCTTCTGCACAGTCAAATACCAAATTGCCAACAACGTCCCTTTAAAAAAAGA
>CAZNRT010000204.1:0-2183 GCA_964575445.1 uncultured Proteiniphilum sp. | reverse complement strand
GTCAAACGGTAAGTTGCAAGATACTATTAAAACTGAGCCTGGACATGAACTCACCAAGACTATTGCTGAATTGCATAGCATGCGAAAAGGCACTATCACGAGTATCATGTACTTCTCGAAGATATATCGCAAAGGTAACTTTGGAGATGAAAAATCGCAAAGCGCAGAGATAGTTTATCGTTGGGCAAGGTTAGTGGGGAAGAATCATTATCATGCAGGATTGGACTATCTTACTCGTGCTATCGAAGAGTTGCGTATCCATTATAACGATATACAGAGGGTGAGAGATGCTATCCAAAATATTGGAGTGCAAGAGTTTGTTGATAACCTATTTGTGATCAATGACAAGCTGCAAGGTGCTCATGCACAACGTTCTCTTGAGCTGGCTCAACTAAAAGTAAACAAATCTATCAGTGAATTGCGCAAACGGACATTCAAGGATTTGCGCAACTTTTTGAACTTGCTCAATGCCGAATACGTTGTAAATGATGAGTCGGATATTATCGATAAGCTTTACAGATCTCTCTACTTCGAGATTGAGATAATGGGCAGAAGAATATACTTGCGCCGAAAGACAATGAGGCTGAAGCGCAAAATGAAACTGCTGAATGAAGCAGTGGGTGGCGATAGCGATAAATAAGATAGTTCTTTATAAATATAAATAAACGATATGACTAATGCGGAATCTATTTTTCAACAAAATATCAGATATGCTGTTCTAAACCAAATTGCCGAAGAGCAGTCTATATCCCAAAGAGTGATAGAGGCAATGAAGGCGGTGCCGCGACAGTATTTTGTGATGGATGAGTTGCAGGCAGAGTCGTATGATGACAGACCGCTACCCATAGCATCTGGACAAACTATCTCGCAAATCACCACAGTGGCTATTCAGACCGATTTGTTGGATGCTCGCAAAGGAGACAAGGTGTTAGAAGTCGGCACTGGTAGTGGCTATCAGGCTGCTATTTTGGCAGAGATGGGATGCAAGGTGTATTCAGTAGAAAGGATAGAAGAGCTATCGCAAGTGGCTTCAGACAATCTTGCAAAGCTTGACTCGGTGCCTGATATAACGATAGTTGTTGCCGATGGTTTTGAGGGCTTGCCACAGCATGCGCCTTATGATGGCATCATTGTCACTTGTGGAGCGCCAGCTATCCCCGAAAAGCTGATGAAACAATTGGCAATTGGTGGCAGGATGGTGGTGCCAGTGGGTGTGAAGATGCAGGAGATGTTGGTGATAAAGAGAACCGATGAGAATGAATACTCCACCACAAGTGCTGGGCACTTCACCTTTGTGCCAATGCTAAAAGGTGTTATTAAAAGATGAATCTCGGTACATTCCCAAAATGTGGTACGATTTTTGAAATACTATTTCATGATACAAATATTGACTAACGAATTTTTTTTAAATAGAATACTTTTATGACTGGAGTTTGGATATTAATGATTTTGATTGCAGTGCTGGGCTTCGTGGTTCAGGGTATGCTGCAAAGTAGATTTAAGAAGTACTCGAGAGTGCCATTGCGAAATGGAATGACTGGGCGAGACGTGGCAGAGAAGATGCTTCATGACAATGGCATATATGATGTGCAGATTGTATCTGTGCGAGGACAACTTACAGACCACTACAACCCAACTAACAAAACTATCAACCTAAGCGAGCCCGTATTTGGTAGCAACAGTGTGGCTGCGGCTGCGGTGGCAGCTCACGAAACGGGGCATGCCCTGCAACATGCCAAGGGTTATGCACCGCTAAAGCTTCGCTCGGCATTGGTGCCCGCCGTTAGCTCGGCATCAAAGTGGGTGACGTGGATATTACTTGTCGGTATCTTCACGGTGAATATGATTCCTGGTCTGTTGTGGTTTGGTATTGCACTATTTGCGCTCACCACACTGTTTAGCTTTGTGACATTGCCCGTGGAGGTTAACGCTTCGGCTCGTGCCCTCAGATGGCTCAGCAGTGCTGGAGTGACTGATGTGAGCAATCACAGTCAAGCCACTGATGCACTTAGATGGGCTGGATACACCTATGTGGTGGCTGCACTCAGCTCATTGGCTACACTGCTATATTATGTGATGATTGCTATGAGTGGCAACAGAAGATAAAAGAATAGCCAATAGATAAATATACTATTAATTTGCAAAGTGTGGGGGTGTATTATTTCCACACTTTGTGTTTTAAT
>CAZNRT010000203.1:0-2219 GCA_964575445.1 uncultured Proteiniphilum sp. | reverse complement strand
CTTTTCAATAGGGCTTCCTTTTATTACTTTGGGGTGCTCTGCTAAAAGCCATTTTTCAAATACAACCATGATAGGGTAAGCTAATCGTTTTCTATAATTAGCTGCCTCTTCAAATGATAGTTCCTTATCTTTAATCTGGCACTCTATCTCATAGAGTAGCTGTATCTGTTCCAATGCTTTTTCTGAACGAGCTTCGTCGTTCTTTATAGACTCTGTGAATTTTCTTCTAGCGTGTGCCCAACAGGATAATAGAATCACCCCCTTCTTTCCCTCAAGTAATTCATATCGTTCATACCCATCTGTTTGTAGAGCTCCTTGATATCCATTAAAAAGTTTAAGCACAACCTCTCCACTTCTAGAGCCTTTGTCCCAATAGAAGTATTGACGTCCAGACATAGGTTCTCGCACAAGCCAGAGATATCCTTTAACTGTCTTGTGTTTATCGTTTCGTACAATGGGTAATGTGGTTTCGTCACACTGTAAATAATCAGACTTCTTCATCAACTCCCATAATCGGAAGTATAAGGGCATCATTAAGTCACTGACCTGTTGAAACCACCCAGAAATTGTGGACTCTGGTATCTTCATCCCTAATCGCTCAAACTGTTGCCGTTGCCTATAAAAGGGGATGTGGTCTACATACTTATCAACCATAAGATCGGCAAGTAAAGAAGATGATGCATAGCTTTTAGCAATGGGTTTAACAGGGCAAGTAGCTGTAACAATAACTCGGTCTGATTTTCTAATAGCTTTGTGACGATAGGTGCGAAGTACGTAAAACTTAGTGGGTTCTTTCATCAATACCTCGCTATAAAGAGGCTCCTCTTCATCTAGAAGAGTCCACTCCTCTGGATTATATCCTTCAGGGTATATATGCTCTTCTTTACGTTCTAGGTTATCAGGCAGAGCTTTACGTACTGGGTTTTTCTTTACTCTTTCCATACGTTTAGTTCTGGCCTGTTTCTGAGCTCTTACCTCACTTTTGGCTTTAGTAGCTGCTTCTTCTTCACCAGGCAACAAATCAACACCTTCAAAGATATCCAACTGCCTTGCATCTGGATTAGAATTAATATGCCGTTCTGTCTTTCCACCATAAAGTTGACGATTAAGATAATCAATATGCTTCTCCAATTGAGCAATACGAGCATCCTTCTTTTCAAGCAATATATCCTTTTGAGCTAACTCTTTCTTATACTCTTGCTTCTTCTTTTCAGGATCTGTTTCTATGCTAGAGAGAAGCAGACTATTTTCTCTAAACAGTCTATCACGATCAGCTAATAAGTGGCGTATAAGTTCGTCTTTATCAAAAGAAATATCTGTCATTTTGAGCTTTTATTTATACTATAAAGATACTAAATAATGACGATATATACTAGCTTTGAAGCAATTATTTATCACTTTTTTGTAGCCAATAATGTATTATTTTGATCTGCATAATTCCATCTTTTTCGATGCTTTACTTGTTGCACATCTATACCTTGAACCATAAGAACAAGGTCGCTCCATAGGGTTTTGTGTGAGACTGTTTTCCCATCTTGAAAATCTATTGTAGGTAGAGCAAATTGTCCTTGAGATAGCTTCATATGGTAAATAACCAATCCACCATACTCCATGTGAAGAATCTTCATAGATGTACAGAGTTTATTGATAAAAATAAAAGCATCTCCATGCTGTATATCCATACCCATTTGATTAGTCACAATTCCACTAAGGGTATAAAAGCTCTTACGCATATCTGTGGGATAAGGATACAGGTAAAATCTATCGGAAGCTGTCAAACTAAACATATGCCTATGGGATTAGAGTGATTAGTTGTTTGATCATCTCAAGATCAGATTCTTCCGTTACCTCTAATACGACACCATTGGGATAGTGTAGTTTTAAATTTTGTGTCTTATTGGATAATGCTTCTCTCTTTCTTGTTGTTATTGCAACTCCAGTAAGCTTGTTTGCATCTTTAGAAGTTATCGGAATAAATCCTTTAGGAGTTTTTGATGATGCTGTCACATTAAGTTTAACCTTATTGATCCAGTAATAAAATCGATTCTCTTTAATGCCTTGTGAGTTGCAAAAATCTCGGACACTATCCCCTGAACTAATATACTGCTCGTATACTTGCTTGAAGTAAGCTAAATTCCAATATACCATAATATTTGTTTTGAGCACAAAGGTATACCGTAAAAACTAATGGGAATAGACGGAGTTTACAGAGGGCTTAC
>CAZNRT010000202.1:0-2307 GCA_964575445.1 uncultured Proteiniphilum sp. | reverse complement strand
AACGAGATAGGGAAAGGGGCGAATTGCAATTCGACCCAACGTCCCAACATACTTCTTCTGATTACTCTCTTGATATCGATCGACAGGAGTTTGAGTATGCGTGTGCGTTTATATAGATAATCGATTGTCACTCTGAGGAACGAAGAGTCTCAATAATTTTGTAAATGATTATTATAAATATAAATAAACTTGAAAGCAACTCTCACTGGGTTGTTGCATCTCATCTGATAAATCCTTTCGGCTTGATATGAATCCAAAAGATATTTTACTCTTCAATGCAGAAGACAAAAAACACAGTGTTGCTGTTTACTTTCAAGACGGTACATTTTGGCTAACCCAAAAAACAATGGCAGAGCTTTTTGGGGTAAATGTTCCTGCGGTGAGTAAGCACCTTAAAAACATATTTGAATCAGAAGAATTGCAAGAAGATTCAGTTATTTCCATTTTGGAAACAACTGCTTCGGATGGAAAAAGTTATAATACCAAATTCTACCGGTTAGAAGCCATTTTAGCAGTAGGTTATCGTGTAAACTCAATGCAGGCTACCGATTTTAGAAAGTGGGCAACTCAAACATTGAACGAGTTTATCATCAAAGGCTTTGTGATGGACGATGAACGCTTGAAGCAAGGGAAAAACTTTGGACAAGATTATTTTGATGAGTTATTAGAGCGCATTAGAGAAATTCGGGCGAGTGAACGTAGGTTTTACCAGAAAATAACCGATTTATATGCTTTAAGTACAGATTACGATAAGAAAAGTGCACAAACTCGCAATTTCTTTACGATGGTACAAAATAAACTACATTGGGCTATTACTGGTCAAACCGCTGTTGAAATTATTTATAACGAAGTAGATGCCAAAAAACTCTATTTAGGATTAAGTACTTGGAAAGACGCTCCTGATGGTAAAATACAGAAATCGGATGTATCTGTAGCAAAAAACTATTTATCGCATCGTCATATTGCAGAACTTAACCGTATTGTTTCTGCTTATCTCGATTTGGCAGAAAATAATGCACAGCGCGGTATTGCTTTTTCTATGCAACAGTGGACAAAATTTTTGGATAGCTTTTTAGAACTTTCCAATTATCCTATTTTGATGGATAATGGAAAAGTAACCATGTTGGAGGCGAAGCTAAAATCTGAAACCGAATTCGATAAGTTCCGTATCATTCAAGACCAACTTTTTGAAAGTGATTTTGACAAAGAGATAAAAAAACAATTAGGCAAAGAGAAAGAGTAAACAATTAGAAAAACAGGTTTTAGAGAATTTAAAATCCATTCAAACACCATTCAAACACTATTCAAACACTCCCTCATTTATGAACTAATATAAATAGGGGTTGTTATAAGACTGAAAGAATACGGTTATCAGGGCACTGTCTATAATTCGACTTATAGACAAGCAAAGCTCTCGTAACATATAAATAACATTTTAATATATCACATTATGAGTAATAATTTATATCCTCCCTACACATACGATAGAGAGAAGAGGAGAAATGAATTGGCTCCAGATCAGGCGGAGGCATGGCAAAATTTTAGCGAAACAGTATTCAAAGCAGGAGCTCTGGATGAAAAGACTAAACAACTGATAGCGGTGGCTGTGGCACATGTCACTCAATGCCCTTATTGCATTCGTGGGCACATTCTTGGCGCTCTGAAAGCGGGTGCCACTAAAGAGGAAATTATGGAGGCAATATGGGTGGCAGCCGAGATGCGTGCCGGCGGTGCTACAGCACATTCAATGGTTGCCATGGGGGCAATTGAGGAGTATGAAAGCTTAGAGAATAAGTTTAAATAATGAATTTAATAATCAATCAATTTAACAATAAAACAAATGAGTAATAAACGTTTAGATTATTATTCTGCAGCCCCTAATGCATTAAAAGGGATGTTGGAGCTTGAGAAATTTGTGCATAGTTCGGATATGGAGCAAGGTTTGTTTGAGCTTGTGAAGACGAGAGTATCACAAATCAATAGATGTGCCTACTGTATAGATATGCACACGAAAGATGCACGAAAGGGTGGCGAAACAGAGCAGCGTCTATATGCTTTGTCGGCTTGGCGTGAGGCTCCATTTTACAGTGAACGTGAGAGGGCTGCATTGGAGTGGGCTGAAGAGTTGACCTTGATTTCTCAAAATGAAGTGTCAGATGAGCTATACAACAATATGTTGCAGCATTTCTCCGAAAAGGAGTTGACAACTCTCACTATGGCTATTGTGGCAATTAATGGGTGGAACAGACTTGCTATTAGCTTCAGATCTGTAGCTGGTAGCTATGAGCCAAAATAGTATTGAGGGTA
>CAZNRT010000201.1:0-2337 GCA_964575445.1 uncultured Proteiniphilum sp. | reverse complement strand
AAGCAATGTCCTGGTTTAATATAGTTTTGTTGATTTATAAATTCGCTGAGTAGTTCCTCTCTCCTTTATAATATTCATATTATTTATTTACAACTTTGAAGAAGAGCCAATATAGCCACACTTTCGTTATCTTTGTACACCAAATAACAACATGAAACTTAAAATAAATTCTTAAAAACAAATGATTCTCAAACTATTAAAATATAGATTCACTTTCGCATTCATTCAATCGTTTATTGTGCTAATCATATTGGCAAAACCTGCAAATGCAAAGGTAAACCAAAAGGGATTCAATCCATTGACAGTATTTACTGACGCTTCATGCTCTCAACTTAAAGATGAGACTTCTAGTAGACAAATTAAAGCAATTAAACACCCGTTATACAAATCTATTGCCACACAGCTATATGATAACACTTATGAGGGGGCAGAGTACAGAATACAATCTTACAGAAGCTATCAAACCCCCAAAGTGTCAGCTGTTCGCACAAAAACTATGCACACATGGGGTGTATTGGATAACGTGACGGGTATTTATGTAGAGAATGCTGATGATGAAATTGTTATCCTCGTTGGAAAAATTAATGGCTTAAGTGTTAAACTTCGAGTTCAAGATTATTCAGAACGATGGGGCACTAGTACCACAGAGCTACATGAAGGTTACAACAAGGTGAAGCCTGGAACAGCAGGATTGTGCTACATACTTATTCATCAGGATGAGTACATTCCACTTAACCCACTTAATGACACTGATAAATATCAGATAGAGGCCTCAATGATTAATATTCACTTTGTGGGTGGTAAGATAAATGGCTACTACGATATTGATAAAAATAGTGCTGAAAACTCAGAACAGCTGTTGGCAAATGCAAACTACCCATATTTTGATGTGAGGGGCAAGTATAGCCAATTGGTATGGTACACCGAAGACTTCAAGGAGGCAAATACTGATTTTAATAAAACAATTACTTATCTTGACCAACTTGTGGCACTCGAGATTGACTTCTCGGGTTTATTTAAATATGGCAAACCATTTAGCACAAGAATGTTTTTTATGCCCTCAACCAATGGTAAGGGCAACCCTAATGCTACAGTGGAAAGGGTTATTTTCCCACGTTCATATCAAAACTTCTTTGCATCTCCATCTGAAGAGACATTGCTGAGCCGCATATGGGGTATTGCTCACGAGGTAGGGCATTGCACGCAGGCCAACCCTGGTATGAGGTGGGGAGGAATGGGTGAAGTGGGAAACAATATGTTCTCGATGTTTATTAAAACGCAGATGTTCGGAAACGAGAAGAGCAATATGTTAGTAGAGGGATATTATGGTAAGGCTAGAGATCTTATTGTGGATAAGGGTATTGCACATGCCGATCCGTCCATATTGAGCAAGCACTTTGAACGACTTGTCCCCTTTTGGCAATTGCATTTATATACCTCTAATGTGTTGGGATACAAAGATCTGTATCGCGACCTATATGAGCACTATAGAACTAATACCGATGTGGGAACTACATTTCAGAGTAGTGGACCTATCCAATTAGACTTTGTAAGAAATGTATGTAACTTGTCGAAAACCAACTTGTTGGACTTTTTCTATAGATGGGGATTCCTTACTGCAAATCATACAGTCGTAAAGGATTATGGCGATAGAGTATTAAAGATTTCTCAAGAGGATGTTGATGCTCTGATTAATGAGATTGAGTCTAAAAACTATCCCAAACCTTTTCACGACGTCACAAATATAAGAGATGATAACTACTATCAATTTATGGGTGAGTAGATTGAAACAAATTAAAGATATTATGTCGATTAAATGGAGGAGAAAAATCTTTCTCCCGATTCACTAGCACTTCATGGATGCAAAGGTTTGAGAGTTAAGTCTATAATTATTTATAGAAAATGATCCAATATTCTTATTGTATGCTATTGAGATGAAGCAAGATGTAGAAACTACATGTGTTTTTACATCTATATTTTCAAGGGGGGCAGCCTAAAACTTATTATCAATAGATCCGTTTGATCTTTTTTGACCTAAATAACTAGGGGCGCTACATATCTGTCCCCTTTCCATCTACATATTCATCAATATATTAGCATCGCAGGTGCTGATATGCTTTGCATTAACTGGGGGTTCTTTGCATTTCAAAAGGGAAAGAACACAATAAATGTGGGCTTGGCATAGGACCTCTTTTGTAAAGATAGATACTGAAGTGTTAGTTGAGGATAGTTGATAAATAAATGGGAGTCATCCTTTTGACACTTATTTCCTCACCTCACCCCACACTCTCTTCAATTATCTCAATCTCTTCATCCGTCAGCTCATAAAGCTGGTAC
>CAZNRT010000200.1:0-2385 GCA_964575445.1 uncultured Proteiniphilum sp. | reverse complement strand
TTTCCATCAACCAGAATCACGTCACAGTTAGGGCTGCAAGTAGAGAATAATTCCACTGAGAAGTATGGCGATTCTAATACATTTTACACTCGACAATATAGAGAGTCTAACAAGTATAAAGGGAAATCTGTGATACCTGAGGGAGGAATAATTCAGAATTGGGATGATCGTTTCTTTCAATATAATTGGCGTAACCAAGCTTTCTTTCAAAAGCGATTTGCTGAGCGTCATGACGTTGACATGATGATAGGGATGGAGATGCGTAGAAATAATTATACTGAGGTGCATACCAAAGGTTTTGGATTCGACCCAAACTCTATGACAACAAAACCAATGGTTTTCCCTGAGGGCTTTAGTGGGATTCATTCATCGTCACTTAATCCTTATGCAAAAAGGTTTATTGAGAATGCGTTCTTATCTTATTTTGCTACTGGATCATATACTTTGGATGACAAATATACTGTGTTCGGTAGTTTGAGGTATGACGGATCAGACTTGTTTGGAGTGGATCCTAAGTATAGATACTTGCCACTTTGGTCTATATCAGGTGCATGGAATGCAAGTAGAGAAGAGTTTTTGGCTGATGTTGACTGGTTGAGCAATCTTAAAGTACGAGCTTCATATGGTTTGCAAGGCAATATTGATAAAGAGACATCTCCCTTTGTTAAAGGTTCATGGAATACTACAGGATTCTTTCCAGATCAATCCATCCCTTCTATTAATGTTTTATCACCACCTAACAAATATTTGCGTTGGGAAAAAACATCTACATCCAATATTGGTTTCGACCTTGGATTGATAGATGGTAGAGTTAATATCAGTTTTGATGCTTACAGCCGTTTGAGCCAAGATTTGATTAACTCAAAACAGATTCCTCACGAGAATGGATTCAATTATGTAAACCTTAATTGGGCTGAGGTTTCTAATAAGGGTTGGGAGGTATTTATATCAACTCACAACATTAAGACGAAGCATTTCAATTGGCATACTGATTTCAATATTTCTCAAAATAAGAGCAATGTAAACAAAATAAATACTCCTGACAACGACTGGTTTCCATCAAGAGAGGGATATCCAGTGAATGCTTTATTTGGTATAAAAACTGCGGGTGTTGACAACAATGGCTTGATGCAGTTTTATAATAAAGCAGGCGATGTGGTGAGTATGAAAGATTTTTATAACTTAGAAGTAGGTATGTGGGGTGATGTTGTTACCAAGTATTCAGTGAAAGAATTTAGAGAATTGTTCTCTTACATGGGTGATATGGACCCAAAGTTTACTGGTGGTTTTAATAACAGATTCAATTACAAAAACTTTGACCTCTCTGTCACCACATCTTTCTTCTTGGATAGATTGGTGAGAGTAACTCCTTTCTATAACCCGACAAAAGTAGATCCTGGTGTAAACTACACTACCTATATGGACAATGTGTGGAGCGAAAGTAATAAATCTGGCACTTATCCACGTATATTGGGTAGAAACTCTGGGAATGAGAATATAGATATTGCATACAATTGGATAGATTCTTACGATCCATCACGGTCATTTAATTATTATGATATATGGATGAAGAGCTTGAATTATCTAAGAATAAGCAATATACGCTTCGGTTATACTCTGGGAGAGAATATACTCAAGAGCAAGCATATTTCTTCTCTTCGCTTTAATATTGAGGCAAGAAATCCATTTGTTTTAGGTTCAAGCTATATGGGCTATTTCGATCCAGAAACTTATGGTAATATCTATTCTCAGCCAATTCCTAAAACTATTTCATTCGGTATAAATGCAACTTTCTAAATTGATAAATAAATATGAGAAATAAAATATACTACTTATTATTTGTAATTACTATAACTACTTTATTCAGTTCTTGTAATTATCTCGACATAACTCCAGTTGGTCAGGTAATCCCAAATAAAACAGCTGAATATAGAGGTCTTATAAATAGTGCATATAAATTGGTGCCTCAGCATAAGGCTATGCTGAATATGCGTGGATCACAATTTAGTCCCGAAGATGATCCTTGGGGGATGGGATTGGATGGTTTTGATGTGTATAAAGATATTTATATGTGGAACGATCAGGCTACAGATAATGCAAAGACCAGCGAATATCCTTATATGTCGTTCTATCAAGTGATATTTTATACTAATGAGATAATTAATAACGCTAAGAATGCTGTTGATGACGGCACCGAAAATATCGAACAAGTTATCTCGGAGGCATATGCTTTAAGAGCATATATGTATTTTGAACTTGCCAATATGTATGCACCTGTGTATGATAAATCCACTGCGACTACCACTAAGGGGGTGCCCCTGACAACTGAAATCGATATCGAACAAGTTTTCTCAAAGGCATCATTGGAGGCGGTATATGCACTTG
>CAZNRT010000199.1:0-2388 GCA_964575445.1 uncultured Proteiniphilum sp. | reverse complement strand
CAAATATAGTTTTTATAATCAATTTTGCAACATAATTCGCTATAATATTATAACTTTGCATGTTAAATCAAAAATTATAATCAAAAATGGACAAATTAAGTTACGCTTTAGGAATGAGTATGGCGTCAAGCCTCGTAAATTCGGGGTTGAACAAAATAAATGTAGATTCATTTACCAAAGCTTTCAATGAAATTATCAATAATGGTGGTACTACAGAAATGAGTGCTCAAGAGGCAAATCAACATATTCAAGAGTTCTTCAGCAAAAGGCAAGAGGAATTATTAAAAGAAAACACTGAAGCTGGGATCAAGTTCTTAGAAGAGAATAGCAAGAAAGAAGGAGTAACCACTCTTGCAAGCGGATTGCAGTATGAAATAATCACCGAGGGTAATGGCTCAAAACCATCTGCAACTGATAGAGTAAAATGTCACTATCATGGTACTCTGATTGACGGAAAAGTATTCGACAGTTCAGTAGAAAGAGGACAACCAGCTGTCTTTGGAGTAAACCAAGTAATAAAAGGATGGGTGGAAGCATTGCAGCTAATGTCAGTTGGCTCAAAATGGAGATTATATATCCCCTCAGATCTTGCCTACGGCGCACAAGGTGCGGGCGAAATGATTGGACCAAACACTGCGCTTATTTTCGATGTTGAGCTCTTAGGAATTGAATAATAAACGATACAATATTAACATCAAAACTCAAAAAAAGAAAATGAACAAAAAAAGTTTTTTCGCTACTGCATTGACTGCAGTATTCGCAATCGCATTTACTTCATGTGGTGGTGGCAGTAAGGCACCCGCAGCATCTCTCAAAAATGAAGTAGATAGTATTTCATACGCATATGGTGTGAATCTTGCAGATCAGGGTGGTTTGCTTCAATTCTTAGAGCAATCTGGCGTTATACAGAATGCGTCTAACATTGAATACGAGTATCAGATGAAAATTGCTGCAGCTGACTCATTAGACAGACCTGCATTAGAAAAAGAGTTGAAAAATAAAATTGACTCTCTAAACAAAGTAAATGCACCAAAGCTTAATGATTTTATAAGAGGACTCAAGGAGTCTTTAGGAGGCAGTAAAGACAACTCTGCATATGCTCAAGGATTAAGCATTGGCAATCAAATTGCAACCCAAATGCTTCCACAGTTTGCAGAAATGGTATTAGGCGAAGAGAGCAGTGACAAGATAAACAACACTCAAGCTCTTTCTGGTTTGATATCTGCTCTAAAAAACGAAAATACTGCTATCTCTAAAATGGATGCAAACAGCTATGTTCAATCTAAAATAGATGCTGGACAAGCTAAAGCTGAGGCTAAAAGAGATGAAGAGCTAAAATCGCAATACGCTGAAAACGTGAAAGAGGGAGAAAGCTTCCTTGCTGAAAATGCAAAACGCGAAGGAGTAGTAACCCTGCCAAGCGGACTTCAGTATGAGATTATCAAAGAAGGAAAAGGCGAAACCCCAACTACTGATAGTAGAGTAAAAGTTCACTATCACGGTACACTTATCGATGGTACTGTATTCGACAGTAGCGTAGATAGAGGTGAGCCAACATCATTTGGAGTTACTCAAGTTATTCCTGGATGGACTGAAGCACTACAACTTATGCCTGTTGGTTCAAAATGGAAAGTATATATTCCTTCTGATCTTGCTTATGGTTCAAGAGACACTGGCACTATCAAACCATTCTCTACTCTTGTTTTTGAAGTAGAGCTTTTGGAAATCGAAAAGTAATATAGCACTTTACACATCTGTACATACATATAGGAAGAGAGCATTCATAAAGATTGCTCTCTATTTTTATACTCTCATGTACCATTTTGCTTTAGTTTTTGATATGACAGCCATTTTTTTTGCAAAAGAGTTTGCAGTTGCTAAAAATTATAGTACTTTTACATCCCGAAATCAAGAAGTAATATTCTCAATGATTTCAATAAATACATATTGACAGTTTACTAAGAGTGGAAACGCTTCTATCCAAAATATAAGGATGCTCGGATGGTGGAATGGTAGACACGCAAGACTTAAAATCTTGTGACCATTAAGGTTGTGCGGGTTCAAGTCCCGCTCCGAGTACCAAAAACCCCTGATAATCGACTGATTATTAGGGGTTTTTCTTTTTCTGGGGTACCAAAGGGGTGCCAAGAAAACATAAGCTAAAACAATTATACATCTTTAACCTGAAACTCCTCTTTTTCTTTCTTTCTCGTCTATGATTTCCTTTTTATTCCTATTTTTGCACTAGACCAATAATGATATCACGATATGGAAATAACTGAAAAAACTAAAGCTACCTATAATAGAATACAATCGTTTATTAATAGTGCGACCTTAACCCATCTTGCAGGCTTTCTCCCTGGAAAGTTAAATATATAGTTAAATTAG
>CAZNRT010000198.1:0-2452 GCA_964575445.1 uncultured Proteiniphilum sp. | reverse complement strand
GTTAATCAATTAATCAGTTAAAAAATTAACCACTTAACCACTTAAACAATTCAACATTCAACAAGAAAAGATTACATTTGCATGTTACTTAGTGTTTAATTTAAATAATCAAATCAAGAAAGACTATGAAAAAGTTATTATCACTACTACTCCCCATTTTCCTACTATCCCTAATTGGGTGCAACGGCGGGAATGGCAAAATGGCAAGGATGGAATCATGGACAACAAATGCCAATAGCGAACTTGATGTAGCAATCCCCGAAGAGGCAGCGGCAGACAAGAGTGAAGACAACCACGCTATTGAGATAAGCAAGAAGCTTATAAAAAATGGCTCTATAAGTTTCAGAACTTCTAACCTTGTCAAAACAAAATCTTTCATTATAGATGCTATGAACAAACTTGGGGGATATATCTCTAATGAAAACACATCAGCAGAGGGCAAAAGAAACACAATATCACTGACAGTGCGCATTCCGTCTAACAACTTTGAGTCACTACTGCAGGCAATAGAATCTGAGAACTCTAAAATAGATTACAGAAATGTGTATGTGGAGGATGTTACACAAGACTTTATAGATATAGAGGCTCGACTGAGCACCAAAAAGGAGCTTGAGCAAAAATACATAGGATTGCTTCAGAATGCAAAAACGGTTTCAGATATCTTGGAGATAGAAAAACAGATGGGCGAGCTGCGTTCAGATATTGAATCATATGAGGGCAGATTGAGATACCTCTCTAAGCAGGTGAACCATAGTACCCTCAACATCACATTCTATGATCATAATCAAAACTTTGGTTTTGCAGGCAAATTCGAGAACGGACTCAAAAGCGGATGGACCAATATGCTTTGGGTGATTGTGGCTCTGGCAAACTTGTGGGCTATACTATTATTTTTCATCATTGCTTGGGTAGTGGCAGCCACATTATACAAAAGAAGAGTTAGAAGAAAACAAAAACATAATCAGAGAGATTATTAATCCCAAGCTCAATCAAACAAATTATCCAAACCACCCCTACTCGGGAATAAGTCAACATATATAATAATGACATTAAAAAACTATATCGAAAACATCAACAGGCGATACTTGCAAGGAAACTCCACAGAGCATACATTTAGGGGAGACTTGCAACAACTGTTGGAAACGCTAATCCCCGACATACAGGCAACTAACGAGCCTCAACGCCAAGCATGTGGTGCTCCAGATTATATATTGACACGCAAGGATATTCCCGTAGGCTTTATTGAAGCCAAGGATGTTGGCGATACCGATCTTGAGGGGAAGCGAAAGGCGGGCAACAAAGAGCAGTTTGACCGATATAAGCAGTCGCTCAACAATCTTATCTTCACAGACTATATCGACTTTCATTTTTACCGAGATGGTGAGTTCGAAACCAAAATAGCCATTGGGTATATCACCGACAAGGGCATAGTGCCGCTCACCGAAAACTTCAAACAGTTTGAGAGCCACATGCAATTTTTTTGCATCAATGAGGGATACACAATCAAAAGCCCCAAGAAACTTGCAGAGATGATGGCTGGCAAGGCTCGTTTGCTGTCGGATGTGATTGGCAAAGCACTAATTAGCGATGAAGTCAACTACGAAAATAGTTCGCTAAGAGAACAAATGTTGGCATTCAAAGATATACTGATTCACGATATCACGCCCAACGGCTTTGCCGATGTGTATGCCCAAACCATTGCCTACGGAATGTTTGCAGCACGACTGCACGATCCCGACTTAGAAACATTTTCACGACAAGAGGCAGCAGAGCTTATACCTAAGTCCAACCCTTTCTTGAGACGACTGTTTGGCTACATTGCTGGTCCTGATATCGACGATCGTATCAAATGGATTGTGGACAACCTCGCCGAGATATTCCTTGCCTGCGATGTGGAAGAAATATTGAAGAACTATGGAAAGAGCACCCAAATGGAAGACCCCATTATCCATTTCTACGAAACATTCTTGAGCGAGTACGACCCCGCATTGCGCAAATCGCGGGGAGTGTGGTACACACCCGCACCAGTGGTCAACTTTATTGTGAGGGCAGTGGATGATGTATTGAAAACAGAGTTTGGATTGCCACAAGGGCTTGCCGATACTTCCAAAACAACCATCAAGGTGGACACCCAAACAACTGACAAGCGACAAGCAAGTGGATATAAAAAAATGGACAAAGATGTACATAGAGTGCAGATACTTGACCCTGCCACGGGCACAGGCACATTTTTGGCTGAGGTGATCAAGCATGTGCACAAGAAGTTTGAAGGACAGCAAGGCATCTGGAGCAACTATGTGGAGACCCACCTATTGCCTCGCCTCAATGGCTTTGAGCTATTGATGGCAAGCTATGCTATGGCTCATCTGCAGTTAGACTTATTGCTAAAGGAGACAGGCTTCAAATCTACCCAACCTATGCAGCGCACACGTGTGTATCTCACCAATAGCTT
>CAZNRT010000197.1:0-2649 GCA_964575445.1 uncultured Proteiniphilum sp. | reverse complement strand
GTATAATCCCATCGGGATGAAAGGATTATTGATTCAATAGGCATGCCTTTCAAGGCATGTGTGTTTTGCGGGTGGGTGTGGGTGGTGGTGCCCATCCCATCCGCAAGATAAATCATACGGTTAATCACATTATGTCCACTGGACATTCTGGTACTCGTTAGCGGTTAATCGTTTAATCGATTAACTGATTAACTGTTTAGGTGTCGCCAATAAACAAGACTGTCAAATTTCACTCATATGTTTTGAACGAAGGTAAATTCTTGCTACTTTTGCCCTCGTATCATTAACGAGAGTAAAGCCTACCCTTGCTCCCTTGCCGCCTCCAACAGTAGATGTTGAAACAAAAGAAATACTTCGTAAAACAATATCGGCAGGCAGAGCATTAGCCCAATTGAACGGAATCCTGCTAAACTTACCAAACCCGACTTTGTTTTTAGATACTTAGTCCTTAGTTTTAGTTTATGCGAATCATACCCCTCAGGAGATTGTTTTATAGTTAAAAGCATTAAACAAAGTAGGGGTAATGCAATAATTGTTTAACTTTGAAGTGTGAGGACAATAGTTGAAAACATAAACAAAGAAATCATCGAGTGGGCTATTATTAGAAATGGTAACAGCCTGGAAGAATTTTATGAGAAAAATCCGATAGTTGAAAGTTGGGTTAACGGTGACAAATACCCAACCGTTAAGCAACTTGAGGATTTTACACATAAGGTTCATGTGCCTTTTGGATATATGTTTTTGCCAAGTCCGCCAGAAGAAAATATCCCATTGCCCTTTTTCAGAACCGGTAGCAATGTCTCTACCAACCAAGTGAGCTTGAATGTATTTCACACTATTCAAATAATTCAAGACAGACAAAATTGGCTTACCGAGTATCTCGAAGATTTAGATTTTCCCGATTTGAGCTTTGTTGGCAAATATTCTGTAAATGACAACTATAAGGAAGTTGTAAGGGATATCAGATCCGTTTTGCAATTAGAACCTGATTGGGCTAGCAAACACGACAAATGGGAGCAAGCTCTCGATTTTATAACCCAAAAGATAGAAGAAACGGGTGTCATAGTTGCCTATAATGGCATAGTTGGTACAAATACTCATAGGGTTATAGACGTAAACGAATGCAGAGGATTCGTGCTTGTAAACAGTAAAGCACCATTTCTCTTCATCAATTCTGGTGATGCCAAGGCTGCCCAGATGTTTACTATTATCCACGAACTAGCTCATGTGTGGCTTGGAAAGAGTGCTGGTTTTGACAACCAAAATTTGTTGCCGGCAAATGACCCTGTCGAAGTTTTGTGTGACAAAATAGCAGCAGAGTTTTTGGTTCCCGAAGTATTATTCCTGAAAAAATGGGAGACGGCTAAAGACTTCAAATATTTAAGCCGCATTTTCAAAGTAAGCCCAATAGTTGTTGCACGAAGAGCCTTAGACCTAAAACTTATCAGCCAGCAAGAGTTCTTGGCTTTCTACAATCAACATATGTCTGATTTTAAGAAACGCAAGGCTCAACAAAGTCCCGGAGGAGATTTTTATGTAACCATGAAAAAGCGAGTAAGCCTAAGATTTGCAGCATTTGTAAACAATGCTGTTAATGACAATAAACTACTCTATCGTGATGCATATAGGCTTACAAACATGAAAGGGGATACTTACAATAAATTTATAACCGAACATCTTTACTAATGAAAAAGTATCTTTTAGATAGTAATGTCTTTATCCAAGCACACCGAATGCATTATCCATTTGATGTGGTTCCAAGCTTTTGGAAAAAGCTGATAGAATTGTCCAACAAAGGTATAGTTATCAGTATAGATAAAGTGAAAAAAGAGATTTGCGACACCAAATCAACTGATGTACTTTCTTTGTGGTGCTTAAACGAGATTAATAATGATTTTTTTGTTGATTCATCCCCTTGTATTGCCGAGTATAGTGATATAGCTAATTGGACCTATTCCAATAATCATTTTAAACCAACTGCAAAAGATGAATTCCTTGCCACAGATCTTGCAGACCCATGGTTGATTGCATATGCAAGAAATCACAACTGCATAATTGTAACACACGAGACAAGTCAGCCAAATAAACAAAACAGAATCAAAATTCCCGAGCCTTGCTTGCACTTTGGGGTGAAATACCTTACGCCCATACAAATGCTTCGAGAATTAAAAGAAACCCTCTAACATGCAATATTGCGAGAGGCAGTGTTAGAGGAGTGCAGTAGTTGAGTTGGTGATGGATGACTGGCTATTGTCATCCTGATCCCGTCAAAACGGGAGAAGGATCTCGTGAGATTTCTCTCCGCCTAAGGCGAGATTCAGTGGTAATTCAATAGTAATTCAATAGTAATTCAATAGTATAATCCCATCGGGATGAAAGGATTATAGAAATGGTTGACATGATTCAATTGCCCAATCCCATCGGGATGACAGGATTATAGGCATGTGTTTTTTTGCGGGTGGGTGGTGGTGTGCCCATCCAATCCGTAAGATAAATCATACGGTTAATCACATTATGTCCTCTAGACATTCTTGGTACTCGATATCAGCGAAGTATATTTTTTATCAGTGTTATCTATTTGTGATTTGTTTTTTTTTGATAGGAGGGAATGAAGTATCTTTGTGGGCGAAAGAAAATGAGTTTACTATT
>CAZNRT010000196.1:0-2698 GCA_964575445.1 uncultured Proteiniphilum sp. | reverse complement strand
CTACAAACTGTAATGCATCTTTATAATCATCAATCATTCGGCGTGCGTATTCTCCCACAATATGTATTTGCTGCACCTTGTTTTCATAAAACTGTGCCAACTTCTGATAATCATCTATTCTGTATCTCCGTCTGTTATCTTGCTCTATGCGCTCGATAGTGAGCTTGTTATAAGAAACCAAGAATCCCCCTTCAATCTTTATTGAGTTTATGCGAGAGAGGTAGAATAGTGCATCTTCAACATCATTGATATCAATCTCAAGGTTGTCAATGCGGAGTTGTCGTGCGAACTCATTTTTGAGCTCAAGAACTGAAAACTCAACTAATACTTCGGGTATAATATCATCCTGTACGGAAGATATCTTATTGCTTTTGTCATACAAATACTCAGCAATAAATAATGATAATTCGTGGCGTTTAAAAAGCTTTTCACTTAGCAATTCTTTTGAAAACTGAGATGCTACTGAAATATAGTGTTTTGTGGAAGTTGAGGTTTTTCTTTTTATCCAATTTTTGATTGCCCAAAAATTGATTATAGCTTTAAGCTTATTGATATTTATATCATTGCATCCATTAGATTCTGCCAACTCATTAAGCTCCTTGAGATGAAAAATCTTTTCTTCTTCTTCAAAATATTGAATCAAGAAGTTTTCAATTTTGCCATACTCTTGCACTAATTTCAACGAACGATTTACTTTCTCACCTCTTTTTATGAAGGCAGTTAAATCCTTGGCATCTGCCAATATATTTTCTTCTCTCAACAAGTTGATAATATCAATTACCTCCTCTTTGACTATTCCGAGATGGTCGCTTATGTAATCAACTCTTGACTCAGGATATTCGTCTTGTGCTTCTTTCCTTTTTTTGCTCGAGAATAGTTTCTTAATTATTCGGGTAGCCTTTTGTTTTTGCTTTTCATCAAATCTATCAGAATAATTTATTTTATCAATTGCCTCTTGAGCCGTTTTAGACAAAATGCTATTAGCAAAAACACGAGGCATATTTTGTCCACGTTTTAGATACCCTGCCTCTTCTAAAGCAGCGATAGCTGAGGTGACCCTCGTTTCTATTTCCACAACGCTATCGTCCCATCCTGCAAGTCGTGCAATCTCTAAAGCAGAATTTGACACAGTGGATCTAAACTTAGTAATATCCTTGATAGCTCTCCATACTTGCTGAATCTCCTTGATGGAGAGTCGAGTTTGATTGAGAAGTATGAAATGCTTACTCAAATCCTCCTCATTAAATAATACATAGCAATCTGCCCATATATTCTCATCACGTCCTGCTCGCCCCGCCTCTTGAATATAATTTTCAAGCGAGTCAGAGATTTCATAATGAATTACCATCCCAACATCCTTTTTATCAACTCCCATACCGAAAGCAGATGTAGCCACTATTACAGATACATCACCCGAAATAAAAGCATTTTGATTTTCTCTTTTTTGGGTTGAATCCATTTTCCCATGATATGGAAGTGCCTCTATACCATCATTAGTAAGACGCTCTGCCAAAGTATAAGCTTTGCGAGTTCGAGATACATAGATTATAGTTGGGCAATTCTTAGATTCAATCAAATCTCTTGTAGATTGGTATTTGTCCTCTTCATCATCTTTTTCATATACCTTATAACGCAGGTTGGTGCGAGAAGCTGAGGATGTATATAATTCAAGATCTAAATCTAACTTGTCTTTGAAATAGGTAATAATATCATTAATCACATTCTGCTTGGCAGTGGCGGTGAAGCAGGATACAGGAATAGGTTCAGATAGATTTTTCTTTTCTTGAATAGATTTAATAAAGTCGCCGATATAAAGATAGTCAACTCTAAAATCTTGTCCCCATGCGGAAAAGCAATGAGCTTCATCAATGACAAAACGTACAACCTTGCGTCCTAATATTAGCCTTTCGATAGATCGGGAGCGCAATGACTCTGGCGATATATACAGAATAGATGCAGAACCATCGGCAACACGTTCAAATGATTTTGCTCGTTCAATGGGGTCAAGCATTCCATTAATTGTTACCGAATCGGTAATGTCAACCTTTTCTAAATTATCCACTTGGTCCTTCATTAGTGACTGAAGTGGAGATATTATGACTGTGAGCCCATTGACCGACTTGCCACTCATTAGTGCTGGCAATTGAAATGTAAGAGACTTGCCACCACCTGTAGGAAACACCGCTAACATAGATTTGCTCTCTACGGCTGCTCTAACTGCCATTTCTTGAAGTGGCTTTTCGTCATACGATCTGAAATTATCGAACCCAAATATATTCTTCAAAGCCTTGAAGATATCAAATTTGCTCGTGCAATACTTGCAGCCCTCTAAGCAAGGCTTGTTGCGCAAGCGAAGTGTTATTTGATCTACATCGGGATAATTTTTTAACACCCAATATGGGATTACAGAGTGCTCCTTTTGGTATTCTTCAATAGAGTATATATACGTAAGGCTGTAAGCCAATTCTATGGGATGGTTAGTAATGATTTTATCTAAATCGATATTATTACAAATCTTTCCATCGAACAATGTTTTTATCACATTAGCCAAATCTATATCTGGCATAGTAAATGATTGGTATTTGAAAAATGCAGCAAACTCTTTCTTATCTTTTAATAGCAAATATATTATGTGACGTAGTACCTCATTCATTTTCCCAAAAGCCATCACCTCGTCAAGAAACAAATTCTTTGCCTT
>CAZNRT010000195.1:0-2727 GCA_964575445.1 uncultured Proteiniphilum sp. | reverse complement strand
TTGATAATCATCTTTTTAGATAATACAATATACGATAACTAAGGTGTTTTGTAATAGTTGTTAGCTAATACTTTTGTTCAATTGTGTAAATATAGTGGATTCGCTTAATATTGTAAACTACAATTCATTGCTAATATATTGTGCTACATGTTTGAATAGGTTAACTTTGCACCCAATTTAAACGCTATTTACTTACCATTCGAACAGTGTTTAAACACTATTTTATGCTGTTCAAATTGTGTGTGTAAATATTTCACATAATATCTATGATGATTTATAAAGACTACTTCAAGCGCATTCTTGATTTTACACTTTCGCTTATCGGATTGATTCTGTTGAGTCCAATTTTTCTCTTTGTTTGGATATGGCTTTCAATAGCCAATAGACAAAAACCAATTGTGCAAGGCTTGGGGCAGGCTTTCTTCTTTCAAGAGCGTCCTGGAATTAATGAGAAAATATTCAATGTCATTAAGTTTAAAACTATGAATGATAAGCGTGATGCCAACGGTGCTCTCTTGCCCGATGCAGAGCGACTCACCAAGATAGGCAGGTTTGTTAGATCCACATCGCTTGATGAAATCCCACAGTTGATAAATGTGCTAAGGGGCGATATGAGCTTGATTGGTCCTCGTCCACTCCGCACTCATTATCTTCCGCTTTATAACCAAACTCAAAAACGACGACACGACGTTAGACCAGGTATTACGGGTTGGGCTCAAGTAAATGGTCGAAATGATATCAGTTGGACCAAAAAGTTTGAGCTCGATGTGTGGTATGTAGATAATCTCAGCTTGTCTCTTGATATCAAGATTATCTTCAAAACCATTTATAAGGTATTTAAGAGGGAGGGTATATCCAAAGAAGGAGAAGTTACCACTGTACCGTTTGATGGAAACAATTAATTAAAATATGACTTTTATGAATGTAAAGTATTTAGCCTACAATCTGTTCAAAACAGATTATTCTAAACTCAATGAGTATGTAAATCAGTTAAGCAAAATCGGGGGGGGGTAAATTGCTGATATATAGAGATATAGCTTCGAGTCTCTTTAAGCATAATACTCTTTTGTTAGATTACTTCCATTTCAGGTACTTTGATAGTGAGGTAGATAAGACACTATACACCAATGTATGGGATATGTATAAATTTCAAAGCAAATACAACTCTCGCCAGCATTTTATGATATTTAGAGATAAGTGTCAGTTTAGAGAACGTTTTGATAAGTTCTTCACTTATCCATACTTTCAGATGAAAGATATAGATGATAGTTCTAAATTGATTGAATGGATAATGAAGGGTAACATGAATAAGGTGGTAGTCAAAGAGCCATTAGGTGCTGTTGGGAAAGGAGTAAGGGTATTAACAGTTTCGCAAGATAATGGAAAACTTACTATTAATAATGAAGATGCAAAGGGAGCTATCAAGCGATTGTTTGATAAAGGCTTTATTCTTTTTGAGGGTTTTATAGAGCAACACCCAGAGATGGCAGCTTTGAGCCCAACGTCAGTTAATACTATCAGGATAGTAACCTTTTTGGATGACGATAACAATCTTGAAATATGGGGAACACTCCTTAGAATGGGCTATGACAAGCAGGTTGATAACTTTGATGCTGGTGGCTTGGGTGCAAAGATTGATATGAATAGCGGAATGGTGGTAACATCGGCAATTGTGAAGGACCCATTTGATAATACAAAGTATGATGCTCATCCTGTAACTGATGAAATAATATTAGGGAAGCAAATACCGTTTTGGGATGAAATAATTGAAATGGTAAAAGAGTGCGTATATATAGTGCCCGAAGTGCGAACAGTGGGTTGGGATTTTGCTATCACTGCTAATGGTCCTACATTGATAGAGGGCAACGATAATTGGAATAGAGTATTATTTCAATTGGCTACTGGAATAGGATTGAACAGAAAAATTAAACAACTAATCAATAAATGATGAAAAAGAACTGTATAATAATTGGAGCTGGCACTTACGGTCAGGTCTATGCTGAGTATTTAAAAGAAGAGTACAATGTGTTGGCATTTTATGATGATAATGAGAGTATTCATAACTCGTTGATTAACAGTATTGTAGTTCGGGGGGGGGTAAATCAAGCCTTTGATTTAGACAAATCTACCTCTGTGTTTGTGCCAATAGGCAATAATCCAATACGCATGAAAATACTAAAATCCTTTGAAGATAAAGGATTTAATATACCATCCTTTATCCATCCTCAAGCCATTATCCATCCATCAGTTAAGTTAGGAAAAGCAGTGTATGTTTTGCCTGGCACTAATATTATGCCACTTAGTGAAGTGGGTGATTTTACAATGATTAGCATGGGTGTAAATATTGCACATCATACAAGTGTTTCTGAAGCTTGCTTTTTTTCTCAAGGCACTAATGTCGGAGCTTCAATTGATATTGCAGAGTTAGCATATGTGGGCATTGGGGCAACTATTATGACAGGAGTGAAAACAGTTGGATCTAACAGCCTTATCGGAGCTGGAGCGGTAGTGATTCGCAATGTTCCTGCAAATGCAGTAATGGCGGGTGTGCCAGCAAAGGTGATAAAGATGAAATAATCACTTCAATTGCTAACGTTTTCCGACGTCTTTTGGTAAATAGATTTTTAAATTTTGCGAATCCAAACAAGTTTGTTTGGATGGTTTTCGAAGTGTGAAAGTTATCGAAACAAGTTTGTTTGGATGGTTTTCGAAGTATGAAAGTTATCG
>CAZNRT010000194.1:1377-2748 GCA_964575445.1 uncultured Proteiniphilum sp. | reverse complement strand
ATGTAGTAGGTATGTAGTAGGTAAATATATCCCAAAAATGCAATTGTAGTAGCTACGTTGTATGTAAGAAAAATCATGTCATGCATTTGATTTTATTCTCTAAATTGCAATTATTGCAATTATTGATTGAGAATGTCTCATATTTGATAGACGATCTGTGTCCCAAATATGTATAAAAAAATAAATCTCCATGTAAAAAAAGGTGTTCTTTTTTAGTGTATTTGTGTCCATTATTAGTTTTTTCGGATACTGATTTTATCCCGATGGGATTATACAATTGAATCATGTCGGATAGGACATTATATTATATAACCCATCCCCTTGTTATATTAAGGGATGAGGTTGGAGAGACAGGTAGTAGTATGCTAAAGACCCTCGTTAGGATTGAAATAATTATGTGATTAATCTCTATTTTTTTGAGATAAACTTAAATGTGATTACTTTTGATGCAGTTTGTTAGATAATATAAACATAACTCGCACTTGCAATGAATAAGTACTTCAAGAACAAAACCATTATCGCATCAGATTTCTGGATAAGATACTTTTGGCAACATCCCAATAGGTTGATGGGATTGAAAGTAACATTATCAGTCTCTATACTTCTCATTCCATCAATATTATTGGGCTACGCCACATTGGGAGGCACATTGGCGTTGGGAGTGCTTGGTGGAGCTATTGCCGAGACAGACGACCATCCAAAGGGGCGCATAAAATCCTTAGCTCTTACTATCTTAGGATTCTTAGTGTCGAGCATTTCGGTAGAATTATTGCATCCATATCCATTGCCTTTTGCCATAGGTCTTTTTTGCTCTTCATTCCTTTTTATTATGATTGGCGGCATCAATGAGCGATATAGGGGCATCACCTTCGGAACGCTGCTTGTGTCAATATATGCTATGTTGGGCTTGGGGATGAACAATCCTTGGTATTTTCAGCCAATAGCCTTAGCCTCGGGAGCTTTGTTTTATGGAGTGATATCGTTGCTATTACTTGTCAGAAAACCATGGCGACCATTGCAAGAGGAGCTATCCGTAGGGTTCAGGCATTTGTCACAATATATATATATCAAATCAAAACTGTTTCCGAGTGATGAGGCTAAGCAAGACTTGACCAGAAATCAATTAGCTCAGAAGAACATTGAGCTTGTGCAGGCTATCAAGCGCACTCACCGTGTGCTAAGGAGCTATGCCAGTGAGATAGGCAAAAAGAGTGAAGACTTGGGTAGGTATTATACCCAATGGCTAATATTGCAGCATCTGCACGAAAGGGCAGCATCGAGCCATGAGAGCTACGATCTGTTGAGCCGCAAGACTGATAATATAAAGTTGGTGGAGGGATTGGGGCAGCTCCTGTCCGAAATATCGCAGGC
>CAZNRT010000194.1:0-1277 GCA_964575445.1 uncultured Proteiniphilum sp. | reverse complement strand
AAAAGGGCGAATGGATATTGCTCACATCGCTTCTTGTGTTGCAGCAAAGCTTTATTAGCACTCGCCAACGTTTTTTTGAACGTGTGTTGGGCACTCTCTATGGTGTGGTTGCCGGTATATTGCTTGTGCAGCTTTTGCCCACTTTGGCAGGACATATAGTATTGCTATTGATATCGTATTATCTCTTTTTTTATTACACCAAACACAAATATGCTATTGCAGTGGTGTTTGTTACCATCATTGTTATCACATTATTCAATATCCAATTAAATCAGGGCATAGAGGTGATGGGACCTCGAATGCTGCATACCATCATAGGTTCGGTTTTAGCATATCTATCTGTTAGATTTATATTGCCCGACTGGCAATATCGAAACCTTTCGCAACTGCTGTCTGATGCTTTGCAAAGCAACGAGAAATATTTTGAAGCTATATATTCCGAAAATATTGATAGCGAAACTTACAATCAACTGCGTCAGGCTGCCCATCAGGCAGATAATGCTCTCACGGCGGCTTGGCAAAGCATAAAAGTGGAACCCCGTCGGGCAAAGCAGTTTCAAAGCCAAGCTTTTAGGCTCACATACCTCAATCATACCATCCTGTCATACATCTCTGCCTTTGGGGCTCACAATAAGAATAATAAGATATATGAAGAGAACTTGGTGGTATGTCACGAAACCAGCAAAATCCTCTCGCAGGCTTATGCTTTGCTATCAAAACAGACTAACGATAAACCAATAGAGTCTTTGCAAATAAGAGATGATGATGAAATCAGAACCGAACACCCCACACGCACTATGCTTTTGATATTAAATATCAGACGCTTTGCACAGGAATTGTATGTGGAGGCGGGGAAGATGGGAGGGTAGGGGCTGGATGTTGGCTGTTGGCTTTTGGCTTTTGGCTGGTTAATTGTTTAATCGGTTAATTGTTTAACTGTATCGAAGAACAAGCCTGCACGAAGGGCAACATATGAATAAAAGAATGTCATCCTGATCCCGTCAAAACGGGAGAAGGATCTCACCAACATGATTAGTGACTGTCATCCTGACGTAAGGAAGGATCTCATGAGATTTCTCTCCGCCAAAGGCGAGATCGAAATGACAGGATTATTGATTCAATAGGCATGCCTTTCAAGCGTGTGTTTTTGTTTCATTAGTGCCACCCTCACGGGTGGGATGGGTTGGTGCGGTTACTATATCCGTAAGATAAATCTTACGGTTAATCACATTATGTCCTCCGGACATCTCGGTACTAACTATCAGCGAAGCGTACTA
>CAZNRT010000193.1:0-2762 GCA_964575445.1 uncultured Proteiniphilum sp. | reverse complement strand
GTAAAAAAGTTTTGAATCATCCGACGCAAGTGTCGTGAGTCGTAAAAAAGTTTTTAATTATCCGACGCAAGTGTCGTGAGTCGTAAAAAAGTTTTGAATCATCCGACGCAAGTGTCGTGAGTCGTAAAAAAGTTTTTTGGCACTCCATTCAATGATTGCTGAAAAAGGCAACAAATATTATCATTCAAAACATTTTCATTACATTTGCTTTAAATAATTCTATTCTAATAAAAAAGCAAACCCTCAAGAAGATGAAAAAACTAATTATTCTATTATCAATAATACTCATATCAATAAGTAATATACAATCTCAATCAGCTGACAGAGACAAGAGTTTTAGACTGATGAGCTACAACATACATCGAGGTGAAGGAATGGATGGCAAAACAGATATAGAGCGCATTGGCGACGTGATTTTGAAAATCAAGCCAGAGGTGGTGGCACTGCAAGAGGTGGACAGCGTGGTAAATAGAAGTGGCAATATCGATATCATCAAGATGCTGGCTGAGCAAACTGGCATGTATGCCACATTTGGATACTCTATACTACATGATGGCGGAAAGTATGGCAATGGTGTATTGACTAAAGAAAAACCGATTACGATAACTAAAATTGCCATTCCTGGAAAAGATGAAGCACGGACTGCTCTAATTATTGAATTGGATAAATATGTGGTGATTAATACCCATCTATCACTGACCAACGAAGAAAGATTGGAGTCAGTGAAAATCATTAACGAGACCGTAAAACATTACAATAAGCCCCTCTTCCTACTCGGCGACCTGAATGCCGAACCACATGAAGATCCAATCAAATGGTTGGAAGATAATGACTGGCAAATATTAACCAATATCAAGACGCCTACCTTCCCTTCAATAGTGCCCAACGTTACAATTGATTATATTTTGGGATATAAAGGAAAGGGAAGAAAATATAAGGTGAAGAAAACTGAAGTGATAGAAGAAAAAATTGCATCTGATCATCGCCCGATATACGTTGATGTAAATATTAGCAAGTCGATAAAATAATCAAAATCAATAATACTTTACTTACAAAAATAATATGTTCTCGCAATCAGTGTTTTTTTTAACAATGATTGGAGAACTTGCAATCTATAATCTTGTGCATATCAACAACAGATAGTTGTATAGCAAAAACTTAAATTACTTACATATTGATATGCCTGTAGCTCATTTAATCTAAATATGTCAATTATCAGAAAACTCTAATTAAGAGAAAAATATCCGAAAAAGTCAACCCTTTGAATATAAGCATAACAAAGTGAATTTGCAATAGCAAATAATTAAATTAAAAGTATTACTTTTGCAACTGAAAAATATAGGTTATTATGTTTTACAGCATAGAATTCAAAAAATCGCAGCAAACAATCAAACTTTAAAATATCAATAAAAAAAGACTTATGGCTAATTTTATTTCAGGAGACTGGCAAGAAAAAATTAACGTTCGTGATTTTGTTTCAAAAAACATCACTCCTTTTGATGGAGATGCATCTTTCTTATCTGACGCTACAGAGCGCACAAAAAACATGTGGGCTATTTGTATGGATGCAATTAAAGAGGAACGTGCCAACAAGGGTGTTCGTGCAATTGACAACATACTCGTATCCACCATTACTTCTCATGCAGCAGGATATATTGATCGCGAAAATGAGCTAATCGTAGGACTTCAGACCGACATGCTTCTTAAGCGTGCAATGAAACCTTACGGCGGATACTCTGTGGTGAAGAGAGCTTGTGAAGAGCAAGGTATTGAAGTTGACCCAAAAGTGGAAGAGATTTTCACCAAATATGCTAAAACCCATAATGATGGAGTTTTTGATGTTTACACAAGCGAAATAAGAACATTTCGCTCAGTAGGAGTTCTAACTGGATTGCCTGACAATTATGCACGTGGTCGTATAATTGGCGATTATCGTCGTTTGGCTCTATACGGAACCACAAAACTAATTGCAGCAAAAGAAGCTGACAGAAAAGCTCTGAAAGGACCAATGACCGACGAGCGCATCAGACTACGCGAAGAGGTGGCAGAGCAAATCAAAGCATTAAAAGATATTGAAGAATTAGGACGAATATATGGTTTAGAGCTTTCCCGCCCTGCCGAAACAGCGCAAGAAGCGGTTCAATGGGTATATATGGGATACTTGGCAGCCGTGAAGGAGCAAGATGGTGCAGCAATGTCACTTGGCAATGTTTCTTCTTTCCTGGATATATATATTGAGCACGACATCAAAGCAGGTCTTATCACAGAGGAGTATGCTCAAGAGCTAATAGACCAGTTCGTAATCAAATTGCGTATGGTGAGACATTTGCGCATGAATGCATACGACAAAATTTTTGCTGGCGACCCAACTTGGGTAACAGAGGCTATTGGTGGAACAATGGTTGATGGTCGTCATAAAGTAACGAAAACATCTTTCCGTTTCCTACAAACATTATACAACTTAGGACCCTCGCCCGAGCCCAACATGACAGTGCTTTGGTCGCAACGTTTGCCTGAAGGATTCAAAGAGTTTTGCGCTAAAGTATCTATCGACACATCATCAATTCAATATGAAAATGATGACTTGATGCAAAGCAGTCGTTGTAGTGATGACTATGGAATTGCATGCTGCGTGTCATATCAAGAAATAGGTAAGCAAATTCAGTTCTTTGGTGCTCGTTGTAATTTAGCAAAAACATTGTTGCTTGCTATCAACGAAGGACGATGCGAGATTACGGGCAAACAAGTAATTCCTGGAATTC
>CAZNRT010000192.1:0-2809 GCA_964575445.1 uncultured Proteiniphilum sp. | reverse complement strand
TCATGTTGATGAGATCCTTCCTCCGTCAGGATGACAGTCTTGGTTATTCACATATTGCCCTCAGGGCAGGCTTGTACTGCGCTATGTGTCTTTTGAATTTGCAGGATTAGGTGATGCCTAATCCTTTATCTTAAACGGATTGTAAGAAATGTCATCATCATATACATCTTCACCCTCATGCTTTTTTACCCATTTAACAATGCGATTTGTGACAGGAAGAATTATTATTTCGTAGGCAGTTTTCATACCCGTTTGAGTTAGGATAAGAATCCCTAAGTCGTGGTTGGGGATGACAGCATAAAATGCCAAGCTGAAAAATATCAAAGAGTCGGCACCCTCGCCCGCAAGGGTTGATACTATAGCTCGAAGAGAAAAGTTGCGCCCCTTTTGCATTATCTTCATCTTGCTCATCACCATTGCATTCAAAAATGAACCTACAAGAAATGCTATAAAACTTGCAATGGTTATTCGTTGTGTGTTGCCTAACACCAATGCAAATGCTTCCTGATGGTTGAAATTGTCTGAGCCAGGCACTATAATGCTCAGTCTGAAAATGAATATTGCCAAGAAGTTCATCAAAAAGCCATACCAAATGATTAGTCGAGCTTTGCGATAGCCCCACACTTCGGCAATAACATCATTAATAATATACGATACTGGGAAAATGAGCAAACCAGCGGTAGCCTCGATGGGTCCAATGTTGATTAGCTTTTGCTCAACGATGTTGGCAATAATAAGGGACGTAGTAAATAGTAATCCACTTATTAAGTAGATTACGGAGAATTGTTTCTTCATAATTCTTGTTTTTTTAGCGTGGTTACCAAGTACACGCATAGTTTAATTTCAAATTTTGAGGTGCAAAGGTAGGAAATATATTTGATGAATTATTCCTATTCTATCGTAACAATAGTAACAATATTGGTAGGTAGTCTTTGAGTTCTTTCCTTAAATAATCAAGAGCCTTTGATAGTCTGTAATTTACGGTTTGTTTTGAGACGTCAAGTTCAACTGATATTTCTTTGTGAGTCATCTTCTGTACTCTACTCATCTCGAAAGATTGACGATATAAATCGGGCATTCCATCCAATGCCTTCCTAAACAAAGTCATCAACTCTTGTTCAAAATAAAAGTCGGGATTTTCAAACTTGCTCTCTATTTGATTTTTTATCTCATCCAAAATTCTTGATTGAGTCTTTTCGCTATTAATTTGGTTCAAGCATTTATTCTTGACTATAGTAAAAAGCAAAGATTTGAGCGACATTTCAGCTATTATAGTCTCTCTGTTTGTCCACAGCCACATCATTGTCTCCTGCACCACACCCTCAGCTTTTTCATTAGATAGATATTGAGATGCAAATGAATATAGGGGAGGTGTGAAATGCTTATAAATTTTTTCAAAAGCCATCTCATTCCCCTTGTTCAGCATTAAAACAATATCCTTATTATCTTCTTTGAGCATTTTAAATTGTGAAACATATAGTGTAATAAACAATAAAACGTACTTGAATCTATATTTTATAAATAAATATTGATTTTGATTTAGTAACTATTGTTAGTTGATTGTATTAATTATACAAGGCGATAAATATAGAAATGAAAAATAGTATTATTATTTGTATCTTTTTATTGCATAATTATTGATACAAAGATTGGAAAATATTTTTACAATTTAAAATCAATCAAACACAAATATGAATACCGATATATTAATTGAATATTTAGAAGGAAAACTCAATGAAGAAGACACCAAGCTTGTTGAGGCTTGGATAGAGGCTTCTGCCGATAATAGAAAGATAGTTAATCAACTGTGTGAGCTGCTATTTATTCATGATAGAGTGCGCACTCTTGAAGAATATGATGTAAGTGCATCATATAATGTATTTAAGAAATCGGTAAATCTAAATAATAAGAAGAGAAGAAAAACATATTCAATACTAAAACGTGTGGCTTCGGTAGCAGCAGTGGCAATTATATTTCTTTTGATAGGTACTGTGGCAACTGTCGGTGTTTTAGATAAAACTGAGAAAACTATTAGCATTCATACCAATCTGGGCGAGAGAGCGCAGGTATCTCTTCCTGATGGCTCAAATGTGTGGCTCAATGCATGTAGTAGCTTAGAGTACAAAAGAAGCTTGCTTACACGCAGGCGTGTAGCCACAATAGAGGGAGAAGGATACTTTGAAGTGGCTCACAATAAGGCTATGCCTTTCATCGTGCAAAATAATAAAGCTGAAATAAGGGTGCTTGGAACACGCTTTAATGTACGCAGCAACAATGATGAAGTCAACCTTGTAGTAAGCCTATTAGAGGGGGCAATCAATTTTAATGATAACTATAAGGCAGATGTCACATTGAGGCATAGCGAAAGGTTGGTTTACAATAAGTTGAACAAAGAGTTCTTAATAGAGCATATTATCCCCGATGACAATGTAACTGCTTGGATGCAAGGACGTATAATATTTGATAATACGCCGCTTGAAGAAATGGCTCGCACGCTTGAGAAGCATTACAATGTGAAAATTAGATTCTTAGATGAAGCTGTAAAACAAAAAAGATTCACCGCAGAGTTTGGAATGTCTGACAATATATATCAAATATTCTCAATTCTCGATCTTACTAATACATTCGATTATACTATCAATGAAAGAGAAATACAAGTAAAATCTATAACTGAATAAATAACAACATTTTAAATAAAACTAAGCAAGCCTATGAAGTAATGAAATCCTAAAACAAATTATCAAAAACTATTTTGAAAAAAACAAACAATGTCGAAAGACTAAATGCTGCACAAGATATCTATAATTTA
>CAZNRT010000191.1:0-2815 GCA_964575445.1 uncultured Proteiniphilum sp. | reverse complement strand
GTGTCGTGAGTCGTCAAAAAGTTTTTAATTATCCGACGCAAGTGTCGTGAGTCGTAAAAAAGTTTTGAATCATCCGACGCAAGTGTCGTGAGTCGTCAAAAAGTTTTGAATCATCCGACGCAAGTGTCGTGAGTCGTCAAAAAGTTTTTAATCATCCGACGCAAGTGTCGTGAGTCGTAAAAAAGTTTTTTGGCACTCCATTCAATGATTGCTGAAAAAGGCAACAAATATTATCATTCAAAACATTTTCATTACATTTGCTTTAAATAATTCTATTCTAATAAAAAAGCAAACCCTCAAGAAGATGAAAAAACTAATTATTCTATTATCAATAATACTCATATCAATAAGTAATATACAATCTCAATCAGCTGACAGAGACAAGAGTTTTAGACTGATGAGCTACAACATACATCGAGGTGAAGGAATGGATGGCAAAACAGATATAGAGCGCATTGGCGACGTGATTTTGAAAATCAAGCCAGAGGTGGTGGCACTGCAAGAGGTGGACAGCGTGGTAAATAGAAGTGGCAATATCGATATCATCAAGATGCTGGCTGAGCAAACTGGCATGTATGCCACATTTGGATACTCTATACTACATGATGGCGGAAAGTATGGCAATGGTGTATTGACTAAAGAAAAACCGATTACGATAACTAAAATTGCCATTCCTGGAAAAGATGAAGCACGGACTGCTCTAATTATTGAATTGGATAAATATGTGGTGATTAATACCCATCTATCACTGACCAACGAAGAAAGATTGGAGTCAGTGAAAATCATTAACGAGACCGTAAAACATTACAATAAGCCCCTCTTCCTACTCGGCGACCTGAATGCCGAACCACATGAAGATCCAATCAAATGGTTGGAAGATAATGACTGGCAAATATTAACCAATATCAAGACGCCTACCTTCCCTTCAATAGTGCCCAACGTTACAATTGATTATATTTTGGGATATAAAGGAAAGGGAAGAAAATATAAGGTGAAGAAAACTGAAGTGATAGAAGAAAAAATTGCATCTGATCATCGCCCGATATACGTTGATGTAAATATTAGCAAGTCGATAAAATAATCAAAATCAATAATACTTTACTTACAAAAATAATATGTTCTCGCAATCAGTGTTTTTTTTAACAATGATTGGAGAACTTGCAATCTATAATCTTGTGCATATCAACAACAGATAGTTGTATAGCAAAAACTTAAATTACTTACATATTGATATGCCTGTAGCTCATTTAATCTAAATATGTCAATTATCAGAAAACTCTAATTAAGAGAAAAATATCCGAAAAAGTCAACCCTTTGAATATAAGCATAACAAAGTGAATTTGCAATAGCAAATAATTAAATTAAAAGTATTACTTTTGCAACTGAAAAATATAGGTTATTATGTTTTACAGCATAGAATTCAAAAAATCGCAGCAAACAATCAAACTTTAAAATATCAATAAAAAAAGACTTATGGCTAATTTTATTTCAGGAGACTGGCAAGAAAAAATTAACGTTCGTGATTTTGTTTCAAAAAACATCACTCCTTTTGATGGAGATGCATCTTTCTTATCTGACGCTACAGAGCGCACAAAAAACATGTGGGCTATTTGTATGGATGCAATTAAAGAGGAACGTGCCAACAAGGGTGTTCGTGCAATTGACAACATACTCGTATCCACCATTACTTCTCATGCAGCAGGATATATTGATCGCGAAAATGAGCTAATCGTAGGACTTCAGACCGACATGCTTCTTAAGCGTGCAATGAAACCTTACGGCGGATACTCTGTGGTGAAGAGAGCTTGTGAAGAGCAAGGTATTGAAGTTGACCCAAAAGTGGAAGAGATTTTCACCAAATATGCTAAAACCCATAATGATGGAGTTTTTGATGTTTACACAAGCGAAATAAGAACATTTCGCTCAGTAGGAGTTCTAACTGGATTGCCTGACAATTATGCACGTGGTCGTATAATTGGCGATTATCGTCGTTTGGCTCTATACGGAACCACAAAACTAATTGCAGCAAAAGAAGCTGACAGAAAAGCTCTGAAAGGACCAATGACCGACGAGCGCATCAGACTACGCGAAGAGGTGGCAGAGCAAATCAAAGCATTAAAAGATATTGAAGAATTAGGACGAATATATGGTTTAGAGCTTTCCCGCCCTGCCGAAACAGCGCAAGAAGCGGTTCAATGGGTATATATGGGATACTTGGCAGCCGTGAAGGAGCAAGATGGTGCAGCAATGTCACTTGGCAATGTTTCTTCTTTCCTGGATATATATATTGAGCACGACATCAAAGCAGGTCTTATCACAGAGGAGTACGCTCAAGAGCTAATAGACCAGTTCGTAATCAAATTACGTATGGTGAGACATTTGCGAATGAACGCTTATGACAAGATTTTTGCTGGCGACCCAACTTGGGTAACAGAGGCAATTGGTGGAACAATGGCAGATGGTCGTCACAAAGTAACAAGAACATCATTCCGTTTTCTACAAACATTATATAACTTAGGTCCATCGCCCGAGCCCAACATGACGGTGCTTTGGTCTCAACGATTACCTGAAGGATTTAAAGAATTTTGCGCTAAGGTTTCTATTGACACATCATCAATTCAATATGAAAATGACGACTTGATGCAAAGCAGCCGTTGTAGTGATGACTATGGCATTGCATGTTGCGTGTCATATCAAGAGATAGGCAAGCAAATTCAGTTCTTTGGTGCTCGTTGTAATTTAGCAAAAACTTTATTGTTAGCTATCAACGAAGGACGATGCGAGATTACGGGCAAACAAGTAATTCCTGGAATTC
>CAZNRT010000190.1:0-2895 GCA_964575445.1 uncultured Proteiniphilum sp. | reverse complement strand
GGGGGTGGTAATTGGGCTTTGTCGTCTGTGCCAGATGCGCGAACGTTAGTCATCTTCTTTGCCTTAGTAACATTTACCGCTAAGTCACCCTCTTTATTATGCTCGCCAACTACTTGCCCTTCATATACATCTGTTTGAGGTTCGATAAAGAAGCGTCCTCTATCCTGTAGTTTATCTAAAGCGTATGCGTAAGCATTACCTGATTCTCCAGCAATGATTGAACCGTTTTGACGTTTTTCAATCGTGCCTTTCCAGGGTTGATACTCCAAGAAACGATGCGCTATTATTGCCTCACCTGCAGAAAGAGTTAAAGCAATATTGTTGAGCCCAATAATACCTCTCGACGGCATAATGAACTCTATATGCATTCTGTCGCCCTTGCTTTCCATGCTAATCATCTCACCTTTTCTTCGAGATACAATGTCAATGATTTTGCTTGCAGACCCCTCGGGTATATTTACTGTGAGTTGTTCGATAGGTTCGCACTTCTCGCCATCAATCTCTTTGATAATTACTTGTGGCTGCCCCACTTGTAGTTCATACCCTTCACGACGCATAGTTTCGATAAGCACAGACAAGTGTAGTACACCTCGCCCATATACAATCCATGAGTCAGCAGTTTCGGCGGGCTCCACTCTAAGGGCTAAGTTTTTGTCGAGCTCACGAACTAATCTGTCATGTATATGTCTTGATGTTACAAACTTTCCTTCTTGTCCATAAAAAGGTGAGTTGTTAATCGTAAATAGCATCGACATCGTTGGCTCATCAATTGCAATTGGATCTAATGGCTCTGGGTTTTCAAAATCTGTAATGGAATCACCGATATCAAATCCTTCTATTCCAATAATTGCACAAATATCTCCAGATGATGCTGCATCTACTTTAACTCTTCCTAATCCTTCAAAGAGGTCAAGTTCTTTAATCCTAATTTTCTTTATGCTACCATCTCTTTTACAAAGGGCATAGTCTTTATTGGGTTCGATTACGCCTCTATGGACTCTGCCGATGGCAATTCTGCCCACATAGTTTGAATAATCAAGAGATGTGATCAGTAACTGAAGGCTACCTTTTAGTGCCTCTGGTTCTGGTATATGTTCTACAATAGTGTCGAGAAGAGGAATAAGATTATCTGAAGGTTTCTTCCAATCATTTGACATCCATCCTTGCTTGGCAGAGCCATATATCGTAGGGAAATCCAATTGATTTTCAGTTGCATCAAGATTAAACATTAGATCAAACACACTATCTTGCACCTCCTCAGGGCGACAGTTGGGTTTGTCAACCTTGTTGATAACTAATATGGGTTTGAGTCCAATCTCCAATGCTTTTTGTAGCACAAAACGAGTTTGCGGCATAGGTCCCTCAAAGGCATCCACTACTAAAAGGCATCCATCAGCCATATTAAGAACTCGCTCCACTTCTCCCCCAAAGTCAGCGTGACCAGGAGTATCTATGATATTGATCTTAGTATCTTTGTATCTGATAGAAACATTCTTCGATAATATTGTTATGCCTCGTTCTCTTTCGAGATCATTATTGTCAAGGGTTAATTCTTCGGTGTGTTGGTTTTCACGAAAAAGGTTTCCTGCAAGAAGTAATTTATCTACTAAGGTAGTTTTGCCGTGATCTACGTGTGCTATAATAGCAATATTTCTTATATTATACATAAAACAATCTGTTATTTGATGCAAAGGTACAGTTTTTATAAATGAAAGATATCAAGTTGCACACTTTTTTGTTTGTAATAAATGTTACATGTTGCTTATACCCAATTTGATGGGCTGTGATTAAGGTATTAATCATTAGAACAAGTGCCAATTTTTTATATAATACAAGAAATAAACAATTTTTGATGTAAATTATTTTCAATCACAAGAAATATATTGTATTTTTGCAAATCATTTAATAAGATGTATTTAGGAAATCAATTAACAAATAAAATTTCAATAAAACTATGATTAAAGTAGGTATTAATGGATTCGGACGTATTGGACGTTTAGTTTTCCGTGCAGCTCAAACAAGAAGTGATATTCAAATTGTAGGTATCAACGATTTATTAGATGTAGATTACATCGCTTATATGTTGAAATATGACTCTATCCATGGCAAATTCGACGGCACTGTTGAAGTAAAAGATGGTCATTTGGTAGTAAACGGTAAAACTGTACGTGTAACTGCTGAAAGAAATCCTGCAGACCTAAAGTGGGGTGAAGTAGAGGCTGAGTACGTAGTTGAGTCAACTGGTCTTTTCCTTTCAAAAGATTCAGCTAAAGGTCACATCGACGCTGGTGCAAAATATGTAGTTATGTCTGCTCCTTCAAAAGACGACACTCCTATGTTCGTTGTAGGCGTAAACGAAGGCACATACGTTAAAGGCGCACAATTTGTATCTAATGCATCTTGTACTACTAACTGTCTTGCTCCTATCGCTAAAGTATTGAACGACAAGTTTGGTATTGTTGAAGGTTTGATGACTACAGTTCACTCTGTAACTGCTACTCAAAAAACTGTTGACGGTCCTTCAGCAAAAGACTGGAGAGGTGGTCGCGCTGCTTCAGGTAACATTATTCCATCATCTACTGGTGCTGCTAAAGCTGTAGGTGTAGTAATTCCTGAACTAAATGGCAAACTAACTGGTATGTCACTACGTGTTCCTACTCTTAACGTATCTGTTGTTGACTTGACTGCACGTTTAGAAAAACCTGCTACTTATGCAGAAATTTGTGCTGCAATGAAGGAAGCTTCTGAAGGCGAACTTAAAGGTATCTTAGGTTACACTAACGAAGACGTTGTTTCTTCTGACTTCATTGGTGATGCTCGCACTTCAATCTTTGACGAAAAAGCTGGTATCCAATTGAGCCCTAACTTCGTTAAAGTTGTTAGCTGGTATGACAA
>CAZNRT010000189.1:0-2937 GCA_964575445.1 uncultured Proteiniphilum sp. | reverse complement strand
TGGAAAATCATTAAAACAATGGGGAGTGGCATCACTAAGATAACGCCAATGGAGGGCTTTGCCTCTCAGACTGCAAGTGCTTTGACTCTCTTTTTCGTTGAGTTTTTCAAAGTTCCTGTTAGTACTACTCATGTCATTACTGGCTCCATCATGGGTGCTGGTGCTGTCAAACGATTGTCTGCCGTGCGATGGGGTGTAACGCAGAAACTCGTTGTTGCGTGGATCCTTACAATTCCTGTAAGTGCATTGCTTGCAGCAATTATATATTTTGTTGTTGGCACTTGGTTATATTAATTTCATCACTTCAGAAATGAGCCTTCATAAGTCAATTACACAGGTTTATTAGTTTTATTATTACTTGCGAGCGAAAAAAATAAATAAATGCTCTTCATTTTTAAAAAACTATTTTTACCTTTGCAGCTGATTTTTAGATAAAGACTCCGTAGCTCAGTTGGTAGAGCAAATGACTCTTAATCATTGGGTCGAGGGTTCGAGTCCCTCCGGGGTCACATTTACAAATAGAAAAGCAGTTATGATTTGTTCATAACTGCTTTTTCGATTGTTGATAACCACATTTGCTTGTTGATAACTATTCTCGCTTGTTGATAATTGTTCCTCTAAATTCACCCCTCAAATCAGGACCAAAATAGAAACCTGGTTGTGTGGGTTGGTTATATGCAACGTTCTGGGTCGCTATACTGATTCTATACACGGGATCTTCCAAAAAAGTGTGGAATCTATATTCTGTGGTGATTGTTGATACATAAATTCTCAAAGAGTTATTATCCTCCGATCGTAGTATTACCTCTTCTCTCCAATCACCCAATATGTCGCCTTGTAAGCATGGTGTTGCTTTAGAGCCATTATTGGAAAGTGAACCGTTAAATACTGCAAGAGGTTCACAGATCTCCCTTTCCCAATTATATTTACTTACCACATTCTTGTCTAATAATTCACGGAGCAAGTCACAATCCCACCACACTGCCATGTTTGTTGACAGCCCTCTCACTCTTTTAGATATAGCTTTCCCCTTTATATTTCTAATGCCTTTTGAGTCCGAACTCCACATTTCTACACCCTCATTAGTGGGGTCAATATCCGCTGCCATTGCTCTACCTACATCTGTTTCGCTTTTTATTTGCCATATCACTTTGCCTGTAGCAGCATCTCTAAATGTAGAGCCATCCTTTTTATTCTCGTGACAATCCCATACTTGCAGTCGCTTGTCTGAGGCTCCAAATTGTGTGAGGTGAATTGCATCACCGTGCCCCAATTGAGTGCTATAAAGTCCAGTACCATCATTATTGATCGTACACGAACCATATATAATTTCATCACATCCATCACCATCAACGTCTGCCACACGCAAGTTGTGATTACCCTGTCCTGCATAATCTTCGTTGCCCAATGTGTTGCTATCGAATATCCATTTCTCTATCAATTTCTCGCCATCCCAATCATAAGCTACAAGAACAGAACGGGTATAATAACCCCTACACATCACCACGCTTGGTCTCACCCCATCCAAATAAGCAATACAAGCCAAGAATCTGTCACTTCTGTTGGCCTTAGCATCACCCCAATCCTCTACATTGCCACGTTCGGGGACGTAGTTTGTAGTATATAATTCCTCACCAGTTTCGCCACTAAATACCGTTAGGTACTCATTGCCACTAAGTATTCTTCCTTTATCATTTCTACAATCAGCATCTTTATTGCCAATCACGTTGCCTTTTCCATCAACAGTTCCATCCGATGTTCTCATTATTATTTCAGCTTTGGCATCACCATCAAAATCATAAACCATAAACTGAGTATAGTGAGCTCCAGCCCTTATGTTTCTCCCCATATCAATTCGCCAAAGCTTTTCGCCGTTTAGCTTATAACAATCAAAAATAACATTGCCTGTGTATCCATCATGACCATTATCATGAGCATTAGACGGTTCCCATTTTAATATTATTTCATATTCTCCATCTGCATTCACATCCCCAATACTTGCATCATTTGGGCTATACGAATATTCACTCCCGTCGGGTGATATACCTCCTTTGGGTCTGTCCAACGGGATATTTAGATATCCAATTGGCGAATTTGGTTCAAGAATATACAATCCCTTTGGTTCTATACTTCCTCGTGTGGTAGATATCGGTTCTATTATATATTCAGCTTTTTCAGAAGCATTATATTTGTCATAATAGCATGTGCTTTCAGCAATAGGCTTATCGTTTATTTTCTCACCATTTCTATAGATGTTAAACTCGGTATCCATAGGGTCTGATGACAGATATCTCCAGGAAACACAAACTATATTCGACGATTCTCTAATAGCCACAACGCCTCGTCCAAGTTTTTCTCGTTGTAGCTTGTCAAACTCATAGGCAGTTTGAGCAAAAAGATTTATGTGTATAGCAAATAAAAGTATAAGAGATATTATATGTCTCATAACAAATGATGTTTACTGTATCGTTACTAAACAAAGAAAGCTACTCTAATCATTAGAAGCAGCTTTCTCATTATGATTTATTGAAGTGAAGTATGCTATTGAGTTTTAATATCGATTGTGCCACTTCTAACTCCCTTCATCGAAGCTTGTAGAGTGATATTGCCAGGCAGTTCGCCAGCTTCAACAATGGCAACAAGCTTACCGCTAAACAGATGCATCTGAGGTAGGTGGAAAAGGTCAAGGCTTGCTGCATTTCCATTGGCAGCTGCTTTATACTTGCCAGCTCCTTTCACGCTGAACTTAACAAGCGATTCAATGTCGGGACACAAATTACCATCCTTGTCAACCACCGATACAGTGATAAAAGCAAGGTCTTTACCATCTGCACTAATCATGTTGCGGTCAGCTTCCAATACTAAGCGATGAGGTTTGCCAGCGGTGCGAATCTCTTTTTCTTCCACTGCATTGCCATTTGCATCATACGCCACCAC
>CAZNRT010000188.1:0-2971 GCA_964575445.1 uncultured Proteiniphilum sp. | reverse complement strand
CCAGTTTCAACATCGTTGATTTCTGGGTCAACGGGAGCTTTACTCTTGTTGATTAACTCCATTATATTGTTTGCACTAAAATAAAAGCGTGCTCTTTGAATATATACTTTAGAAGCAATTTCTTTAGGTAAAGTATAACCCAATGTTATATTCTTAAATCTTAGATATGCCATATTCACAAGATACTTTGTTTGTGGATAGAAATTATGGTTGCCCAATTCTAAAACAGAAATCGTACCTCTTCCTGCATTTCCTGGAAACAATCGAGGAAATTCAGCATTTGGATTTGGATTTTTCTCTGTCCAATAATCAGTTTGATTTGCATAAATAGCATCCGCACCGCGCATCAATGGCATTACAAAAGCACTTTGTGTCCAAACTGAACGCTTTCCTATTCCTTGAAAAAACATATCTAAATCGATACCTTTCCATTCAGCACCCAATCGGAAGCTATATTGATAACGTGGTGTGAAGTTTCCAATAACTTTTAAGTCTCCGTGATCATCAGCTGTACCTTTCCCACCATCAATCACTCCACTTTTATCTAAGTCTTTAAACTTTATATCTCCAGGACCGAATACAAATGTACCTTGATTCAATCCTGCCTGTGAAGCAATACCAGCTTTATAAGTGCCATCTGCATTAAAATCATCTTTGGTGAAATATCGATCTGTCTCAAAACCCCAGATATCTCCATATCTTTTGCCACTATAATCGCTATTTAGGAGCTTAGTATCATTGTCCCAAGTCATTATGTCTGTTACAAAATCTCCAATATTGGCATTAGCATAAATCACCACATCATTGATACGATGTCTCCAATCGACAGATAGTTCCCAACCACGTGTTCTTAATTCACCAGCATTAATATAAGGAGCAGCCACTCCTAACACCTCTGGCATTGTTTTGCCAGGTGCTAACATATCCTTGGTATTACGCTGATACCAGTCAAAAGTAAAATTTAGATTATTATTTAGAAGTCCAAGATCGACCCCAACATCAAGCGTCTGAATCCTTTCCCATTTCAGAGTAGATGAAACAAGTTTTGGAAGATCGTATGCCACAACTTTTGTTCCATCCTCAGCAAGCCAATAATTATCTGTTGCTTTTCTGGAAGCCATAGTTGCTAAATACATATTGTCGCCTACCGCCTGGTTGCCTATCTCTCCATATGAAGCTCTAAGCTTAGCATTACTAATTACTGTTTTTAGAGGTTCAAAGAAAGTTTGTTCACTCATTCTATATCCTCCAGATGCAGATTTGAAAAAGGCCCATCTGCTATTACTTGGAAAACGAGACGATCCATCATAACGACCATTTAGCTCTAACAACCATATGCCTTGATAATCATAATTTATTCGTCCAAAATATCCAGCCGTTGCCCACTGAGTATGTTCTCCTGCGACAGTTTGAGCACCAGTAGCCAAATTAAACTCAGGTAAGTTCATATCTAACAAGTCGGCTCTACCAGAATCATGCCTTGACAGCTCACCACTTTCAGCATTACCTCCAAGCATAACATTGAAGTTATGGCTATCATTCAGTTTAAACTCGTAATTCCCATACATGTTGAGAGCAAAAGAATTGTCACGGCTCGATCTTTGAAACAATGAAGAGCTACTACTAAAATTTACTATATCTGTTATTGCTCCTCCCCACGAATTCCATCCTCTCAATGGTATATTTGCATATCTTTGCGTGTAGTTATTTACATTTTGGGTATAGTCAGCATTCAAAGTCAGCCCTTGTGCTAAAGTGGCTTTTGCGAAACCACTCATTCTTACAAAACTGTTATTATCTGTCCAGTCACCAGCTTGCTTTCGATAAGCTATATCATTTCTAAAATCTTTATCCTTGTATGTTCCATATGGACCAAAAAAACTACCCCATCTCCACATATATTGATATGTCGTTCTAAGAGCCTGTGGACCTACGAAATCTTTATTACTGTAATTAAAGCGGGCACCAATTTGTAGCCAATCCTTAACATCCGAAGTAATATTTAGCATTGTTGTCCATTTATCCATTTTTTCTGGAAAATATGTCATCACGCCTTCATCATGATTATATCCCAATGACAAATAATAGGATGTCTTTCCACTGGTTCCCTGAACTGACAAGTTATGCGATTGTGCGGGTTTCCATTTTCGAAACATAATATTCACCACATCCCAGTCTGCATAATACATCCCAACTCCGTTAGAGTTTAACATAAAGTCTCCAAGCACATCAGTGCCATTGCCTAAGACCATTTCACGATAACCTGATTTTTTTCCATTATGCTCATCTCTCCACTTCTCAGCATAAGGCAACATTTGGTCGAGATACATTCCAAAAAGCTCATTTTCTAATCCTGCTCGCTTGTTGGCTTCTATCAAAGCCCTCAATTGTGTTGGCACATCGGGATAATCTGGCAAAATACTTGGTGTATCCCAACTAAAGTTATTAGTATAATTAATAGATACCCTTTCAACATTTTTAGCTGACTTAGTAGTGATTAGTATAACCCCAAATGCTGCACGAGTACCATAAATAGAAGAAGAAGCAGCATCTTTCAAAACTGAAATATTTTCGATATCCTGAGTGTTAAGTAAAGAAAGATCCTCCATAGGCACACCATCAACTATAATAAGGGGGTTACTCTTTGCCTTGTTGCTAAGCGTACCAACTCCTCTGATGCTAATATCAGGCTGCCCACCCAATTTTCCACTTTTGTTTATAATCGATAACCCTGGTACAGAGCCTTGTAGTGCTTTTGAAATATCCGAATATGGTTGTGCTTCCAAAGTCTTCCTCACATCCACCGAAGACACTGCCCCCGTCAAGTTAGCTTTCCTTTGAGTTCCATAACCCACAACAACCAATTCATCTAATTGCTCTGTGTCATATTGTAGAACTATCCTCAAAGATGGTTGAACAGCTATTTCCTGCGAAATCATACCAACATATGATATTAATAGAATTGCATTTG
>CAZNRT010000187.1:0-3023 GCA_964575445.1 uncultured Proteiniphilum sp. | reverse complement strand
GTTTATATAGTTAATCGATTGTCACTCTGAGGAACGAAGAGTCTCAATAATTTTGATTGAATACTATCTTTTTATTTCTTACATTTGAGCCAAATATATAATTCATTGGTTTTATTGTTATGAATAAAAATGCAGTTTTGTTAGGTGCTACAGGTTTGATAGGTTCAAGATTGTTAGAAATATTGTGTCAGGACGATTATTTTGAGAGCATTACCCTTGTAGTAAGGCGACCTATTAATATTGATAATGATAAAGTAGCCGTAAAGGTCATTGACTTCGAGGATATCAATCAATATCGTGATGCTCTGAGTGGAGCAGATATTATTTTTTGTTCCGTTGGCACCACTCGCAAAAAGGTGAATGGAGATATGGCAGCCTACCGCAAGGTTGATTTTGACATTCCTGTGAATGCTGCGAAGTATGGCAAAGAGGGTGGATGCACGCACTTTGCCGTTGTATCATCATATGGTGCCGACAGTAGCAAATCAAATTTTTATCTTAAACTGAAAGGAGAAATGGAAGATGCACTACGAGAGATAGGGCTTTCATCGCTGCATATATTCCGTCCTTCATTGCTTTTGGGCAAGCGCTCCGAAAACCGATTGCTTGAAGATATTGGACAGTCTCTTTTGCCACTTTTTTCGCCATTATTTCCAGCCAAAGCCAAGCCTATAAAAGGATGCGAGGTAGCCAAAGCAATAGTTGAGGCAGTGAAGCAAACAACTGACTCCGAAACAGTGTATCATTATAAAGATATGATGGGGCTAAATAGAGATTAGATATTATAATCGTTACGTAAAATCACAAAATATACTTTTCTGCTACTTTTTTTATCGTTTTCTGTAATATGTTTTAAACCATAATTGTGACAACCTCACTCTTCTTATTACTGTTTTCTTGTTTCTATATCCTGAAAACTAAATATTATTACTATTTTTGGGATTCAAAATCAGAATAATACAAACTTATGTGTACGTTAACACGAGTAGGAGTGATATATTTGTCATATTTCATATGATTGACAGTGCTTTATGTCATGATTATAGCTTTCAGTGTGTTAACGTGATAAGTGAAATAGAGATAACATATACAGTACAATTTTATTTTTAAAACGTCATTAAAACAATGTTCTAAACATTGCTATTGATGCAGTACGAAATTGAGATTTAGAATATAACTTTTAAGATTAAAATATTTATGCAAAAAGTAGTTACATTTGGAGAGATAATGTTGCGATTGGCAACGCCTGATTATTTGCGATTTATGCAAACAAATAGTCTCACCGCTACATTTGGTGGAGGAGAAGCTAATGTAGCAGTGTCGTTGGCAAACTATGGTATAGATGCAGAGTTTGTTACACGACTTCCACAAAATGAAATTGGTGATTGGTGTATTTCTGAGCTTCGCAAACACAATGTGGATACAAATAATATTATTCGAGGTGGAGATAGGGTAGGGATTTATTTCCTTGAAACAGGTGCAGTTGCTCGCCCTTCAAAGGTGGTTTATGATCGCGCAGGTTCTTCTATATCTGATATCGCACCTGGATCTATCGATTGGAAAGAGGTGCTGAAAGATGCCAAATGGTTTCACTGGACTGGTATTACTCCTGCCATATCTCAGGCAGCTGCCGATATGTGCCTTGAGGCAATAAAGGCTGCTAATGAAATGGGTATCACTGTATCAACAGATCTCAATTATAGAAAAAATCTTTGGAATTATGGAAAGTCGGCTTCAGAGGTGATGCCAAAATTGGTAGAGGGCTGTGATGTAATCTTGGGTAATGAAGAAGATGCTGAAAAGGTGTTTGGAATCAAACCAGAAGGATTTGAAGTGGAGCATACAGGTGGGGAAGTAGATGCTACAGAATTTGAATCTGTATGCAAACAAATGATGAAAAGATTTCCTCGTGCTAAGAAAGTTATTGTAACTCTTCGTGGTTCAATCAATGCTAATCATAACACTTGGGGTGGATGTTTGTATTCAGACAAGCTGTATCAATCAAGAAGATATGACATTACTCATATTGTTGATAGAGTGGGTGGTGGTGACTCCTTTATGGGTGGCTTGATATATGGTTTGATGACGTACGAAAATGATGATCAAAAAGCTCTCGACTTTGCGGTTGCTGCATCATGTCTGAAACATACAGTATATGGCGACTTCAATTTGGTAACAGTAGCTGAGGTCGAAAATCTAATGAAGGGAGATGGGTCTGGCAGGGTTGTCAGATAATAAACAACTAATAAAATAACAAATCAAGATAATATGGCTCGTTTTTCAAGAATTGAGGTCTATAATGCGATAATAAATATAGGGATTGTTCCTGTATTTTATAATCCTGATGTTGAGACTTCCAAACAAGTGCTAAAAGCTTGCTACGATGGTGGTGTTAGAGTATTTGAATTTACTAATCGTGGTGATTTTGCTCAAGAGGTGTTTGCCGAATTATCAAAATGGAGCAAAGAGGCATGCCCCGAAATGATTTTGGGAATAGGCTCCATTGTGGATGCACCTACTGCGGCAATGTATATTCAGCTTGGAGCCAACTTTGTGGTGGGTCCTTTGCTTAATCCAGATGTTGCTAAAGTGTGCAATCGTCGTCAGATAGCTTATTCTCCTGGCTGTGCTACACCATCAGAGGTGGGTTTGGCTCAAGAACTGGGTGTAGAGATTGTAAAAATATTTCCAGGTGGAGATGTTGGGGGTCCATCTTTTGTGAAAAATATTAAAGGACCAATGCCATGGTCGAGAATTATGGTAACGGGTGGCGTGGAGCCCACAGAAGAGAGCCTGACTAAATGGTTCGGTGCAGGAGTGGATGCAGTGGGCATTGGCTCTAATCTGTTTCCTAAAGAGGCATTGAACAACAAGGAGTGGAATAAAATCACAAAACTGTGTGGCGACAGCATCTCTTTAGTCAAGCAATCGAAGAATAGAAACAAATAAATTAATAATAAACTAAAACAAAAAATGAATCAATTAGGAAAGACAGTGGATAAGATGACAAGTTACCGCTGGAC
>CAZNRT010000186.1:0-3036 GCA_964575445.1 uncultured Proteiniphilum sp. | reverse complement strand
CGGTCAAAAAATGGGCGAGATAAACCTGTTTTATGGTAAGAGAGGGTTTACTGTTGTTATTTCTCCAAGAACTGGTACTTCTCCAGTCATAAATGATATGATTGCTGCTCTGATTGAATCGTTTTTGATGATGAATGTATTATAAGAAAATATTTCACAACTATGGGAAAAAAGAATGCTCCAACTTTTGTAGAGAAAATGAAAATGTTTGCCGAAGCGGGTATTCCCAAACCCCTGTCTCCTAATAGAGTTACAGGAAATATTGAGGGACTTAGGTCTATTGAAGAGAGAGTTGAGTTTTTGTTGAATATTGTACGTAAACCTAAAAGGGCAGCTAATAATATGTTATTTTTTGTGATGTATGACATCGAAAGTAATAAAGTAAGAAATCAAATATCAAAATATTTGCTTAAAAATGGATGCACTCGAATTCAGAAATCTATTTTTTTGGCTGATTTGCCACTTGCCATATATGAATCCATAAAGAGTGATTTGGCAGAAGTTCAGGCATGTTACGAAAACGAGGATAGCATCATTATTGTACCAATATCTACGGATTTTTTACAGTCTATGAAAGTTATAGGTCAGAGTATTGATGTGGATATAATAACCAGAAATAAGAACACATTATTTTTTTAGAATATGATTTCATTTGCCGATTTTAGTGATATTATATATAAGTTAGTTAGAAATGGGGATTATAGGGGTGCACTAAGTTTTTTCAAACAGAATAAATCTCAGTTTGCAGGTAATGATATTTCGAATAATAGTATTTTGATTTCTAATATGTTGAAATGTTTGAGAATGACTAAATCATTTGATGCCTCACGCCGTTTTATGGAAATATATAATATATCTACAGATTCGAATATTGAAGAGAATATCTTTATGGCATGGATTCTAATTTTGTATGATTGGTATAAGGATTTGAATCAAAATAATAGAGATTCAAATTTATTATTGATGGAGATTTCTAATTATCTTGTTCTATTTGATAAATTTGATTCTGAATTTTCAATCTCTTTATATAACACAATTGTTCAAAGAGTTTTAAAAACTGAAACGAGAAGAAAGTCCATAACATGGGGTGTAATTAAAATGTTTTGTGAAAAAGTAAATCCTGATAGATTAAGTCGCGAAAGTATTCAAGTGGAAATACTAAAAAAAGGATTAGATAAGAAAAGTGAGTTGGCATCGATATATGAAGAATGGCACTCTCAATACAGTAAGTCATTATTGGAAGTAAGGGAATATGATAAGTGCATTGAAATATGCAATAATTCGATAGAGAGTATATCAAAGCTTCATTACTCTAATGATATTTGGTTTAGAAGACGTAGAGCACAATGTTGGGATCGACAAGAAGATGTTTCTAAAGCAATTAAAGAATATGAATATATTTTGAGACAGAAAGACGATTGGTTTATATTATATGAACTTGGCGAATTGTATGGAAAAATAAAACAGTATCAGAAGGCTATAGGTGTAATGCATATAGGAATGCAAAAGTATGGAGATATTGGTTTCAAGATTGATATGATTGAGCGTTTAGGAGATCTTTATTTATTGATTGGTAAAGAGGATATATCTGTTGAACATTTCAGATTGGCTGTATGTGTGAGGCACAACTCGGGGTGGAGAGTAAAAGAGGACTTGATAAATAAAGCAAAAATATCATCACTTGATATAATTAATAAAGTACTTCAGAAAAGACTATTTGATAATCTAACCAGACTATGGAATAGAACGCCAGACGGTTATTTGAAAAGCAAGAAAAGTGGAAATGATAATAATGCCATACAAGGTTATATTCAAAGAATTGGAAAACCAAAGGATTCTGGAATTGATATATGGATTATGGGTGATAATGGAAAGAGGTATTATTCATTCGTAAGAAAAGAAGATTCCATGTTTTCGAAAATTAATGTCGGCATGAGGTTGTCGTTTTGTGTGCGTCCATCTAGTGGTAAACCTCTTGAAATAGCAGCTCTATTAAGATTGTCTGAATGAGTTGATATTTAACAACTGGCTTGACGAGCTGGGTTTGTATAGCCTATCATAAAATTACGCTCGGCTACACAATTAAGAGAAACCGCCGTGCGTGAGAGCATGCACGGTGGTGTGAGAGGGCGGGGGAGTAATCCCCTACCTACTCGATTAATAATCATAAATCAACAATCTTAATTCTCTGATTGCAGAAAACATTACGCCATATTTTGCGTTTATATCTGCATGAAACATTTACATAACATTCACAGCAGAGAAGAGCTAATCAATCAACGATTGGCAGAAGATTTTGAACGACGTACAGTTTCGTTCTACAGATACGTAATTATCGACAATCCACAAGAGTTGCGAGACCAGTTATACAAAGATTGGTACACAATGGGTGTGATGGGCAGAGTATATATCGCCCACGAGGGTATCAATGCTCAGATATCTGTGCCCGAGCATGAGGTTGATAATTTTATTTCCTATCTCAACGACACTCTATATTTTGCCGAAATGCCAATGAAATGGGCAGTGGAGGATGATAATCTTTCATTCTTGAAACTAAAAATGAAGGTGCGCAAAAAGATTGTAGCCGACGGATTGGAGGATGGCTCCTTTGATGTTACCAATGTGGGCAAACATCTATCTGCCGAAGAATTTAATAAGGCAATGATGGAGGAGGGAACCATAGTGGTGGATATGCGCAATCACTACGAAAGCGAGATAGGACGCTTTGATAATGCTATCTGTCCCGAGGTTGATACCTTTAGAGAGGAGGTGGAATATGTCACCGAGGCACTTAAAGACAAAAAAGATGCGAAAGTGCTATTATACTGCACAGGTGGTGTGCGTTGCGAAAAAGCAAGTGCCTACCTCAAGCATCAGGGCTTTGAGAACGTAAGCCAACTATTTGGTGGCATCATTGAGTATGCACGACAGGTGGAAAAAGAGGGATTGGATTCTCAATTTCGTGGCAAAAACTTTGTGTTTGACGAGCGACTTGGCGAGCGCATCACTGATGATATTTTGGCACATTGCCATCAA
>CAZNRT010000185.1:0-3065 GCA_964575445.1 uncultured Proteiniphilum sp. | reverse complement strand
AATAAACCCGTTACAAAGAAATAAAATCAAAATGGGTTTTTATCGGACAGTAATGGTTCTCATTATATGAATGTAACAGACCCTGAATATTTTGATTTGGATCTATTGCTCTCTCAGCTGCAGAAATCAACCATTGAGTTCCAGGCTCAGCCCCTATTACTTTGTAAACAATATCTCCATTCACAGGTTCTACAAAAAGCAATGTTGGAAAACTAGTGATTACATATTTTGTATTGATTTCTGAACTTCTATCACTTTCCATATCAACTTTTAGGCTTACAAAGTTCTTGTTAAACAACTCACCAACTGTATCATTTGGAAATACATTTTTACTAAGGACTTTGCATGGACCGCACCAAGAAGTATAACAATCTATAAAGATAAATTTATTCTCCTTAGTGCCTTTTTCCATAGCTTGAACTAATGTAATATCCTGAAATTGGATTCCTTGAGAAAACACATTAGTAATTACACAAAATGACAATATAAATATTGGCAAGTACAATTTCAAAATAAGACTTTTCATTTATCGTCTAACCTCTTTGTATCTAACATCCTTAATCTTAGCATAACCAGAAAACTCCCAATTAGGTTTTAAAGTTAGATTAAGCCCTGGAGATGTGGTTTGATAAAATCGAAGCGTTCCACCATTAATATCTGAAACCGATGAATCAAATGAACCCACTATCAACTCATTCTCACGAGCTCTAAACTCAGCAGCGTTAGCCTCATTCATATTTTGCACTAATAAGCTTACTCCTTGTGGTTCGTCATATCTATTGAATTTAAGCATCGTAACATTATCACCCTCTTTTAATACAACACTTTCCTTATACTCATTTGTTGCATAATTGTAAGCATACACTTTATTCTTATAAGCATAATAAATTACTGGAAATTGAGAACTTGCAGCATATGAAGTAGCCACATGGAAATTGGGTGCTGCTATATCTTTATAGTATCCTTCTTGCTTGAAATCTTTATTCATAACATTTATTGAATAGATCACACGCTTATCTCCATCTTGTAGGATAGAATGAGTTGTTGTCAAAGTATTAAGCATCGTCACCAAGTTCAATCCAGTAGAAAAGCTAAATAGCTTATTATCTTCTTTAGTACCAGTTAGCGGATAACAAGTCTGTTTTTTACCAGAACCTCCACTCTTATCACCATCCCCGTCCCAACCAATGAAACGCTTATTATCCTTGTCATACATAAGAGCCACACCATAAGCTTGCATCCCAGAAACGTATCTATATAGTGTTGTACCTACATGAGGCTCCACCTTATATTCTGGGGCTTTACCTCTTGAAGAAGTGTTAATTGGAAACTCGAATGCACCTCCTGTGGATTGAATATTCCAAGTATATACATTACCTTCACGAGATACAGCCAGAATACTTTCATGATTGGTATGATCGAGACAAGCGACACTTGTAAATTTCACTATGTGATCATTCGTAGGAGCTAGAAATAATGTTTTCTTTAGCTCATATGCCTCACTTAAAGTCAATAACTGACCATATCCGTTGTCCCCTTCTGATGGTAGTATATATGCCCCTGTTTCAGACATCAACACAATTTTGTTACGAATAGCCCTTCTATTTGCATAAAAACTAAGTGAAGCGCTGTTATATAACTCTGGCATAGTTTCATCTACCTTCAAGACATCATGAGCTGGAATAATTCTATCAAAAGACAACTGTGATAGCATATCTAATCTTACTCTATTGTCAGTACCTACATCACATAGCACCATCCATCCCTCAGTAGTAGTGGTCAAGAATCGCACATAAAACAATTTTGAATGTCTTACTCCCGTATCTGTATTAGTAACAGAATAACGGCAAGTATATGTAGCGGCATTTAAACCCGCTGCAATATGCACATCTTTTTCATTTAGGACTCCCATTGGCACCCACTTACCATCTGAATTTTTAGTTTCACACATAAACTCAAATCCCTGTGAGCCTTTATCGATACTGCCTCTTAGATTAGAGGTGATAATAGGCTTTACATCTATGCTTTCAGCAAAAGCTAAAGCAGTAAGCTGAGTAGGTATTTCAATCGTTACAAGTTCTTTATCATCATATATATAATTGCCTTTATCCTCAGAGCAAGATATTAGCAATGTGAACAATAAAAGTATATTAAGCGTGAAAGATGTTCGTTTATTTTTCATTTTTACATTGTTTTTTTAGTTCTTAGAATAATCCACAGTATATGGAGCAGGTAATTGCATATTTGTTCCATCTTCATCTTTTACTGGCTCACCAATATCAGCTCTTCGCTGAAGCTCTTTTTGCAATTGTTTACCATAAAATGCCATTCGTCCTTCACTCAATTTTGAAGTTGCACCATTAGTCCAAACCCAATCATCAAGACTAAAGCCAAAGAAATCATTCACAAAAATAAATTTTGTAACATTCCAATTTCCAAAATAATTGTTTACATTTAATGGAGCACCGCCCCAACTACTCGGTCTTGTATAAATTTCATCTAACACAAAAGTGTATCGAGTTCCATCCATTTTCTTCGCAGTCGTATTTGACCAATCATTATTAGATTTGTAATCTTTGAGCACCGCAAAATGTTCATTATCTTCTAACTTAAGAACCAAGGTATCTGACGAGGTTCTTAAATCCTGAGTTCTAAAAAATCGAACATTTACATTCACCGAGTTTCCACCAGCTTTTATCCTCAGAGTATCTGTATTTATCTCGTAGCCATCAGGCTTCATTGTAGTTTTTTCTTTATCTACAATTACTCTAATCGGTCTATCATAATTCTTTACTTCACCCATCAGCTTTACTTGTCCTCTAAATACAATTTGCTTAAAAGATTGCTCTCTCCCAACAAAAGAATAAGAGGTAGTTGTGGAGTATCCCTCTGAACCATTAGATCCAGCAAACGATTGCACTTGAAAATAAACTTTACTCTCTTTTAAATCAAAAGTCTCAATCTTATCTTCCTGACAAGAACTTGCAAAAATCAGGAGAAGGATAAATAATATATTTATTTTTTTCATTTTCATTCTTTTTATCTGTTATCTAATTCTGACTTTG
>CAZNRT010000184.1:0-3162 GCA_964575445.1 uncultured Proteiniphilum sp. | reverse complement strand
AAAGCATTGTGAAACAGATTCAATGCTATCTTTTCCATTATTTTGCTGTCGAAGGGTATTTCTTTAAAGTGATTGTCGATTTCTACTTTAAAGTCAATTGCTTTCTCAGTAGCCAAATCATTAAAATCTGTTGCAATTTTTGAAACAAACTCATTTATATTTCCTATCGTCACTCCAAGCCTTACTTTGTTTCTCTGCAGGTTTCTAAAGTCTAATATATCATTCATCAGATTCATAAGACGTTCGGAGTTGTTGTTCAGTATCTTATAGTAATACTCTTTCATTCCTTCCTCGCGCATCCTGTTTATGGTTGCCATAATCAGGGCAAGCGGTGTCTTGAGATCGTGAGAGATATTTGTGAAAAACAAAAATTGATTTTTGTGGATCTCCTCTTTCTTCTCTTTTTCTATTTGATCTAAGTAGAGCTTCTTTTCTAATTTTCTTTTATTGTTATATGATGAAATAAAGTAGTATAGTATTGATAAAAATAGTATTGAATAAACAATCCATGCCAGAACACTAAACCATGGTGCTCGCTTTTTTATTATTTCAATTGACGATATATCACCCCACACTCCATCATTGTTGGCAGATTGAAACTCGAAGTAATACTTTCCAGATGGTATTTTGGAGTAATGAATAATCCTATTGGAGGCATCGGTATATATCCACTGATTGTCGTAATTATTCAGTCTGTATTTAAATTGATTTTTGCCTGGGTTTAAAAAATTATCGCTTGATATCTTGAATCCAAAATTTTGTTGACTGTGATTGAGTCTCATAGTCGTGAGATTCTTATTTGGATCAAACTCCATCTGAAACTTCTCGTTAGCATTAATAGAAATATAATCTAAATAATAATCAGATATAAAGGTGGTAGGACGTATAGGGTTGACATTTATTTTGTGTGTGTTGATAATTGTAAAACCACCAGTGTCTCCAAAAAATAACTGTCCGTCCTTATCCTTATATGTAGCCAAACGATAATACACATCATCTTGAGTTCCGTCTGACTCCTTATATACAGAGCATTCTTTTGTCTCCTTATTAAACATATATAAACCATCGTTTGCCCCGATCTATATATAATTGTCGCTCCAGTTGATAGAGTACATCTCTGCTATCTCACTATGTAGTATGTTGGGAAATGATTCAAACTCTTTGGTTATGGGATCATATTTTATTAGTTCGTTGCCAATAGTCCCAATCCATATTATGCCATCATTATCCATACATAATGAAGTTGCATTTAGGTTTTTTACAGTCGGTATAGTGCATTGCTCAAACTCTTTTGAGGTGACATTAAGCGAAAATAGTTGATTAGACGACACCATCCACAGCTTACCATCATTGCCTCGGTAGATGTCAAAAATATAGTCACTTGAGCTAAATGTGGTGTTGTCGCTTTCGGGTGAGTAATGGCTTATTTTATTATCTGAAAATGAGAGGTATGAAATACGTTGTGAGTGTTGCTGATACACAATCCATATGCCCGAGTCTGGCTCTAAGACTACCTTTCTAATATCGTTAGATAATAGAGATAAATTATCGTTAGGCTGACTTCTAAAGTTTTTAAACTGCTTTGTTTGTGGATTATATTTGTTTAATCCCTCTTTATATGTGGGGATCCATACATTGCCTGATGGGTCGATAACTGATGGTTTGGTATAGTCTCCTGATAAACTGTTTTCTCCGTTAGATTGAGTAAGATATGAAAATGTGTTATTGCTTTTGTTGAGAATATTTATTCCACCCCCTTCTGTGGATATGTATATACTGTTGTTATCAACAGCAAATCCACTCACAGGAGATTTATTTAATCCATTTGTTGATAATCCATAGGTTTTAAAAATATTCTTGTCGTAATGGTTAGTGTATGCGGCTGACCCAGCATAAGTTCCAATCCATACATTCTTTTGGTTGTCTTCTGATATACTCCAGATTGAATTGTGTGGTATTGTAAACTTTGCGGCTTGGTTGTTTTGGTGATGTTCCGTTTGATTGGTTTCGGGGTCAATAATATATAGACCACTCATTGTCCCAATCCATGCCTTATTATCGTTAGATACATATGAGCAGCGAATCTTTATATTATTGGCATCCTCTTTTTGATATTTGAGTATTACTCGGTTGGTATTTAAATCAATTTTTATGATGGAAAACTTTGATGTAAACATCCATAGCACATTGTTTCTGATTTGTGAACCAATCAGGCTCCCTTTATCAAATAGGTTGCTGATATTTAAATAATCATCAATCATAGACTTTTCCTTATTTAGCTTATATATCTGTCCGAATGAAGAAAAGAAGTATATGTCTTGATTGTGACTGTTCTCTACCACTGTTCTGGTGTTCAACGGGAGTTTTCTGCCACTAAATTCGAGCTTTGTCAATTCATTAATATCATTGAAGTAGGAAATGCTGTCAGTTGTTACCACCCATTTTCTGCTATCATTATCTATATATATAAGACCATTGGGTATGTCTTCTTCTTTTACAAATATATCATGCAGATAGTCTAATCTGTACAACTCACCTTGAGTTGAAACATACAGATTGCCATTACTGTCGGTTATGATATTATTGAATATGCCAATTTCTCTACCATCTTTATTATTAAACGAACCTTTGTAAGACTTGTAAGTATAGCCATCAAATCTAAAAATATTATTCTCTAAAAGCATCCAAATAAAACCTCTTCCATCTTGTTTGATAGTTTGAATGCCATCATAGCTCAAGCCACCCTTTGGGGTAAGGGTGTGAAATTTCATATCGTTTTGAGAAAATAAAGTAGCGCAAAATAGCAATGATAAATATATAGTTGTTAGCAGCGTTCTCATTTATTCAAGTATTTTCTGTGAGGATAAGTGCAAAGTTATAAAACTTTTTTTGCCAAATAGTATCTGGCTTCATTATTTGTGTGTGCGCTTTTGTGTCTGAGGTTTCGGCTCTGGTTTCGGCTCTGGTTTCGGCTTAGCTCAACCATCGCAACCCGTTGACTGAGGTTTCGGCTACGCTCAACCATCGCAACCGTCGCCGTCCGTTGACTGAGCGAAGTCGAAGTCAACTATTTTACCAACAAACATAGAGTAATAAAGATGGAGCATAGATATTTTCAACTGAAAAAATAATTACACTCATAGTGATAGGGATTTTTTGGAC
>CAZNRT010000183.1:0-3193 GCA_964575445.1 uncultured Proteiniphilum sp. | reverse complement strand
TTATTAAAAGGAGTCTATTCATCTAAATTATACATGAAAGTGGGAGCAAACAGAATCAACAAAGTCCTTACCCCTAAATTTATAGTACTAAAGTAGTTACAAATATAACACTCTATCAGCTGTACTCGTATTCATTACTACAAAGTTATACATATTTCTCTACAACTTCTAAATAGCAGGCGTATAAAATAGAAATTATAGAGTTAACAGTGTAACGTGCAAGATTATTAACATACCCGACATCATAACAAAAAAGGCTGCCCATTTTGGACAGCCTTTTTTGTTATATAGCATTTCTATTACAAAGGGAACCTGTGATTGAATAATCTATCTTCGGCAAGCTTCTCAAACTTGGTGCTGGGACGACCATAGTTGGCATAAGAGTAGATGCTAATGCCTCCACGTGGAGTAAAGATGCCTGTGACTTCTATATATTTGGGATCCATAAGTTTTATCAAGTCTTTCATTATAACATTCACGCAGTCTTCATGAAAAGCACCATGATTGCGAAAGCTAAAAAGATAAAGCTTGAGCGATTTGCTTTCCACCATCTTCACATCAGGTATGTAATCAATCCTTATCCTTGCAAAATCGGGTTGATTGGTAACGGGGCACAAGCTCGTAAACTCTGGTGCATCAAACGTTACCCAATAATCATTGTCTTGACTTGTGTTAGTAAATGCCTCCAATACTTCGGGAGCATAATCCTGCTTATATACTGTATGTTTGCCTAACAGGCTTAAATCTTCTGTTTGCATATTTTCTTTCATTATTGAATTATCCTTATTGAATTATCTGTCAAAAGTTAGTGGCATACCCACTCCTGATTCAATTATTTCACCCATGTCAAAAACAAGATTGCCATTTACAAATGTCTTTTCAATAGTGTGTGAAAATTGTTGTCCATCAAAAGGCGACCAACCACATTTATATAAAATATTATCTTTAGAAACTTGATATGATTTGTTTGGATTAACAAGAACCAAATCAGCAAAATATCCTTCTCTAATATATCCTCTACCCGCAATCTGGAACAATTCTGCTGGTGCATGACACATCTTTTCCACTACAAGCTCCTTTGCAAAAGTTCCCTGAGCAGACATCTCAAGCATTGCTTGCAATGAGTGTTGAACAAGTGGACCACCTGAAGCTGCCTTCAAACAACCACCCTCTTTTTCGGATGAGAGATGGGGAGCATGATCTGTTGCCACTACATCCAATCGCCCATTAATCAATCCTTGACGCAAAGCATCACGATCGGCTCTGGTCTTTACGGCAGGATTCCACTTTATAAGTGACCCATAGCGTTCGTAGTCTTCATTAGTAAACCATAAATGGTGAACACATACCTCAGCGGTAATCTTTTTGTCTTTCAAAGGCGAGTCGGCAAACAATGAAAGCTCTCGCCCTGTTGATAGATGCAAGACATGAAGCTTTGATCCATATTTATCAGCCAGCTCCACAGCCATCGCTGATGATTGGTAACAAGCCTCTTCGCTACGAATCATAGGATGATACTTAATGGGGATATCATCTCCAAATTGCTTTTTGTATTTATCAATATTGTCACGTATTATCTCCTCTTTCTCGCAATGAGTAGCAATTAGAGTATCTACTTCGGCAAATATTTGTTGCAAAGTCTTAGCATCGTCAACAAGCATATTGCCAGTTGATGATCCCATAAATACCTTAACACCACATACGTGCTTCTTATCCACCCTCACCAACTCTTTCACATTTTCATTAGTAGCACCAAAGTAAAATGAATAATTGGCTAATGATTTCTCAGAAGCAATATCAAACTTTTTCTGCAACTCATCGTATGTAGTGGTCTGAGGATTGGTGTTGGGCATCTCCATATATGTAGTGACACCACCTGCAACTGCTGCTCGGCTTTCGGAAAAGATGTCCCCTTTGTGAGTTAGTCCAGGCTCTCGAAAATGCACTTGATCATCTATCGCACCAGGTATAAGATACATACCTTGAGCATCAATAATTTGGCAACGCTTAATTATATCCTCAGGCACATTGTCGGTATATATTGTCGAGATTATATCTCTTTCAATTAAGAGGGAGCCTATGAAAGACCTACCCTCATTGATGATAGTTGCTCTATGAATTAGAATCATCGCTGCATAGGTTTAATTTTTCCTCTCATTTTTCTCAATCTCAAATCTATCACACCAAAGAATGCTTCACCAAAAATTGAAGTATTCATTTTTGATGTTCCTAATTGACGGTTTACAAATACAACAGATACCTCTTTTATCTTAAATCCGAGCACAAGTGATGAATACTTCATCTCTATCTGGAAAGCATAGCCTTTGAATTTAACTTCGTCAAGATTTATAGTCTCAAGCACCTTGCGCCTGTAGCATACAAATCCTGCTGTAGTATCCTTTATCTTTGCCCCAGTAATTACTTGTACATATTTTGAAGCAAAATAAGACATCAATACTCTACCCATTGGCCAGTTCACAACATTAACACCTGTAACATATCGCGATCCAATTGACACATCGTAGCCTTCATCGTGACAAGCAGAGTATAATCGGGGCAAATCGTTGGGGTCGTGCGAGAAGTCGGCATCCATTTCAATCACATATTCATATGCACGTTTTAGAGCCCATTTAAACCCGTGAATATAAGCTGTACCTAAACCAAGTTTTCCAGATCTCTCCTCTATAAACAATCGGTCAGCAAATTCTGTTTCAATTAATCGATGAACAATTTTGGCTGTGCCATCTGGTGATCCATCATCCACAACAAGGATATGAAACTTTTTTTCGAGTGCGAAAACCGTTCGAATTATATTCTCGATATTTTCTTTCTCATTGTACGTGGGAATAATTACAAGACTATCAGACATTTTTTAAATTTTTATTTCAAAATTACAACTTAAAACGATAATAGTAAAACATGCACTAATATATTATGGTTTTGTTTGAATAAATCATTCAAAGAAAACACAAAACTGGTGTATTAAAAGATATTTGAAAAATAATCCATAGTTTATTTGGATAGTAAGAAAACTTACTCTATCTTTGCACTCACAAAATAAGAAACATATCGCGGAGTGGAGCAGTTGGTAGCTCGTTGGGCTCATAACCCAAAGGTCGTAGGTTCAAGTCCTGCCTCCGCAACTATAGACAAGGATATCAAATGAGATATCCTTTTTTATTTATTGGTAGCT
>CAZNRT010000182.1:0-3276 GCA_964575445.1 uncultured Proteiniphilum sp. | reverse complement strand
CGCTACAGTCTTTCTAATATGAGAATTGGTGGTCCATATACTGTTCAAATCTCATATATTGGATACAATTCTGTGAAATATACAGATGTAAATCTTTCACTTGGAGAAAATGCTGTATTAAATGTTCCTTTAGAGGAAAGTACAATCGCACTTGATGCAATTGAAGTTGTTGCTTCAAGATTTTCAAATATGAGTAGTGACCAGGCAGGAGCGATTACTAATGTTACTTCGCGTACAATCGTGTCAATGCCAACAGTTAATAGAGACTTAACTGATTTGACGCGTCTGACCCCTCAAGCTAATGGTGCAGCAATAGGTGGTGGAACTTACAGACAAAACAATATTACAATTGATGGTGCATCATTTAATAATAAGTTTGGTATTGGACAAAGTATGCCAGCTAACGGATCTCCAATTTCACTTGATGCTATTGAACAAGTATCGGTAAGTATTACTCCATATGATGTGCGTCAAAGTGGATTCCTTGGAGCATCAGTAAATGCTGTTACTCGTTCGGGTGACAATCAGTTTAGAGCCTCTGTTTACACATATCTTAATAATGAAAACTTTAAGGGGAATAGTGTAAGTGGAACAAAATTCGACAAATCAGAAAGCAGCTATAGTTCGTATGGTATAAGGATGGGTGGACCAATTATTAAAAATAAATTGTTTTATTTCGTGAACTTCGAAACTGAAAAAACGATGGTTCCAGGTCCTTCCAGAGTTGCATCATCCGCATCTAACCCATATACTGATGGTAGTAATAATGTCGCTCGCCCAACTGTTGAAGATATGGATAAAATGAGCAAATACTTGAAAGATACTTACGGATATGAGACTGGACCATATGCTGGATATTCTGATGAAAATCCAGGTCTGAAGTTTCTTGGTCGTCTCGATTGGAACATCAATTCAAATCATAAATTAAATGTGAGATATAATATAACAAAAAGAAAATCTCCATCATATCCAAGTACCTCAATTAGTGGAATCGCTCCTGCTCCGTATGCTTCGGCAAATAATAGAACAAAGATTCATGCAATGTGGTATCAAAATTCAGGATATTTCCAAGAGCAGAATTTCTCTTCTATTGCTGCTGAGTTAAACTCTATTTTTGGTAATGTAAATAATACACTAAGGGTAACCTATATCGACCAAGATGAGCCTCGTTCTACTGGTGGAAAAGCCTTCCCTTTTGTAGATATTCTTAAAGACGGTTTACCATATGTGAGCTTCGGCACAGAGCTCTTCTCTTACGGGAACTTGCGTAAGGTTCAGTCTTACACTATTACCGATGACGTAAAATGGAGCGTAGGTGCTCATAGGTTTACAGCTGGAATTCAGTTTGAACATGATAATACCAAGAATGGTTTCCAGCGTTTTGGAACAGGTTATTATGCGTTTAATTCATGGGATGATTTTGTGAATGGAGTTGCTCCAAATACTTTTGCTCTTACGCATCCTAATAATTCTAACCTAACTCAAGAGTTTCCTTCATTTAAGTTTAATCAGTTGACAGGTTATATTCAGGATGAATTTGATGTTACTGAAAACTTCAAATTATCAGGTGGTCTACGTTTAGATTTACCTTTCTATCCAAAAATCAATACGTTTAATAAAAAAGTATATGATTTGGATTTTGGTGGTAGAAAATTTGATACATCTTCATTGCCTTCAGCAAAGTTAATGTTCTCACCTCGTCTTGGTTTCAATTATGATATTCTGGGTGATCGCTCTATGGTGTTGCGAGGTGGTAGTGGCATATTTACTGGTACCATCCCTTTTGTTTGGATTGTTGCTCAAGCAGGAGATGCTGGTGTGCTTCAGACAACAGTTACTAAGGAGTCGCTGGGAATGGTTCCAACCTTCAAGCCAACATTAGATGAAATTATTGCTCAAATTTATCCAAGTGGATTTAATCCTTCTGAGCCTGCTGCTCCATCTGCTGTTTCAAAAATGGATGAAGATTTGAGATTGCCTCAGAATTGGAAAAGCAGTATAGCACTTGATGCAAAATTGCCAAACAATATTTTAGCAACGATTGAGGGAGTTTATAGCAAGGATATTAATTCTGTAGTGGTTGAAAATGCGGGATTGAAACCTGATGGATTTAAGATTAAAGATTATCCAGACGACAGAACAATTTCAAAAAGACAATATTATCAATCCTTGAAAAACGTATATTTATTGAAAAATGGTGGTAGCAACTATTATTACTCTTTGACGGCTAAATTGGAAAAAGAGTTTAATTTCGGTCTTTCAGCAATGGCTGCATACACTTATTCAGGTGGTAAAAGTTCTCGTGATGGTATAGGAGATCAATTAGGTTCATCTTGGTATAATGACCCTACTATTTATGGTTCGAATGATTATACCATGGGATATTCAGGATATATTGTGCCAAATAGAATAATTGCTTCTTTATCGTATAAGAAAGAATATGCTAAGCATTTCGCCACAACCATTTCATTGTTCTATCAAGGAGCTTCGCAAGGCAGATTTACTTATGTTCATGAGAACTCTAATGGTGGAATACTTAACGACAGAGGTGGTTCATCAATTATTTATATACCAAAGGATGATAGCGAAATTCAATTCGTTGATTACAAGACAGGGTCTGATGTATATTCTGCTGAGCAACAACGAAAAGACTTCTGGAGCTATGTTGAACAAGACAAATATTTGAGTAAAAATAAAGGAAAATATGCACAACGTGGTGGCGTATTATATCCTTGGGTTAATACTTTCGATTTCAAGATTCTTCAGGATTTCTATCTTGATGTTAATGGAAAACGTAATGTTTTGCAAGTTGGACTTGATATAATGAACGTAGGTAACTTATTGAATGATAAGTGGGGTATAAGAAACTATTATAATAAGAATAACTTTTTGAAAGTTGCTAACATGAATCAGGTGTTATCTGGAGAAGGTAGCGTGAAGCCAACATTCAATTTCATGAAGAATGGAAACGAAGTATTGACTAAGACATTTAATCCTAATATTAGCTATTCATCCACTTATTATATGCAATTAAGTATAAGGTATATATTCAATTAAAATATACAAATTATACAACAATATATTCAAAAAGAGCTATTCCAATATCGGAGTAGCTCTTTTGCTATTTAATACCGTTTGAACACTCATTAACCCAAATTCAACATACGTGTATATGTAAAACTATAACATGGTGGAAATGATTTTATTAACATGAATATCTTGTTGATATGTGTAATGTTAGTTACTTTTGATGAGAAATGATTGCTATCTATTGTG
>CAZNRT010000181.1:0-3383 GCA_964575445.1 uncultured Proteiniphilum sp. | reverse complement strand
AAAGAACTGAAATAAATTTCAAACTACGAAATAAATTGATTGCGGAATTGAGGAATTACATAAGTTTCCCACCATTTAGATAGGCGTATTTAAGGGTCAAAAAAAATGATAAAAGCGATGGAGTCTAATGATAAATTGCTATTGTTTAGGCAGCTAATCGAAATCGCAACAAATCCTAATCCCTATCACTTATGAATACATAAATGCGTAGTTTGGGCACGTTGTTGATATGAAATAGCAAAAAAGATATCCCAGAATCAGTGTATTCCTACAGAAATAGTATCAAAACTATTCATTTCTTACAGTTTTAACTAATTCAGAGTGCTTGTAATTTTACAAGAACACTCTTTTGAGAATTTTCATCGTTTTGTAAAATTACAATGGGTCAGAATGGGCAGTTTTTGACTACTTTCAGAGTATTTGCTCCTCTTCTTGGGAAATTCAGAGTGCTTGTAACTTTACGAGCTATGCATAATTTTATATTTTGCATGGTTTTAATGTTAAAATCAGGCTTCCAGGATTAATTCTGAGTGCTTGTAATTTTACAAGGATGTGTTTGGAGTTTCGGAAGTATGCTTGTAATATTACAACGTATCATTATTGCTCCATTCTGAGTGCTTGTAATTTTACAAGCACCCCAAATAGGTTGATTTTGACAGTTCGTAATGTTGAAATTCCAATAATTCGCAAATTCTGAGTGCTCGTAATTTTACAAAGTGATGTTTTGGATCCATTCTGAGTGCTTGTAATTTTACAAGGACGTGTTTGGAGTTTGGAGTGCCTTTGTAAAATTACAATGGGGTAGAATATTGATTTTAGGCTCCTTAATCAAACAGACACTTACACTTGCTTTCTATTCAAATACCGTTCGAACAGTGTTTGAACACCGTTTGAATTGTCGATGTCTGATAAAACTCAGTGAAGACGATCAATGTGTGCACGACTGCTGTATTTCAAAGGATGATTCTCTTTTATTCAAGCCCTATAATCAAAAAGTGATGGATAAAGGGGTTCCTGCGTGACTGACTTTCAAACCATATTATTGGCATCGACAAGGAATGTGAGAGTGATATAAAACAACTTTTTGGCTTTAATCCTTTAGTTATTAAGTAAAAAGTAATAACTTTGCATAAACAATTAAGGTACAACTTACTAAAAGTTCAATTCACTATTGTTCATGCAAAAGCATCAATGTGATAAAAAGCCTTAGGGAATGCGTAACACATAAAAAAAACAACAATCAATATTAAAAAAGTACTTTAATGAAAAAATTATTTTTAATTACATTAGCAACTATGATTTTATTTGGGTGCAACAACTCAAAATCAGGGGATGTAAATGGCGAACCAGGCAGTATTTTCTACGCCGAGTTTGACACACAATTTGGGATACCCCCTTTTGACAAGATTTCTTTTAGTGACTTCGAGCCTGCCTACATGAGAGGAATTGAGGAACAAGCAAAAGAGATTGACGACATCGTAAACAATCCTGACGAACCTACTTTCGAGAACACTATTGTGGCATTAGATAATAGTGGAGAAATTTTAGGAAGAGTTTCACGTGTATTTGGTGGTCTGAAGAGTGCCGAAACAAATGACGAAATTCAAGCATTGGCAGTAAAGCTTTCGCCAATTTTGTCGGAGCATAGTGACAACATCAATCTAAACGAGAAATTGTTTGAGAGAATTAAGGCTGTTCATAACAATATGGATAACCTAAACCTAACTCCTGAACAAGAGAGACTTTTAGATGTATATTACAAAAAATTTGTGCGTTCTGGAATAGAGCTTGATGAAACTGCAAAAACTAAGCTTCGTGAAATTAATAAAAAGCTATCGGCACTAACACTTGATTTTGGGAATAACCTACTTGAGGAAACCAATAGCTACAAAATGATAATTGAAAACAAAGAAGATTTAGCAGGATTACCAGAAGGTGTTATTGCAGCTGCTGCTGAAACCGCAAAGAGTAATAACATGGAAGGAAAGTGGGCTTTTACACTTCAAAAGCCAAGTTGGTTACCATTCTTGCAATATTCTGAAAATCGCGACTTGCGCGAAAAGCTATACAAGGCAATGTATATGCGTGGTGACAATGATAATAGCAACGATAACAAAAATGTTATAAATGAAATTGTAAATCTTCGTATCGAAAAAGCACAAATGCTTGGATATAAAAACCATGCAGACTTTGTATTAGAAGAAACTATGGCAAAAAATGCTGACAATGTATATGAGTTATTAAACAAAGTTTGGAACTACGCTTTACCTCAGGCTAAAAAAGAAGCCGCCGAATTGCAAGCTCTAATTGATGCAGAAGGTGGTAACTTCAAGCTTGAGTCATGGGATTGGTGGTTCTACACTGAGAAAGTGCGTGAAATGAAATATGCCCTTAGCGAAGAAGAGACTAAGCCATATTTTAAAATGGAGAATGTTCGTGACGGCGTGTTTGAAGCAGCAAACAGACTATATGGCTTAACATTCAAGAAGCTTGAAAACATTCCAGTATATCATCCTGAAGTTGAAGGATATGAAGTATTAGATAAAGATGGAACTCATTTAGCAGTATTCTATACAGACTATTTCCCACGCACGGGGAAAAATGCAGGAGCTTGGATGAGCAGCTTTAGAAGTCAACAATACAAAAATGGACAAAGAGTTAACCCCATTATATATAATGTAGGAAACTTCTCCCGTCCAACGGGCGACAAGCCAGCTCTTCTTACCCTTGACGAGGTTGAAACATTATTCCACGAATTTGGTCACGCACTACATGGAATGCTTTCTGATGTGAATTATGTTGGATTGGCAGGAACAAGCGTGTCTCGAGACTTTGTAGAACTACCTTCACAAATTATGGAGCACTGGGCGTTTCACCCTGAGATGTTGAAACTTTATGCTAAACATTATGAAACAGGTGAAATCATCCCTGATGAGCTAATAAAGAAAATAGATGCTGCATCTAAATTTAATATGGGCTTCATCACTACCGAATTTGTGGCAGCAGCAATGTTAGACATGGACTATCACACACAAAATGAAAAGAAAGATATAGACGTTCGCAGCTTTGAAACGAAATCAATGGAAAAAATTGGTCTTATAAGCCAGATTATTCCAAGATATAAAAGCACATACTTCTCACACATATTTAGTGGAGGATATTCTGCAGGATACTACGCATACATGTGGGCAGAGGTATTAGATTCTGATGCATTCCAGCCTTTTGTTGAAAAGGGATTGTTTGATAAAGAAAGTGCTGATTCATTCCGCGAAAATATACTTTCAAAAGGCAACTCAGTAGATGCAATGACGCTATACAAAAAATATAGGGGTGCTGAACCCAATCCAATATACTTGCTTAAAAACAGAGGTTTTGTAAATTAG
>CAZNRT010000180.1:0-3472 GCA_964575445.1 uncultured Proteiniphilum sp. | reverse complement strand
TTTTTTTGCTGAATCATGTCGTTTATCTTCTCCTCGAAGGTGTCTTTTGTGATAAAGCGGTGAACCATCACATTTTTCTTCTGACCAATACGATAGGCACGGTCAGTGGCTTGATTTTCAACAGCGGGATTCCACCATAAGTCGTAGTGAATGACATGCGATGCGGCAGTTAGATTGAGCCCCGTACCAGCAGCTTTAAGCGACAGTAGGAATATTTTATCGGCTCTATTGTTCTGAAATCGCTCAACCATTTGTTGTCTTTCCTTTACAGAGCAACCACCGTGATAAAACATAGGATCTTCTCCAAATCTTTCGGCAATGAATCGTTGAAGCAAATCTCCCATTTCGCGGAACTGGGTAAATATAAGAACCTTTTCGCCAGACTCAACAATGCTGTCTAATAATTCGAATAATAACTCCATTTTGCCTGAAAGCATTGAATCGAAGTTGCCATTTTTAAGGAAATTAGTTGGGTGATTGCAAATCTGTTTTAGAGCCAAAATCATCTGCAAAACTAAGCCTTGGCGTTTGAAAAGTGATTGTCCATCTGCCTCGCTAACTCCCTCTATCTCTTCCATAGCTGCATTCATTGTCTTTTCGTATAGTGCCACTTGCTGTTTGGTGAGCAGTGCATATTGGTTTTGCTCCAATTTGTCGGGCAGATCCGAGATAATTGATTTGTCTGACTTCATGCGACGCATCATAAATGGAGAGGTAATCTTTCGAAAACGATTGACCGCAGCTTCGTCATTAAAAACCTGAATGGGGTCGGCAAAATCTGATTTAAATGATTTTACATTTCCCAAATATCCTTTGTTTGTGAAATCCATTATCGACCAAAACTCTGTCAACCTATTCTCCAAAGGCGTGCCACTCATTGCTATTCGAATATTTGCGGGGATACTCTTTATTGCTTTAGCTTGTGCTGTGTCCTGATTCTTGATGTTTTGTGCTTCGTCAATCACCATCACTTGCCACTTTTGTTTCTTCAGCAATGTGTGCTCGCTTCGCAAAACCCCATAAGTGGTCAGCATCACATCCTCCTCAAAAAGCTTAATGTCACGACTGCTACCATGAAAGATATGAGAAGTGACGGATGGAGCAAACTTTTCTATTTCTGCTTTCCAGTTTGTGAGTAAGCCTGTTGGCACAACTACGAGAGCCTTATGCTTCTTGTTGATTGCGTCCTCCTCTTTCAATTTAAGAATAATAGCGATAACTTGAAGGGTTTTTCCCAATCCCATGTCATCGGCAATTATGCTTCCAAAACCTATACGACTATTGCGATACATCCACGAAAAGCCACGTTGTTGGTAAGGGCGCAAATTGGCATTGAGTCCGTCGGGGAGTGCAATGTCTTCATTGGAAGTTAGATCCTTAATCATATCTCTAACTTCATTCGTGACGCTTATTGAGGCACCCTGATATTCCTCTGCTAACGCCGTTTGCAGTAATTCAAAAGAACTTAGCTCTTTGCTGCTGTTTAGGGTTTTATAGAGTTTTGCAAGCTCATCTTTACTCACATGTATGTATTGTTCTTTGAAACGGAATAGTCCTCCGGCATTCTTCAGCAGCTTTTTGAACTCTTCGGGGGTGATTAACGTGTCGCCAAGTGCTACTTGCCAATCAAATGATAGAAGATCATTTAATTTGACATACCCTTTGTCGGACGACTTAGCCTTTAGCTTTACTGTAGGCTTTGGTTTCAAAATATGTTGGAGTGATTTAGGCAACAATACTTTCACATCTAACAATTTGATAGCGGGGATGATATCTATCAGGAAAGGGGAGAATCCATCCATGTCGAATCTGATAGGCTCTCGTGTTTCGGTGTTTATATAATTGTCCAAGCCTTTGATAAAGGAGGATAGCAATGATAGTGATTGCAGAATCTTGTAGCGATTGGTTTCGTATTGTTTTTGTTGTAGTATTTTAGATAACGCTATAGGCATTTCATTGGGCTTGGAGGTGTTCTCTATGCTTATCTGCACATCAAAATAGCCTTCAGATAGTTCTGCAACGGTAATGACAGGGCGAAATTCGCCAGCAGTCATATAAAAGCGATCTAACCACACTTTGATACCACCACTCAGTGCCTTCTCTCCCACATTTGAGAAATCGTATGCTTTATTTTTGAAAAACATATCTTCGTACAAATCATCTTTTGTAGGTTTTGATAGTCGAGATATCAATTCGGTTGCAAAGAGCGTTATTAGCTCTTCCACCTGATTCTCTAATGGCATTAGCTTTTCAGTCTTGCCTGTTTTCTTCATGAAGAGAAGCAGATTGGGAGGGATAACTTCAACAAGACGCTCAATCAGTCGTCTGACCTGAGAGTCAACTTGTGCAGGCAACCACCTGATGATGAAGCTCCGATTCTCTAACTGAACAATCTGAGGCACTATGTTGCCATTAGCAATGAGATGAAGCGAAGCCAACATTATTTTATGCAAGGCAGCCACTGATGGCTGATAGTCGGGCAGTCTGTCAATATTAAGGTCAAAAAGAGCAGGGATAAGCTCTGTTGATGATTTGTATGAGTGGTTATCTCCATTAACCTCAATGATATTATTATTGTCGATGGCAAATGAGAAAGTGCTATGATGATTGATCTTAGGTGCACCTTCAGTATAAGGATATAAGGCTTCTATAGATAGTTTTTTGTTTATAACTCGCTTTGCATCGCGGGCATTGCGCATAAATTGTGCATTAAATTTGTCACGAAAATTACCCGAAGCATAAAATGGAGGCGAATCGGGCAATAGCATTACTAAAGATTCAGACAAATCATTGAGCTGAGCAAAGTTGACTCTCTCATATGCTCGCTCCTCATCATATTGGGGTGTTTTCTTTTTCGATACTTTCAATATTGATGACAATGTGGCAATCTCACTTACTTTCTTATCAGCTATAACAATTCCTCTTTTTTTTAACTCTTCTAATAGATCCACATTGTGTATTTCGAATACCATGAAAGGGTTATTGTCTATTTCGCGGCTTATCATATAAATCACCGATGCAAGGTGTTTGCACGGCACAGCCCAGTCGGGGCAAGAGCATTGCATTTTGAAATCAGTCCATTGTCGGGGAAATACTTTCAGACCCTTTTCTTCGGCAATTGTAAGTATTTCGGGGTCAAGTTCGCGATTCAATAATTTTGAAATAAGAGCAGGACGTTTAACTACCTCATCAATCAACAACTCAATCTGATTTTCAAAAAAAGGTGGAACAATAATATTTACATTGTACGGGCGTGGACGACTTCCAGCAACCTTTGCTGAAATCTGATTCCCCTTTACTTTAATGTTTTTCACATATCCGTTTCTTGCATAAGATGCACCTCTGGGAAGTCTGTTGTCGTAATCCACATTTTCTAACGAGCGTAACTAATGTTCGCCCCACCATGTTCTACCAAATTTTAATGACATATAAATATTTTTTTTGCAAATATACCATAAAGTCATTCCATCTA
>CAZNRT010000179.1:0-3482 GCA_964575445.1 uncultured Proteiniphilum sp. | reverse complement strand
TGTACATAGATTATTGAATTTGATTGCGTGCAGTTATGATTTTAGGAGAATAATATACATAACCATTCATCTTAAATATTGAAACAATGAATGGCTGAATAATTAAAAACATTTTATAATGAAAAAAGATTATTTTATTTCGTTTTTACATAGATTGCCAAATCGTGATTTTATAACTACATATTTTGATATAGTTATGGCAATCTCTAACACTTCGGGTGATATTGATAATGAGCATTTTGTAAAAGCTCTCGCAAAGGTGAAAGAGCATTTGCCCTTGTTGGATCTGATTGTTGCAAAGGAGAGGGGACACGTGCTTACTAAAAGCATTGATCATTTGAATAGTCAGAGAATAAATATGACAAGGGGTATCATAAGCTTGTTAAAGGGATATATGAGAGAGGTTGACCCTAAAATAAAGGAAGCCGCCGAATTAGTTTACAGATGGTTTAAACTCAATTCGCATGTGCTTCCGATAGCTTCTCAGAATGCTATCTCTCGAGCTATCGAAGAGCTATTTAAGCAAAGAGATGACAACGAGGATTTTGGAAAAGCTATCACCACAATGGGGCTCGATAGTTCTTTTGATTCACTCAACTCTATCAATAATTCTTATCGTGCCGTTCGTGCGCAGAGAACTATTGTGTGGGGAGGCGAGAGAGTGCCCAAGATTGTGACTTCCAAAATCAGAAATGAGGCTATGGATGGGCTCACTATGTTGATGCAAACAATCGAGTCTTTGAGCAAGTGGAATATTGTGGATATGTCAAGGCTTGATGAGTCGTTGAGATTGGAGTTAGAACGTGCCAAAGTAGTTCTGCAACGTATCGAGACACTACGCAAAATCAAGCGCAATGCTCAGCCTGCCGGTGCTGGCTCTGCCTTGCCAATGCCAGTTGCCGAACGTACGCATTCTGACATAGATTCATCTAATGACTTTAAAGACAAGCCTGCTGATATTGACGCCAACGGAGCATCGTCGGAAAGTAGTGAACAGGCTATATAGAAATTTTTTTTCTATTTAGTTATTAAAAATAAGTCATACAAAAAAAAAGGGCGGTGCGCGATGCATAGCCCTTTTTTTTGCAAAGTATTTCTACTTTCTATTCCTTATCTCTGCTATAGTTAGGAGCTTCACGAGTAATCATCACACCGTGTGGATGATTTTCTACATATCCAGCGGAGGTGATGCGGGTGAACTTTGCTTCGTGAAGTTTCTCTATTTGTGGAGCACCGCAATAGCCCATTCCTGCACGCAAACCGCCAACCATCTGATATACTACTTCCTGCAATGATCCTTTGAATGGCACTCGTGCCTCAATTCCTTCGGGCACCAATTTCTTTATATCGTCTTCAACGTCCTGAAAGTATCTATCTTTAGAACCCTGTTGCATTGCCGAAAGAGAGCCCATGCCTCTATATGTTTTGAATTTGCGACCATTGAAAATAACAGTTTCGCCTGGCGACTCCTCAGTGCCCGCTAATAGAGAGCCCATCATAACTGATGCACCACCAGCAGCCAAAGCTTTTACTATATCTCCCGAATAGCGAAGTCCACCATCGGCAATGATTGGAACGCCTGTGCCTTTTAGAGCTTGATATACATCATATATTGCTGATATTTGTGGAACACCCACTCCTGCTATAACTCGGGTAGTGCATATTGAGCCTGGTCCAATTCCAACCTTTACTGCGTCAGCACCTGCATCAACCAAAAACTTGGCTGCCTCACCAGTGGCAATATTGCCAACTACTATATCTATTTGTGGGAATTTGCTTTTGATGGTTCTCAACATATTAGCCACACCTTTGGAGTGACCGTGAGCTGTATCGATAACGATTGCATCAACACCCGCCTCTACCAATGCTGCTGCTCTATCAATAGAGTCGCCCGTGACACCAATAGCTGCTGCTACTCTTAGTCGCCCTTGCTCATCTTTAGCAGCAAAAGGTTTGTCTTTAGCTTTTGTAATATCTTTGTATGTAATAAGTCCTACAAGCTTGTAGTTGGCATCCACTACGGGTAGTTTCTCAATCTTGTGGGCTTGCAATATTTCGGAGGCAGCGTCAAGGCTTGTAGCTTCTTGATTGGTTGTGATTAGATTCTCCTTAGTCATAACTTTTTCAATCGCCTTATTCATGTTTTTCTCAAAACGCAAATCACGATTAGTTACTATACCTACTAATGTGTTGTCCTCCAAAACCACTGGGATACCACCAATTTTGTATTCAGCCATCATTGCTAAAGCATTGGCAACTGTTTTGTGTGGTTGAATGCTGATTGGGTTAACAATCATTCCGTTCTCCGAACGTTTTACAATTTGCACCTGTTTGGCTTGCTCCTCAATGGTCATATTCTTGTGAATAACGCCAATGCCACCTTCTCTGGCTATAGCAATAGCCATAATGGTTTCGGTGACAGTGTCCATTGCTGCCGATACCATCGGAATATTAAGCTTTATGTTTCTTGTGAAATTGGTGGATAAGTCAACGTCGCGAGGGAGAACTTCGGAATATCCAGGAACTAATAAGAGGTCGTCGAATGTCAACCCTTCCATTGTGATTCTGTTTGCAATAAATGACATAGCTGATATGTTTTAAAATTTTATTGCATGCAAAAGTAATTATATTTATTGATTGTGATGATATTGTCGTGTTAAAAAACCGTTATTAGGGCTTTTATGTACAAATCTTCATTCTTAATATAGAAATAATTGATATTATATTGAAGTCGATAAATTCTATTGTTTGTGTTTTGAGCTGTATATTTGCAATCTCAATTTATAAATCAATATAAAATTCAAATAAGATTATGTCAGTATTAGTAGGTAAGAAAGCTCCAGCATTTAATGCACCAGTAGTTATTAATGGAAATGAAATCGCTGAGAACTTTTCTCTTGAACAATATTTGGGTAAAAAATATGTTGTATTTTTCTTTTATCCAGCAGACTTCACATTTGTGTGTCCAACTGAGTTGATCGCATTCCAAGATAAGATTAAGGAATTTGAAGATAAAGATACTGTAGTTGTAGCATGTTCTACTGACTCAGCATTTTCTCACTGGAAATGGTTGAATACTCCACAGAATGATGGCGGTATTCAAGGTGTGAAATATCCAATAGTTGCAGATCAGGCAATGACCATCTCAATGGATTACGATGTGTTGGCTGGAGATTATGATTACAACGAAGAGGGAACTCTCGTGTTTAATGGAACTCCACAAGCATATAGAGGTTTATTCTTGATAGATAAAAAGGGTATCGTTCGTCATCAAGTGGTAAATGATATGCCATTGGGACGCAGCGTAGAAGAGGCACTAAGAGTTATCGACTGCTTGCAGTTTACAGAAGAAAACGGCGAGGTGTGTCCTGCCAATTGGAATAAGGGCGACAAAGGTCTTAAAGCCACTCAAGAGGGCATCTCTTCATATCTGTCTGAAAAGTAAAAAAAGTATTATTCCAAATACTTTCTATCGTGGCACT
>CAZNRT010000178.1:0-3485 GCA_964575445.1 uncultured Proteiniphilum sp. | reverse complement strand
GTACATCACTTAAGTTTCAACGTCGTATTGCGCAAGCAGTTAAAAGAGCTCGTCACATTGCACTGCTTCCATACGTAACCGATTTAATGAAATAAATAAAGGAGGAAAAGAAATGGAAGTAATTTTGAGAGAAGATGTAGCTAACTTAGGCTACAAAGATGATATCGTTAATGTAAAGAAAGGATATGCTCGCAACTATCTAATCCCACAAGGAAAAGGAATCATTGCGACTGAATCAGCTAAGAAAGTTCTTGCAGAAAATCAAAGACAACGTGCACACAAGATTGCACAAATCAAAGCAGACGCTGAGGCATTTGCAGCAAAACTTGAAGGCGTATCTCTATCTATTGGTGCAAAAACAAGCTCTTCGGGCACTATCTTTGGCTCTGTAACAAACATCCAAATTGCTGACGCTTTAAAAGAAAAAGGCTTTGAAGTAGAAAGAAGAGTGATCGAAATAAAAGAATCAGTGAAAGAGGTAGGAAACTATGTTGCTACTGTTAAACTTCACAAAGAAGTTTTTGTAGAAATTCCTTTTGAAGTAGTTGCTGAATAACTGTTTCGCAATACATATTTATATAAAAGCCCTGAAAGAAATTTCGGGGCTTTTTTGTTGGTATATCTCTACTATGAAGCACAATTATTAATCTGAGATAAGAACTCTATCACACACAATCCTAACTACCTATCCCACATAAGCGTTATTCAAAAGCACTAAAGGTCACACTAAAACAGCTCACTAACAATGATATATAATAAGGTGTGATACTAATGAACATAAGAATCATCTGATTGTTACAAACTCATAACATTTATCTATCACAGTGCGCATACTAAAAGAGAATCAACTGTTTTGCTCTGCATGTGTGCATATTAGGTTTATCTGGTGGATTTGTTGCGTCGGTGTACGCAATTTAATAATCAACAGAACTCCCCAACCCAAACGCAAGTACGAGCTGAAAGTAAGAGCCAAAACCCATGGCATTTCTGTATGCTTGCTTAGTGCCTTATCAAACCACTCAAGCTATTTCAGCGACATCAATATCATATACTCATCAATAATAATAATCACGCTACTCCTGCTTTTACTCATTGTGCTCTTTTATGCTTATAGACAGAGAACAAAGAGCAACAAGATTTTGAAAAAAATTAGTGCCATGCGTACCATCTTTTATACAAACATAACGCACGAGTTCAGAACGCCACTGACTGTAATATTGGGATTGAGCAAACAGCTACAGCATCAGGGAGATATGAGTCGAAATGAGACCAACTATTACCTCAAAGCTATAGACCGACAAGGCAAATATCTACTGAGACTTGTAAATCAGCTTTTAAAATTAGCGAAGCTAAATAGTGGCATGGAAAAGCCCAAATGGAGAAGAGGCAACATTGTGTTTTATATACAAATGGTGATTGACTCATTCAAACCATATGCAGAGAGCAAAAATATAGCCTTGAATTATAAATTTACATCCTCTACAATTGATATGGACTTTGTGCCAAATTACATTGATGACATACTTCACAATCTATTATCAAATGCTATAAAATTTAGTATCGACAATAGCAAAATCATAGTGACTATATCAAGCTCCAAGAAAGAACTAACTATAACAGTGGAAGATAACGGAAGAGGAATACCAAATAATGACATTGAACACATATTTGATTATTTTTATCAGGGTAGCAATTCTGACAAAATCAATGGCAATGGTATAGGATTGAGATATACTCAGCAACTTGTGGAGGCAATGAATGGAAAAATATTTGCAAAGAGCACTCCAGGTGTAGTCACAGTATTTACCGTCGTGTTGCCTCTGAGGCAGCAAATGCAATGCGAAATTGAGACTTTGGAAACAATATCTGAACATAAAATAGTGTCACCCAGTTTGTATGAGTCGTCAAATAATGACATTAACAACAAAAATGCTACAGATGTAAACCCCAAAAAGAGTCAACAGCAAAACAACCATCTATCAACAGTTTTGATAATTGACGATAATGATGATGTAATAATATATCTGAATGCACTCTTAGCTAAAACATATAAAGTGATTTGTGCCTATAACGGCTACACTGGAATGAAGCTTGCCTTAGAGGCAATACCCGATATTGTAATTTCTGACATCATGATGCCACACAAAGATGGGTTCAATCTGTGTAGTGAGATAAGATCATCACAACAGCTAAGCCACATACCTATAATCTTGCTTACTGCTAAGAGTTCTGCTGAAGATCAGATGAAAGGCTTAAAAGATGGAGCAGATGTATATTTGTGTAAGCCATTTGATCCAACCGAGTTGCTAATTCAAATAGAAAGACTTATTATAAATAGACGTTTACTCAAAGAGAAATTCGCAGGATATGTCATAAAGGATAGCAAATCTTCGGCAAGAGACTTTGATATTGATTTTATTCAAAAAGTGGCTGATATCATCTATAGCGAAATAAACAATCAACATTTTTCATCTAAAACTATTGCTGAAAAACTATATATGAGCATATCTCAACTAAACCGAAAGATGACAGCAACTTCTGGATATACTCCCGCCAACTATATTGTGAAACTGAGGATTGAGCTTGCAAAAAAGAAACTTATCAGCGAAAACAAATCTATCTCGCAAATAGCAAGCGAATGTGGATTTTATGATACAGCACATTTTTCACGAACATTCAAGCAGCACACAAGAGTTACACCTACACAATTCAAGAAACTTCCAAACCAATAATTGTAATCAAAAAACACAATCGTTCAGAACCTTAGCATATCCAAAGGCAAATATTATACAAATATGGGTATATGTTAATAACGGTTCTATACTATAATTTGACAATCCTATCCTAACACTTTTTTCAATATTGTATTATTTTGCGGACGCATCAAAAGTAATTTTGTGATCAATGAAATGTATCAACTATGTGCGTCAACCAAGTTGACAAATAGAACAATCAGCAGATTTGCACGACAATAAAGTAAGATGTTTTAGTATCCATATTCATTCACGCTTCAAAAAAGAAAAAACATGAAAAGAGTATTATTGAGTATAATATTTCTACTGGGGATTATTATTCTACTTGCATTATCAAGCTGCAACAAAGAAAATGATATCGAATCATTAAATATAAAACATATCCCACAGAAAGTTGAAGAAGTAGAGAGAGAGCGCACACCTGAAAGAAAGATAAAACCTCAAGAAAGGCTATTAGAGGACAATGTATTAGAAACAATTATTCAATAGGTAGAGGGCACACTTGTGTGTGCCCATATCAACTATGCTATAATCCTTTCACCCCTAACGGGGTTGTTGCATCGCATTCAATAAATCCCTTAGGGATGATAGGATTATAGAAATAGGATATCCCCAACACCACATAATCCCATAAGGATGATAGGATTATAGCAAGGGGGTCGGAAATGACGAATAAAGGGCAACATATTCTATAATCTGAATAATACCATAATCATTCCACCCCTAACGGGG
>CAZNRT010000177.1:0-3495 GCA_964575445.1 uncultured Proteiniphilum sp. | reverse complement strand
ATTTTATTCATTATCTAACACAAATACATAGTTATGCTTAACAAGTCCTTTGAACTTATTGATGAGTTTCAGCCACTGTCCGTACATATTCCCATAAATAAGAAGAAGCTGGAAAAAGTTGTGGATACTCTTGTCTTACAGATGTTCCCATTTGATGAAAAGATTGGTGTGCATGAATGTAGATACAAATTAAAAGAGTGTGCGGTTTCCTTGACAAAAAGCGTAGCCTATCTAAAAGACAAGAAGTTTGCAAATGATGTGGTTTATAAGTTTTTTGCTTCCCTAAGTAAGATACAAGCTCGATTATATGAAGATGCAGCCTGCTATTTGAGAAATGATCCTGCAGCAAAATCAATTGAAGAGGTCATTATTACTTATCCTGGTTTTTTTGCACTTTGTGTTTATCGTGTTGCTCATGAGTTGCATAGTCTTGAGATTCCCCTGATACCACGTTTGTTTACCGAATATGCACACTCAAAGGTGGGAATCGATATTCATCCAGCTGCAAAGATTGGTAATGATTTATTTATGGACCACGGTACTGGCATTGTGATAGGTGAAACCACTGAGATCGGAAACAATGTAAAGATTTATCAGGGCGTTACTTTGGGAGCACTCTATGTTGAAAAAAAATTGAGTAATAGCAAACGCCATCCCACTATTGAAGATGATGTGGTGATATATGCCAATGCAACAATCTTGGGAGGTGATACAGTGATTGGACACAACTCTACCATTGGTGGTGGTGCGTGGCTTACTCATAGTGTGATTCCTTTTTCGTTGGTTTATAACTCTGTTGATGTGAAGATTAAAACAGTAAAGAGCTTTGTTCAACCTAATGATTTTGTAATCTGAACAAATGCCGAATCATAAATTGTAACATTTTAAATATAACAACACGATGAAGTATTCAAACATTTTAGAATCGATTGGAAATACACCCCATGTGCGCTTGGGCAAGCTGTTTCCTGACAATGAGGTATGGATAAAGCTTGAAAAGCAAAATCCTGCAGGGAGTATCAAAGATAGAATTGCTTTGGCAATGATTGAAGATGCCGAAAATAGAGGTGTTCTTAAGCCAGGAGCCACAATTATCGAGCCCACATCGGGCAATACAGGAGTGGGATTAGCATATGTGGGCGCATACAAAGGGTATAGAGTAATAATCGTTATGCCCGAACAGATGTCGGTAGAACGACGTAAGTTAATAACTCTATTTGGTGCAGAATTAGTTCTTACGTCTCGTGAAAAAGGTATGAAGGGAGCTATTGAAAAAGCAGAAGAGCTCAATGCACAGATTGAAAATTCGTGGATACCAATGCAGTTTCAAAATCAAGCCAATATTGAGATTCATGCCAAAGCTACAGCTGCTGAGGTTCTTGCCGACTTTCCCGAAGGCTTTGACTATCTCATTACAGGTGTAGGCACTGGTGGGCACATCACAGGAGTGGGGCGTGAGCTTAAAAAGAAATTTCCAAACATTCAAGTTATAGCCGTTGAGCCCGAGCGTTCGCCCGTGATTTCGGGAGGCGAGCCCGGACCGCATGCCATTCAGGGCTTGGGAGCCGGATTTATACCTGGCACATTAGACCTAAACGTGATTGATAGCGTAATAAAAATATCTAATGAGGATGCTTATAAATATGCTGGCTTGTTAGCAAAGCATGAGAGTATATTGGGTGGCATATCCACAGGGGCATCTATTGCAGCAGTTACACAAAAGATTGCTGAACTATCGAATAATGGTAAACGAATACTAACATTTAATTACGACACTGGCGAGAGATATCTGTCGGTCGAAGGCTTGTTTTAGAGAGACCACATTCTCATCCTAATTTTATAGTAAACACTTGAAGACATTCTAAACTCTTCAAGTGTTTTTTTGTCATTAATCATTTAACCTTTTTATATGCCAGTATATATAGCTCAACGCCCCAATACAAATTTTTGATTTGCAGTAGGGCGAAAAGCACCGCATAGGAACGGAGAATTTTATAGTTCTATCTCCTTGTTGTCTTGCAACAAAAATTTTCCATATCGGTATTGACACAATGCGACCTGTAGTTTTTTCTTATCAGGCTTCATGGGCGAAATCATTATAAAGTTCATTTTTAAGGTATCTTGTTCTATCACAGCATTTTTGTCACGGGTTTTCTGATCTTCCCAAGTACCTGAATTGGCATATATACAAGGTTTGCCATTTAGATTGACGTACGATTTAATAATGGGTGCATGCGTGTGACCAAAAACAACGATACGCACATTAGAGGAGGGGTTCTGGAAATATTGCAAGTCGGCCTGCTCATCGATAAATTCAGTATCCAAACTACCTGCTATTGCTTTGTTAATCTCTGTCATAACGGGTACATTGTTGTATTTTTCACGTGCGTCCCAATTTGCCTGAGTAAAAAGGTCATTGTATAAATTCATAGTGATTTTACCGTCTGTCGCACGGTTTTGAGGCAAAATATCATTTATAGCATAGGCTTTTGTGAAATGTCCAACATTCGTAGTAATAATCGGATCGTTGAAATTATCTTTCACGTAAATTACATCTTCTATCACTTTTTTCCATAACGTATAATAAATATATTTGCTTTTCTGCTCAGCATCAGTGGGATCGTTTAGCTTTGTAACAGGCACTTTGGTAGCTGCCTCGGGTGTTGTTGGGTCAGTAAAAGAGTTGGCTGCAATGCGAGCAAAAAAGTAACCAGGAGGCAAAGTGGCACCAGGAGCTTCACTTTCGTTGGAACCAGAAGTAATAGCACAGAAAAAATCGTACCTATGACCATGTTCAATGGCTATTTGTGGATAACCATCGGGGTGATAAGTGCCCACTCCAAACTTGTCGCCCACATCACGAGCCTGATTTACGCCTGGCATGGCAATATTGATATTTTCAGCTGTGAATCCCATATCATGATTGCCAGGAATATACGTGAGCTTTACTTTGCCATCTTTAATAATTCCATTGAGCACATTGAAGATGTCCTGATTTGCCTCAACGGACTTCTTCACAAAATCGGCTTGTGAGCCGCCACCGTATGTATTCACTCGTGACGGGATATACCATTCGTCAAACATATCGCCTCCTATGACCAATTCTTTCACAGTTGCTGATGACCTGACACTGTTGAGAAACTCTTGCAGCCTTTTTAGGTGCTTCACATTTTCGGAGTATGACAGGTCGTTTCCTAAATGCAAATCGCTGATTACAACTATTTTATTTCGAACATTAGAATCACTTTCAACGTCAACGTCAAACGGGTTTGTAACCGCTTGTTTGTCGCTTTTGCTGCACGACATCATGCTCAAAAACAATGTCACCAATATTGGTAGAAGATAGTTTTGTTTTACCATATAATATAATATTTGGGGTAAGTAATGATTTTAACTATGCAGAATACAAATTGCAAATGCAACTGCATTCTTATTAATATTTGCTGAATTCAAGTTCTAAATGCAACGGAATTCATATTAATAATTTGTTTAAAT
>CAZNRT010000176.1:0-3554 GCA_964575445.1 uncultured Proteiniphilum sp. | reverse complement strand
GTTTCCACCACTTGAGCAGATATTTCTTTGACTGCTTCGCCTTTCTCCTTATTTAAAATCCACTGAGCGAAGATTTCTTTCTGCTCTGCAGTAAAATCATCCGATTTGCGGGCTTGCAGCATAATGTTTTCTATCCTTTTACGCATGCTTTGATGTGCAATGACAAAGCCAAAGCCAAACTCTGCATTGTCTTCAAACAATGAATTTGCCCAAGCGGGTCCTTTGCCTTCTTCATTCTTAGTATAAGGAGTTGCAGGAGCAGATGCTCCATAAATTGACGAACAACCAGTGGCGTTAGCAATCATCATGCGATCACCATACAATTGTGTAATCAATTTTATATACGGAGTTTCGCCACATCCAGCACATGCACCCGAGAACTCGAAGAGTGGAGTTGCAAACTGAGAGTTCTTAATATTCAATTTGGTATCAACAAGGTGCGCCTTGCTCGATACGTTCTTTACCATGTAGTCCCAATTATCCTGATTCTCATATTGTGTTTCGATTGGCACCATTTTAAGAGCATTCTCACCCTTACGACCTGGACACACATCCACACATACGCCACATCCGAGACAATCTAATACATCAACTTGAATACGGTATGCAGTTTCAGCAAATTGCTTGCCAGTGGTTTTTAGTAAATCAACACCCTCACCAAGTCCAGCTTGCTCCTCTTCATCCAAAACAAACGGACGAATAGTGGCATGAGGGCACACATACGCACATTGATTACATTGAATACAATTTTCGGGTATCCACTCTGGAACCAAAGCCGCTACACCTCGTTTTTCGTATGCAGCAGTGCCATGTTCCCATGTTCCATCTTCACGACCCACAAAGGCAGACACAGGAAGGTCATAACCGCGCTGAGCATTAATAGGGCGAACAATTTTTTGAATAAACTCAGGAGCGTCATCTTTCTCAGGTGCTCCAATCACAATGTTAGCCCACTCAGCAGGTATCTCCACCTCCTCTATATCTCCACCTCGCTCAACAGCGGCATAGTTCATTTTCACAATCTCTTCACCTTTGCGTCCATAAGACTTAACAATAAAAGCCTTCATTTGCTCTACCGCTTGGTCGTAAGGAATAACGTTAGAAATTTTGAAAAATGCAGATTGCAAAATAGTGTTAGTTCTGTTGCCTAAACCAATTTCAGTGGCTATCTTGGTAGCATTAATGATATACATTTTAATATCATTAGTGGCTATATATTTTTTCACATGGTCGGGCAAATGTTTACCCACATCTTCTTTTGCCCATACTGAGTTGAGCAAGAATGTTCCACCTTTTTTCAAACCAGCCGTCACTTCATAAAGGTTTAGATATGCGGGCACGTGGCATGCCACAAAGTTTGGGGTATTTACCAAATATGTAGAACGAATTTTATTATCGCCAAATCTAAGGTGCGAGCATGTGAAACCTCCCGACTTCTTAGAGTCATAAGCAAAATATGCTTGAACATACTTGTCGGTGTTGTCACCAATAATTTTAATTGAGTTTTTGTTAGCACCCACAGTTCCGTCCGAGCCCAATCCATAAAACTTAGCCTCATAAGTAGTGTCATCCATAGAAACCTCATCAATCATCGGAAGAGATTTGAAAGTGACATCATCAACTATACCGATGGTAAAGTCATTCTTAGGTAGTTTTTGTGCAAGATTGTCATAAACAGAAATAATCTGCCCTGGTGTAGTATCTTTTGATGACAAGCCATAAATACCTCCAACAATTGTAGGGGCATCTTCTTTGCCATAGAAGCAATCTTTCACATCAAGATACAAAGGCTGCCCAGTTGCTCCTGGCTCTTTAGTTCTATCAAGTACTGCAATGCGCGTTGCTGTTTTTGGAATTACTGACAAGAATGCAGCTGCCTTGAATGGGCGATACAAATGCACAGCCACCATTCCCACCTTTTCGCCATTAGCATTTTTGTGGTCAACTACCTCACGGATTGTTTCGGTAGCAGAGCCCATGGCAATGATAACTCTATCAGCCTCAGGATCGCCATAATAATCAAACAATCCATACTTGCGTCCAGTCACGGCTGCTAACTTCTCAAGATACTTCTCCACAATATCGGGCACGGCATCATAAAATGGGTTTGCTGCCTCTCGCGACTGAAAGTAGATGTCATCATTTTGTGCGGTACCTCTTGTGACAGGATTGTCAGGGCTTAGAGCTCTTTTTCTAAATTGACTCAATGCCTCTTGATTCAGAAGTGGTGCAAGATCTTCATTATCCAACATCTCAATTTTTTGAATTTCATGAGAAGTTCTGAATCCATCGAAGAAATGCAAAAATGGAATACGGCTCTCAATAGCCACAAGATGAGCCACTGCAGCCAAGTCCATCACTTCCTGAACTGAGCCAGTAGCAAACTGAGCAAAGCCAGTTGCTCTTGCAGCCATCACATCCTGATGATCACCAAAAATGGACAAAGCCTGAGCTGCTAATGCACGTGCCGAAACATGAAACACACCAGGGAGAAGCTCGCCTGCTATTTTATACATGTTAGGTAACATAAGCATCAAACCTTGCGAAGCAGTGTAGGTTGTAGTTAAAGCACCAGCCTGCAATGATCCATGAACTGCCCCTGCGGCTCCTGCCTCAGATTGCATTTCTTGCACAAGAACTGTTTGTCCAAAAATGTTCTTTCTTCCTGCTGCCGACCATTCATCGATATATTCAGCCATCGTTGAAGAGGGAGTAATCGGATAAATAGCAGCAACCTCGCTGAACATATAAGCAATATGTGCTGCTGCCTGATTACCATCGCAGGTCAAGTATCGTTTCTTTTTTGTCATACAATATGTTTGTTTTATTGATTAGATTATTCGATACACTTTGTAATTAAAAATATGATAATGTATATTCTATTATCGTTTGCGAAATTACGACAAAAAAATATGTGCAACAAAAATATAACATACTTTGTTCATTTAGAGCAAAAAAAGAGCACTCAACCAGTAGCAAATTGGTTAAACGGTTAATTGGTTAATTGGTTAATTGTTTAACTGCTTAATCGTAGTTCTTCATTAGTGCCACCCTCACGGGTGGGATGGGTGGTGGGTATATCATATCCGTAAGATAAATCTTACGGTTAATCACATTATGTCCGACGGACATTCACGGTACTCGATATCAGCGAAGCGTACTAACAGCGAAGCGTATTAACAGCCAAAGCGTATTAACAGCCGAAGGCATACTAACAGCCGAAGGCGTACTATCAGCGAAGCGTACTAACAGCTATAAAGATGGATCTGAGATATTTTCAACTCAAAATAGAATTGCACTCATTGTGGTAGAGGTTTTTTGGACTCAAATTGTTTTTTACAATAGTAGTCAAAAATGTTTTTGGACTCAATAAAACTTTACAATAGTAGGAAAATGTTGTTTTTGCAACAAAAAAAAATTATTTTTAGTCCTCAATAATGTTTTTGGAGTGAAATAAAGTGTTTGTAAAGTCGTCCAAGATGTTTTTGTCATGAAAAAAACATTTTATTTAGTCGTCAATAATGTTTTTGGAGTAAAAAAAACTTTTCAATACA
>CAZNRT010000175.1:0-3582 GCA_964575445.1 uncultured Proteiniphilum sp. | reverse complement strand
ACCTCCTCAAAATCTACATCAGTTACATCATCTTGGTTCTTACCACCTTGTTCCTGTTGCTGTCCACCACCAAAGCCTGCGCCACCCATTGGGTCAGCACCAGCTTGTGTATTCTGAGCATTATACATATCTTGAGAAGCTGCTTGGAACGATGTATTTAGCTCATCTAAATATTTAGTAATATCATCTACATTTTGAGCTTTGTGAGCCTCCTTCAATTTTTCAAGTGCACTCTCGATGGGGGCTTTTTTATCAGCAGGAATCTTATCTCCAAATTCTTTCAACTGCTTTTCAGTCTGGAAAATAGTAGAGTCGGCTTGATTTAATTTATCAACTCGTTCCTTCTCCTTCTTATCTGCTTCAGCATTAGCTGCCGCCTCTTCCTTCATGCGGTTAATTTCACTATCGCTCAAACCAGATGAAGCCTCGATACGAATTTTTTGCTCTTTGCCTGTTGCCTTATCTTTTGCCGAAACACTAAGAATTCCATTTGAATCGATATCAAATGTTACTTCAATCTGAGGAGTACCACGTGGTGCTGGTGGAATACCGTCTAAGTTAAACACGCCAATCTGTTTGTTGTCACGTGCCATAGAGCGCTCGCCCTGCAATACATTAATCTGAACCGATGGTTGATTGTCTGATGCAGTTGAGAATGTTTCACTCTTCTTGGTTGGGATAGTAGTATTTGCTTCGATAAGCTTCGTCATCACGCCACCCATTGTTTCAATACCTAAAGATAGTGGAGTAACATCAAGTAACAATACATCTTGTACCTCTCCAGTGAGAACGCCACCCTGGATAGCAGCACCAAGTGCTACAACTTCGTCTGGGTTTACCCCTTTGTTAGGAGCTTTGTTGAAAATTTTCTCAACAATTTGTTGAACAGCAGGAATACGTGTAGAACCACCAACTAAGATAACCTCATCAATATCTGAAAGACTCATGCCAGCATCTTTTATTGCAGTTTGACATGGAGCCACCACTTTCTGAATTAAGCTATCAGTCAATTGCTCAAACTTAGCACGAGATAAAGTTTTCACCAAATGCTTTGGGATACCATTTACTGGCATAATGTAAGGCAAGTTGATTTCTGTAGAAGATGCACTCGAAAGCTCAATTTTTGCTTTCTCAGCAGCCTCTTTCAATCGTTGCAATGCCATAGGGTCGTGACGTAAATCTAAGCCCTCATCTTTCAAAAACTCATCTGCCAGCCAGTCGATAATTTTATGATCGAAGTCATCACCACCAAGGTGAGTATCACCATTTGTTGACTTCACTTCAAAAACGCCATCACCCAACTCCAATATAGAGATATCAAATGTGCCACCACCAAGGTCAAATACAGCAATCTTCATATCCTTGTGCGCCTTATCCAATCCGTAAGCAAGTGAAGCAGCAGTAGGCTCATTTACTATACGACGTACACTTAAGCCAGCGATTTCACCAGCCTCTTTTGTAGCTTGACGTTGAGCATCGCTAAAGTATGCAGGTACAGTAATAACGGCTTCTTTCACCTCTTGACCAAGATAGTCTTCGGCAGTTTGTTTCATCTTTTGAAGAATAATTGCCGAAATCTCTTGTGGAGAATACAATTGTCCATCAATATCAACACGTGGAGTGTTGTTATCACCTTTTACTACTTGGTATGGCACTCGACCGATTTCTTTTGCAACTTGGTCGTAAGTTTCACCCATAAAAGTCTTTATTGAATATATTGTGTGTTTAGGGTTCGTTATTGCCTGTCTTTTGGCAGGATCTCCAACCTTTCTTTCACCATTTTCAATAAATGCTACAATTGAAGGCGTTGTACGTTTGCCTTCGTTGTTTGGAATTACAACTGGTTCGTTACCTTCCATTACCGAAACGCAAGAATTTGTAGTTCCTAAGTCAATTCCTATTATTTTTCCCATAATCTAAAATATGATTTTATTGTTTAGTTTAAATTTTAATCTTACATATATTGTATCACAAATCTTGTGCCAAAGTATTTCATTTTATTGAAAACTGACATAATACTGCCAATTTTGACATGACATTTAGAAACTATTTAAAGAAAATTATTACCTTTGAAATGTTTTTAAATATAGACTATGCATATAATTACTAATCACTAAAAAATAAAAACGCTATGTTTACCAAAGAAGACCTATTACTGTTGCAGGAAAAGGGTATCTCTGAGCAACAAATCGAAACCCAACTAAATCAATTTAGAACTGGATTCCCATTTCTTCAAATCGTTAATGCAGCATCAATCAACAATGGAATTATCTCCTTATCTAAAGATGATAAGAAAAGATATTTGGATGCGTGGAAGCAATATCTCACACAGGGCAAAAAAGTTACAAAATTTGTACCCGCTTCTGGAGCAGCCAGCCGTATGTTTAAAGATTTATATGAGTTTATGGATGCTGACTACACCACTCCAAAAACTGAATTCGAAAAAAAATTCTTTGACAATATCAGTAAGTTTGCATTCTACGATGCACTAAATGAAACTTGCAAAAAGATGTTTGAGAAAACAATAACTGATCTTGCCAATGATGGAGAATATAAGACTATCATAAAGGCACTTTTAACTGAAGATGGACTGAACTATGGCAATTTGCCAAAAGGTCTTCTTTTGTTTCATCACTACAGAGAGGGAAACCGCACTCCAGTTGGCGAACACATGTCGGAAGGCGCACTATATGCTAAAGACAAAGACAGTATAGTAAATCTGCATTTCACTGTTTCAGAGGAGCACAAAGCCCTATTCGAATTATTGGTAGCTGCACGCAAACTAAGCTATGAGATCAAGCTTGATACAAAGTTCAACGTTTCATATAGTGTGCAGAAGCCAAGCACAGATACTATTGCAGCTGATATGAATAATAAGCCATTCAGAGAAGATGATGGAAGCCTTTTATTTCGCCCAGGAGGGCATGGTGCTCTTATAGAAAATCTGAACGACATAGACTCTGATATTATTTTTATTAAAAACATTGATAATGTAATCCCTGACAGATTGAAAGAGGAAGAATCTTTATACAAACAGCTCTTAGGAGGGATATTAGTTTCTATACAAAGACGTGCACACGATTATTTGATTGAAATTACTTCTGGAGAGGCAGATAGCAATAAACTACAAGAAATACTCAAATTTACAGAGACGGAACTAACGATATCTCACCCCAATAAAAGCTTCGCAAACAATGAAGAGCTCAAAGAGTATCTTATTTCAAAGCTTGATAGGCCATTCCGTGTTTGTGGTATGGTCAAAAATTTGGGTGAACCAGGAGGTGGTCCTTTCATCACGATGAATTCTGATGGAACATCCTCATTACAAATCTTAGAAAGTTCTCAAATTGACAAAAACAATCCAATGGCAGTTGATGCCTTCAAGAATGGCTCACACTTCAATCCCGTAGATTTGGTATGCGGGGTAAAGTGCTATAAAAACAACAAATTCGATCTGCCAAAGTATGTTGATAAGAACACAGGGTTTATATCGTTGAAATCAAAAAGCGGAAAAGAGCTACAAGCATTAGAGCTACCAGGCTTGTGGAACGGTGCTATGAGCGATTGGAATACAATTTTTGT
>CAZNRT010000174.1:0-3700 GCA_964575445.1 uncultured Proteiniphilum sp. | reverse complement strand
TGCTTTTTCAGCAATAATTGCAATAGCATTTAGATGTTGCTGATATTTTCTGAATACTCGTCGCATTTCTAATATCCTTTTCTTAGCAGTGGGATTGGTTAATATATTATATCCTATCTTTATAGTTCTAAGAATACCCTCATCATCAATCATTCTTTTCGGTTCTAATAAATGCATTTTATTGGTGTAAACATTTCTTATAATGAAGCCCTCCTTTTCTAAAAGAATCTTCCATTCATTTTCTGTCAAAGGGCGAGCATGTACCTTTATTGATAACTGCAATTCTCGTTGTATATTGTTCTTGAGATTATTGTCAACATTTATTAGACCAAGCTCATGAATAGCATATAAGCCACCTTGCTTCAGTATTCGGTGCGCTTCTTTGATTATATCGGATTTACGTTCATCGTTATGCATTGTTAGCATCGCCTCACCCATAACCTTGTCCTTTGAAGCATTATCTAATCTGGTGTTTGATGCAGAAGACAATATAAATTGAATGTTGGTCCCAGTTATCTTTTTACTGAGTGTCTTCACTACATCTCTATCTGCATCGATACCGACGTATGTTTTGGGGTGGTGCGACACAATTTTTGAAGCGGTATAACCAATTCCTGGTGCAAATTCTACAACATTGTCTTTTGGTGTAATAGTGAGACCATCAAGTAGTTTCAACGTGAGCTCCTTTCCACCTGGTCTCAAAACTCTCTTTCCCATTTTGGCTAATATCCAATGCCCTTGAGCATTTTCAAGATCTTTCGTATCCATTATTATTATACTCCTTATGGTGACAGTTTCTTTGCAAGTGTCCATGCTTAGAAACTATGTTATTTGAATTATTTGTCTTGCATATATTTATTTTGCTTACTATATAAAAGTCGTAAAATGTGTATATGCAGCAACTTCATTGTTTACTAACGTTTATAACATTGCTTTTTGTTTTAAAGTTCAAACAATTTAGATTTATGGGTAAACAAAAGGGATGCAACGCTTTGTCTGCATCCCTTATTAAGACTTGATTTTTTTTATTTTACTAAGCTATATCTATGGTAACTACTTCTCCTTTTTTAAAGTTGAGATTAATAAAACCATTTTCGATGCTTAGCTCTTTGTTATTCATCTTGACAGATGTAGAGTAACTTGGCATCTTTATTTTGAAGTTCGCTGGAATGTCGGATTTTATTGTAAATGATTCGAGTTTGTTATTATTCCATTTTGCATCTATTTCACCATTCCCTCTTATTCGTAAACCCTTAAAGCTTCCTTCGCTCCAAGCATCAGGCAGAGCAGGAAGTAGTTCTATATATCCATCATGGCTTTGAATAAGCATTTCGGCTATTCCTGCTGTACCTCCAAGATTTCCATCAATCTGAAATGGAGGATGAGCACAAAATAGGTTTGGATATGTTCCACCTCCAATAGTTTTATTGTCGCTATTCATAGCTGGTTGGAGCAAGCTTTTTAAAAGCTTGTAAGCTCTATTTCCATCTTGCAATCGTGCCCAAAAGTTTATTTTCCATGCACGCGACCAGCCTGTGCCTGTATCACCTCGTCTGTTTAATGTCTCACGGGCTGCATCTGCAATTTCGGGAGTTGAATATGGTGATATTTGGTTTGAAGGATATAATCCATATAAATGAGAAACATGTCTATGTTGCGGCTCAGCTTCTTTATAATCTTCAAGCCATTCTTGTAAATATCCTTCAGCACTTATTTGTGTTGGAGGTAGAAACGGGAGAGCTTGTGATATTTGTTGTGTGGTTTCATCGCTAATACCTAATATCTCAGATGCCGATATTATGTTTGTGAACAATTCACGAACAAGTTGTGCATCCATTGTTGGTCCCATACATACGAATACTGGTTCATTGCCTCCAGGAAGGAAGAATGCGTTTTCAGGAGATGAAGATGGTGCTGTGACTAACCACCCATTCTTGGGCTCTTTAATCATACTACTTAAGAAGAATTTTGCAGCTCCAGTAAGTACTGGATAGATTGAGCTTAGATATTCTTTGTTTTGTGTAAAAGCATAGTGCTCCCACAAATGTGCACATAGCCATGCGCCACCAGTGTTAGTTGCCCCCCACGAGGCGTGTTCGCCTGGAGCAGTATATTTCCATGGATTTGTCATCATGTGTGCAATCCATCCATCGGCTCCATAAAATGCTTTGGCTGTTTCTTCACCCGATTCCACTAATGATTTTGTGAATTGCAATAGTGGTTTGTGTAGTTCAGACAAGTTGCATACTTCTGCGGGCCAATAATTCATTTGTACGTTAATATTTAAATGATAGTCACCATTCCAGGGTGTTTGTACATCGTTTGCCCATAGTCCTTGAAGGTTTAATGGCATGCTTTTTTCGTTAGTGCCACTAATCATCAGGTAACGTCCGAAGTGAAAATAGAGTGCTGCAAATGCTGGATCATTGTCGTCCTGAAAGCTTATAAGTCTTTCGTCTGTTGTCTTTGTGTTATCCTGTTTGCCCAAATCAAATTCTACGCGATCAAACTTGGCTTTGTATGCAGATAAGTGTTTATCTTTAAGTTTATTGTAGGATAAGTTTTTTGCATTTGTTAGTAAGTTATCAACAGTAGTCTGATACTCCTTGTCGAGCATGTTTGTTGATGTAGATACTAAAATAACTACATTATTGGCATTATTTACTGTCAACGTGTTTTCGTTTGATGTAATATTACCACCTTCGTTTTTGACTTCTAATTTAGTGATATACTTAATTCCTTTATCAGTATTAAATCCATCATTCAATTGTCCAAACATCGTTATGATGTTATTTTCAACATTTATCGTAGCCTTCTCTGAACGATTAAGATTAATATCAAAAGAAATGGCTCCTTTCTTATCAGCTGATAAGTTAATCACAAGAACATCTGCATCGTGCGAAACAAAATATTCACGATTGAATGTAACGCCCCCTTTAACATATTGCGTACTTGCAACTGCATTATTAAGAGATAATTTGCGTTGATAATCTGTGGCTTCTTCGTTGTCAGGATAGTTGTAATTAATATTCATATTAGCCAGCATCTGAAAGCAACCATATGGTGCATCTTTGCCATTGCCAAATGCAGAACCTTGTCCACCACACCTAAAGTGTTGGTACATCAGTTTCTGGGCATCTAAATTCTTACCTTTCAGCAATAACTCCTGAATCGTGGGCAGGTAGTTTATTGCCTCATGATTTATTGCTTGTGGATCTTCACTTCCCGACCACATAGTGATATCGTTGAGTACTATAAGCTCTTTGTAGATGCCCCCATCAGGCATCATTCCTATGCGCCCATTTCCTAAAGGAAGAGTTGATTCCCACACAGTAGCAGGAGATTTGTAATATAGTTGTAGTTCGCTATCTGTATTTGTTGTCTGTGATACACAACTAACACTAATGAAAAGCAATGCTACAATAGATAATGCAAATTTTCTCATAATTAATTTTATTGATATTTATAAGTATGTCTGTCAAGTTTCACAAGGTTGTTGATTAAAGCTTGAATTATTTTGTTGCAAACATAAGATTTTATTTTTAAACATAGAAGGTTTCTCTTTAAATATTTCGGGTTTTAATGCGTACCATTTTTCAACCGCTTCCAAAGGAGTTTTTACGTTCATCTCTTTTCTTAAAGAGCCATGTCGCCTGTATATGTTATAGAATATGAGGAATTTAATTATTTCTTGATTCAT
>CAZNRT010000173.1:0-4030 GCA_964575445.1 uncultured Proteiniphilum sp. | reverse complement strand
AATCTATAATCCTGTCATCTGCTATAATCCTGTCATCCCGATGGGATTTTTCAATTGAAAAACCATCGAATAACCATCGAATCACCACCGAATCCACTACTGTACTCCCCCTTCAGATACTATGGTAAAATCCAAGTAAATCCTTCCTTCGTCAGGATGACAGGCTCTATAATCCCTAAAAAAATTAGGTGCCCATCCCAAAGTTTGTTTCTATACCTTTTTCGTTTTCATGTCGTCCCAACTTTGGTTATTGGATAAAACGGTTGAATAAATGAAAACCAAAGTTTGGATTACCCCTAAAAATTTCACTTTTGTGCAATCTTGGTCTTGGAAAATGAATAAAGCAAAAATTCTGGTGTAATCCCAATTTTGGTTTTGGTCCCAAATCTATTTTAGGGACTAATCCAAACTTTGGGATTAGTATAATACAGTTGTAGGATACAAACCCAAACTTCAGAATGAACATAAAACAAAAAAACTATACACATCCCAACCTTTGGGAATGGATAATACAACTTTTATGGGCAAACCCAAAGTTTGGATCTATCATAAAATAAAAAATCTATACAAAAAAGGGTTTCGGGAAGGCTATATATTCATTTTTCGGTACCCATCCAAACTTTGGGGCATGCACCCTCTCACTATTTGGTACTCGATAGAACTTTGGTTTGTGTCCCAAAAAATAAAAATTGACTGAAAATAGGGTCAAAATGAGCATAAAACATTTTTACTATGCAAAGCCAAAGTTTGGATGTCACCTGAATTTTACAATCGTTAACCGAAATGGTATGCTTTTGATGCCAAAATCATTTTTAGGGACCCATCCAAACTTCTGGGAATGGATAAAACAGTTGGATCATCTTCTCCCAAACTTTGGGATGTGTCCCAAAAACCGAAAACCTACAAGATTTGAGACCGAAAAATGGCGAAAAATAAAAATTGGCACCAATCCAAAGATTGGGATTAGTCACAATCTCTCGATTTTGGTTAAAAAGTGTTGCAGAGAATGGCAAAAGTCGATTTTTGGGAGGCATCCAAACTTTCTATCGAAGTGAATACAGTTAAAGGGTGCTTTCCAAACTTTTGGATTACCCCCTAAAAATGAGAAAAATGACGTTTTTGCAACAAATTTGGGTTTTTTCATTTTTAGGGGGTGAAACTAACTTTGGTATTGGGGGTGGAAATTTGCCTTTGGCGTTAGAACGCTTCGCTGATAATACGCCTTCGGCTGTTAGTATGCTTCGCTGATATTACGCTTCGCTGATAGTTGCCTTCGGCGTTAGTATGCTTCGCTGTTAGTTGCCTTCGGCGTTAGTACGCCTTTGGCTGTTAGTACGCCAATGATGCCTGTCATTTCGACGTAAGGAGAAATCTCATGAGATCCTTCCTACGTCAGGATGACAGTCTTGATTATTGTTGACACCCAAACAATTAAACAATTAAACAATTAAGCAGTTAAGCAGTTAACCGATTAACCTATATCGAGTACGGGGATGTCCGTCGGACATAATGTGATTAACCGTATGATTCATCTTACGGATATGATATCCACACCACCACTCCACCCGTGAGGGTGGCACTATTGAAACAAAAACACATGCCTTGAAAGGCATGCCTATTGAATCAATAATAACGCCATCATTGTTCTATAATCCTTTCATCCCGATGGGATTATACAATTGAATCATATCATTGGTACGTTAGGAAAAATCTCATGGGATCCTTCCTCCGTCAGGATGACAATCACTAATCATGTTGATGAGATCCTCTCCCGTTTTGACGGGATCAGGATGACAGTCTTGATTATTGGCGACACCCAAACAATTAAGCAGTTAACCAATTAATCGATTAACCAATTAACCGTTTCACTTCACAGTGCAGCAACTATCTTACGCACTTTATTCAATTTTTCAATAAACTTGCTATTACGTTTGGTCGCTATCATGTTGTATTGTGCTTGCATTTTGAGCAAAGGTTCAGCTGGCAAATCCAATACAGCCTCAATGAGTAGCGCAAATTCGGCACTTAGTGGTCTTTTGCCATTCAGCACCTCGTTCAGTTGCGTATATGGCACATCCATTTCGGAGGCAAGTTTTCGTTGCGAAATGCCACGATATTCAATCTCATCTTTCAACACCTCACCTGGATGAGTTGGATAAGCTGGCTCGAGATTGTTTGCAATCATATTAGGTTCTACGCCTTGAATTGTAATCATATCTGTATTATTTGTAATGGTTTGACAGTTCTACTATATTACATATTGTAGCTACAGTTTGTTCACCACTTGTTTTTTCTTCAAATTCTATACGATACTGGTCGTTAATTCTGACAGAAGATAATCCTGCTTTATTGCCTTTCAATTTCTCATAATTTAATCCATTGTACTTTGTGAGAGCTAAAGTATCTGGTAAATTAATCATTAAATCAACAACACGTATATATTTGCGAATGATTTGAGTCTGAAAACGATGCTTCTTGTTAGTTGTTTTGCCCAATTTGTATAATTCTTGCAAATATTTTTTATCAAAAGTAACTTCCATTTCTGTATTAGTTTGATATTGCAAATATAGTATATATTTATACATTCACAAAAAAGTGAATCAGTTAATCAATTAACCGCTATCGAGTACCAAGATGTCCGTCGGACATAATGTGATTAACCGTATGATTTATCTTACGGATATGATAGCCACACCACTACACCCACTTGTTAGGGTGGCACTATCGAAACAAAAACACATGCCTTGAAAGGCATGCCTATTGAATCAATAATCATGTCATTGGTACGTTTGGAGAAATCTCATGAGATTTTTCCTACATCAGGATGACAGTTTTGATTATTGGCGACACCTAAACAATTAACCAATTAAGCAATTAACCAATTAAGCAGTTAACCAATTAATCGATTAAGCAATTAACCAATTAACCAATTAACCAATAAACAGAACAATGATAAATAATGCTGGAATGATAGATAATATTTTGTTTTTTATCTTTGCTAATCTCTTAAAAAGCAATAACTTTGCACCATTACTTTTAATGAAAAATACTTTTATGAATCAAAAAACTGTTGTAACTGGCGTTATTGGAGCAGATGTTCACGCTGTGGGAAACAAAATTCTTGCTTTTGCTCTTGAGCAAGCGGGTTTTAAAGTTATTAATCTGGGTGTTATGGTGACTCAGGAGGAGTATATTGAGGCTGCCTTAGAGACCAATGCCGATGCAATTTTGGTTTCATCTCTTTACGGTCATGGCGAGATTGATTGTCACGGATTGCGTGAAAAGTGCGATGAGGCTGGTTTGAAAGATATCCCTCTTCTTGCTGGTGGCAATTTAGTGGTGGGAAAGCAAGATTTTCATGAGGTGGAAAAGCGATTCTTCGCAATGGGGTTCACCAAAGCTTATCCTCCAGGCACTGCTGTAGAAACGTGCATTGATGACTTGAATGAACTATTAGATATTGAGTGATTCGATAGTGATTCAATTGTAATTCAATTGTAATTCAATTGTAATTCAATAGATATTTATGTGGCTATGAAATTAGAGGATTTAGAGATCTACAATTTGTCCATGGAGTTATCCAATAAGGTATATAGTGAAGTAATGAAGATGCAATATTTTATTAAAGATACTTTGGGTAAACAATGGATTAGAGCAGCAGACTCTGTTTGTCTTAATTTAAGTGAGGGCTTTGGTAGGTTCAATTATAAAGATTCTCGTAATTTCTCAATAATTGCAAGAGGTTCTCTTTATGAAAGTAAAACCTGTTTGGCAAAGGCTTTTCAAAGATCTATAATTGCCGAAGAAATTCATAATGAGTTACTGAGAGAATATAATAATCTGGGTGTGAAATTAAATAATTATATTAGTGCACAAACTAGATTAATGAGTAGGGGAGGGTGATTCAATGGTAATTCAATGGTAATTCAATGGTAATTCAATGGTGATTCAATAGTAATACATTCGAACATCAACTGAACATCCACTGAACATCCACTGAATATCCACTGAATATCCACTGAATATCCAC
>CAZNRT010000172.1:0-4094 GCA_964575445.1 uncultured Proteiniphilum sp. | reverse complement strand
TGTCCTGGTTTAATATAGTTTTGTTGATTTATAAATTCGCTGAGTAGTTACCAAGAATAAAATTATTGTTTGTATTTATAGTTTTGCTTCTCTCAACTAATCACATAGTTGCATCTATATCTTTAGGTGAATTGAGATGTGAACTCCTTGAGAATCCTGTAGGGATAGATACTAAAAGTCCACGTTTTAGTTGGAAGATATTTGCTACCACTGAACGAAATGTTGTTCAAACATCATATCGTATTTTAGTCGCATCATCTATAGAAAAACTATCTCAAAATATAGGTGATTTGTGGGATTCTGGAATTGTTTACTCTGATCAATCTCAGTGGATAAACTATTCTGGTGAAAAATTGAAAAGTAATCATATATATTATTGGAAAGTAAATGTGCAAACAAATAAGGGCAATGCAACATGGAGCGACTATGCTTTTTGGAGCATGGGTTTGTTAAATGAAAATGACTGGAAATCTCGCTGGATAGGTATTGACAAGGCTATGCCATGGGATTCGGAGACTCAGTTTTCACGTCTTTCGGCTCGATATCTACGAACAGAATTCAATATTCAAAAGTCCATAAAGAGAGCTACTGTTCATATTGCTGGCTTAGGACTCTACGAAATGTATTTAAATGGTGAGCGAGTGGGAAATCAGGTTTTGTCACCTGCTCCTGCTGATTACAACAAAACTATTTTATACAATAGCTTCGATGTCACATCAATGTTAAATGATGATATTAATGCTATTGGTGTTACTTTGGGTAATGGGCGATACTACACAATGCGCAAAAACTTTAAGCCATATAAAATAGCTGATTATGGATATCCTAAAATGCGCCTTACGATGATAGTTGAGTATGATGATGGAACAAAAGATACTATCGTAAGTGATGAGAAATGGAAGCTAATGGCTGATGGTCCAATACTCGCTAATAATGAATATGATGGTGAAGAATATGACGCTCGCAAAGAGCTCAAAGGGTGGAGTGTAGCTGGATATGATGACTCGGCGTGGGAACAAGCCAAGAGAGTATCAATACCTAATGGAACCCTTAGAGCTCAAATGATGGAAGGAATGAAGGTAGTAGATACTCTCAAGCCTACTTCTATCACACGACTTGCTGATAATAAATACATCCTTGATATGGGGCAAAATATGGTGGGATGGATCAAGTTTAACCTCTCAGCCAATAGGGGAGACTCTATAAAGTTGCGCTTTGCAGAAACTCTTCAGGAGGATGGAAATATATATGTTCGCAATTTGCGTGATGCTAAGGTGACGGATATTTATTGGTTCAAGGGCGAAGGAGTAGAAGAGTGGGCACCACGTTTTGTATATCATGGTTTTAGATATGTGGAGGTTACAGGATTTGCTGGCAAGCTGTCTAAGGATAATTTTGTGGGAGAGGTGGTAAACGATAAAATGAATATCTTAGGCTCCTTCAAATCTTCAAGCGCAGTTATCAATCAGGTTTTGAAAAATGCATATTGGGGTATTCAGGGCAACTATAAAGGAATGCCTGTTGATTGTCCACAACGGAATGAGCGCCAACCATGGCTTGGCGATCGTACTATGGGAACATGGGGTGAGAGTTTTATTTTTGAAAACGCACAGCTATATAGTAAATGGGTTGATGATATTCGTGAAGCTCAGAAGAAAGATGGTCGCATACCTGATGTAGCACCAGCATATTGGAACTATTATAGTGACAATGTTACTTGGCCTGCTGCATTGGCTTTTACATGTGATATGCTTTATACTCAATTTGGAGAATTGCGTCCAACTGAAAAAAACTATCACGCTATCAGGAAATGGATGAACTATATGAAAGAGCAATATATGACTGATGATTATATTGTTACTCGTGATAAATATGGTGACTGGTGCGTGCCACCCGAGTCGCTCGAACTTATTCATTCAAAGGATCCCCGACGTCAAACTGATGGTTCTCTTATTTCCACAGCATATTACTACAAACTGCTTCAAATAATGGGCAAGTTTGCTACCTTGCAAGGATTGCAAGATGACTTTAATGAATATTCTTCGTTGTCGAAAAGCATTAAGCAATCATTCAATAAAAAGTTTTTTGATAATGATAGCTTGTTTTATGGCAACAATACTGCTACATCTAATTTATTGCCATTGGCGTTTGATATGATTCCCGATGAATATTTACCAGATGTAGAGAAGCATATCGTTGATGAAATACTTGTAAGAAACAAAGGGCACATCAGTACTGGTGTGATTGGTTCGCAGTGGATTTTGCGAGAACTCTCTAAAATGGGACGAGCCGACCTCTCATACTTATTATCCTCAAATGATACCTATCCAAGTTGGGGGTATATGGCTAAAAGGGGTGCTACCACTATATGGGAGCTATGGAATGGTGACACAGCCAATCCTGAGATGAACTCGGGTAATCATGTTATGCTACTCGGAGATTTTATTCCATATTGTTATCAAAATCTGGCTGGAATAAAGTCTGATGAGAGTCAAGTTGCTTTCAAGAAGATCATCATGAAACCTGATTTTGACATTCAAGAGCTTGGCTACGTTGATGCTTCATACACCACACCATATGGTGAGGTTGTTAGTAATTGGAAAAAAACGTTTGAGCAGTTGCAATGGCAAATAACAGTTCCACCCAATAGTAGTGCTATTGTTTATTTTCCACCCAATAGTTATGATATCACTGAGTCTGGAAAGAAAATCCCTGCGAATAGTGAGATTATAAAAGTGGATAACCCAAGGTCTTCATCAATTGCTTTTGAAATAGGATCTGGAAGTTATAGTTTCAATATGAAGCTTGACGTTGGTGTTGGCAAATGGAGAAAAGGTATTGTTGAGGAAAAATTCTTATACGAGAGTGCTCCTTTTCCTGAATGTCATGCAGCCACAATTGCAGAGACTCCTGATGGATTGATTGCTGCTTTCTTTGGAGGAACAAAAGAGAGAAACCCCGACGTTGAAATATGGATTTCAAAGAAAAATGGAAATGAATGGACTCCCCCAGTATCCGTAGCAAACGGTGTTATTAATGACACCTTGCGAAAAGCTTGTTGGAATCCAGTATTATATCAAGTGCCAAAAGGTGAGCTAATGCTTTTCTACAAGATTGGCAACTCAGTAGGTGATTGGACAGGACATTTGATTAGATCTTTTGATAATGGTAATACTTGGACTGAGCCTGAAGATTTGCCAGATGGTTTTATTGGTCCAGTAAAAAACAAACCAGAGATGATTGATGACAAAATAGTGTGTCCTTCAAGCATGGAGGGAAGTCCAGGATGGAGGCTGCACTTTGAGATAACAGAAGATAAAGGTAAAACATGGCGTAAAGTGGGTCCAATAAATGATGGACTAACAGTAAATGCAATTCAGCCCAGTATTCTATTTCATAAGGATGGCAAAATGCAGGTTCTTGCCAGATCAAGAGAGGGGGCAATTGCCGAAGCATGGTCGAGTGATAAAGGAGAAACGTGGACTGATGTGACTCTTTCTAATTTACCAAATAATAATTCTGGCACTGATGCCGTATCCCTCAAAGATGGGCGCCAGCTTGTAGTTTATAATCATGTGAAAACTCCCGAGGGAGCGAAAAAAGGCTCACGTACCCCATTAAATGTTTCATTGAGTAGCGATGGTATAAACTGGGATGCCTCTCTTATTTTGGATGATTCTCCCATAAGTCAGTATTCTTACCCATCTGTAATACAAGGAGAGGATGGATATATCCATATAGTATATACATGGAGAAGGCAAAGAGTTAAGTATGTGAAGATAGATCCTAAGAAGATTGAAGCTATTCCATTTGCGGGAGAGGCATGGCCTGAGTAGAGTAAAATGATATAATGATAGTGCAATTACTGAGGAGGGGATGTTAAAGCCATTCTCTCCTTTTTTCTATTATAGTGACAGTAGCACACCCACAATAATCAATATCGTTTGTGGATTGATAATGCTGATGAGGTTGTGGTGAGGTATTAGTAAGTTAGGAGGGTGCAGAATATCCCACCACCGTCAGCGAATGCGTTTTTTTCTTAGGTACCCATCCCAAAGTTTGTTTCTATACTTTTTTTGTTTTCATGTCGTCCC
>CAZNRT010000171.1:1747-4097 GCA_964575445.1 uncultured Proteiniphilum sp. | reverse complement strand
GGGCAGGCTTGCTCTTCGATACACCTAAACACCTAATCACCTAAACAATTCACCGATTAAACAGTTAAACAGTTAAACGATTAATCAATTCCAATGAAGCAGTTTATAGCATTCGTCCGAAAGGAGTTTCACCACATCATTCGTGATAGGCGCACCATGCTCATCCTCCTTGGCATGCCAGTGGTGCAGGTGCTACTATTTGGCTTTGCCATCAATATGGACGTACAAAACATACGCACCGCCATCTACGACCCATCGCCCGATCAGTCCACCACCACCATCACCAACAAGATTATCGCCAATCCATATTTTCATTTTGTGGACCATGCCACCTCTATATCACAAATAGAGAGCATGATGCGCCGAGGAGATATAGATATAGCAGTGATATTTGAAGAAAATTTTGATGCCCAGCTCCAGCATTTGGGCAAAGCACAGGTGCAAATCATCACTGATGCTTCAGACCCCAACACGGGCAGCATCTCTGCCAACTATGTGATGGGCATCATAGCCGACTATCAGCAGCAGATGAATCCCACCGCCACCATACCATATCATATCAGTGTGGACAACAAGTTGCTCTACAATCCCGAGATGCACTCCACCTACACCTTTGTGCCAGGCGTCATGGGCTTGGTGTTGTTAATCATCTGCACCATCATGACATCCGTATCCATCGTTCGCGAAAAAGAGCGAGGCACTATGGAGGTATTATTAGCCTCGCCCCTCAAGCCATCCACCGTGCTTTTGTCCAAAACTATTCCATATCTTGTGGTGTCGTTCATCAATCTTGTATCCATCCTCTTGTTGGCATTCTTTGTGCTCCACGTCCCCATCAAGGGTAGCATCATGCTCCTGCTCCTCATCTCCACCATATTCATCTTTTTGTCGCTATCGCTTGGGCTCCTCATCTCCACCATAGTTGATACGCAAGTCACCGCCATCCTCCTCTCGGGCATTGGCATGATTATGCCCGTGCTTGTGCTTTCGGGTATGATATTTCCCATTGGCAATATGCCCACTGTGTTGCAGTGGGTGTCGCACATTGTGCCCGCCAAATGGTATATCATGGCTGTCAAAAAAATAATGATCGAAGGGCTTGGCATTGTGAGCGTTGTTCGCGAAACTGTTATACTACTCTTGATGAGCATCACTCTCATTACCACCAGCATACTCAACATTAAAAAAAGACTGCAATAAAACAACGATTATGAGAACACTCGGTTTTTTGATAGAAAAAGAGTTCAAACAATCCATGCGCAATCGCATCATCCCAGTGCTCATTGTGCTATATCCCGTGTTGGTATTGCTCATCTTTCCGTGGGCAATCAACTTTGAGGTCAAAAATATCAGAATAGATATTGTGGATAATAGCCAGAGCCAATATTCGCAACGCCTCATCAATAAGATTGCCGCTTCGCAATATTTCATACTCAATAGTGCACCACATAGTTATACTAATGCTATGACAGATATTGAGAATAAAAAGGCTGATATCATCTTGGAGATTCCCACTTCGTTTGATACCGATATCACAAAGGAGAGGGGTAGCAGGGTGTTTGTCTCAGCCAATGCCGTCAATAGCACTCAGGGACTGATGGGCTCCAACTATCTTACTCAGATAGTAAATGATTTTTCTGCTGAGATTCGTAGCGAACTTATGCCTCAGCTTTCGCAAGCGAGGGCTCCCATCATAGAAGCAGTGCCCACATATCGCTACAATCACACGTTGGACTACAAAACCTTTATGCTTCCCGCCTTCATCGTGCTGCTCATCACTCTCATCACGGGCATATTGCCGTCGCTCAATATTGTATTGGAAAAGGAGACAGGCACCATTCAGCAAATCAACGCCACACCCATCGGTAAGTTTAGTTTTATACTTGCCAAGCTTATCCCTTATTGGATTATTGGCATTCTTATCCTCTCTACCTCCATCTTAGTCACGTGGCTCATCTATGGGCTCCTGCCTTCGGGTGGCTTCCTGCCCATCTATGTGTCGGCAGTGGTTTTCATCATTGGCATATCGGGCATGGGCATCATTGTGTCCAACAATTCTGAGTCACTTCAGCAATCCATGTTCCTGATGATGTTTCTCATCCTTATCATCATTCTGCTCAGTGGTTTGTTCACCCCCATCGAGCCAATGCCTCGCTGGGCGCAACATATAGCCTATGCCAATCCTCTCACTTACTTTATGCAAATTATGCGCCTCGTCTATCTCAAGGGTAGCTCTCTCTCGGATATTGCTAAGCCACTGCTCACTCTCGTGGGCTTTGCTGTGGTGCTCAATGGGTGGGCAGTAGTGAGTTATAGGAAGAGGTGATGGGACGCTTCGCTGTTGGGACGC
>CAZNRT010000171.1:0-1647 GCA_964575445.1 uncultured Proteiniphilum sp. | reverse complement strand
GCTTCGCTGTTGGGACGCTTCGCTGTTGGGACCATTACCCCACCAACATGACGGGCGGCTGTCATCCTGATCCCGTCAAAACGGGAGAGGATCTGATGAGATTTATCTTAAAAACAAGTCGAGAGAATATGTTTTTGTGCTTATATACATAAAAACAAAAAATATAAATCTATCTTTGTGGTTATAACTATAAATAAAAATGATTTTAAGACCCAGCTATATTGAAGCACTAAAACCCTTTATCGACAAACAACAGATAAAGATCATTACTGGAATCAGACGTTCGGGAAAATCGGTTGTGCTACGCCTGCTAAAAGATGAGTTTTTGCAAAGAGGCATCAAAGAAGAACAGATAATAATCTTGAATTTTGAGAGTTTTGCGTATGCTGAACTTACAAAAGCCAAAGAGCTCTATGAATTTGTTAAACAGCAAATCAAACATGATCAAAAATACTATCTTCTATTAGATGAAATTCAAGAGGTGGAGCAATGGGAAAAAGCAGTAAATTCCTTTCTGGTTGATTTTGATGTAGATATTTACCTCACAGGCTCAAATTCACATTTGCTATCTTCTGAGTTGGCTACGTATCTGGCAGGAAGATATGTAGAAATTCCTATTTATACGCTTTCTTATAAGGAGTTTTTGGATTTCAAGAATCATTATTTTAAAGGAGAAAAATCGGATAATTGGTTTATACATTATCTCCGTTTCGGTGGGTTTCCAGTTATTCATACTGCTGGTTATTGCGAAGAAACGGCCTATAAAGTGGTTTATGATATTTATTCTTCCGTGATTTTGAGAGATACGGTGCAACGCTACAAGATCCGTGATATAGAACTGTTGGAACGGGTTATTAAATATGCTTTTGACAACATTGGCAATACATTTTCGGGAAAAAATGTAGCTGATTATTTCAAAAGCCAGCAACGAAGAATGGATGTCAATACGGTTTACAATTATCTGAATGCTTTGGAAGGTGCATTTATCTTATATCGAGTGCCTCGTTACGACATCAAAGGCAAAGAAATTCTTAAAACTCAAGAGAAATTTTATGTGAGCGATGTTTCAATTATTTATGCTCTGATGGGCTATCGAGACAGAATTATTTCGGGGATAATGGAAAACATTATCTTTCTGGAGCTCAAACGAAGAGGATACAACGTGTATGTGGGAAAATTTGAAAATACTGAAATTGACTTTGTAGCAGAAAAACAAAACAAAAAAATATATGTGCAAGTAGCTTACAAATTAGAGAGTCAAGAAACTGTAAACCGTGAATTTGGCAATCTCTTAGCTATTAACGACCAATATCCGAAATATGTGGTAACAATGGATGAATTTTGGAGAGATGATATCCAAGGTGTAAGACATTGCTACATAAGTGATTTTTTGTTGATGGATGAATATTAAGACTGTCATCCTGATCCCGTCAAAACGGGAGAAGGATCTCATCTGTTTGCCCAATCCCATCGGGATGAAAGGATTATAGAAAATGATGACAGGATTATTGATTCAATAGGCATGCCTTTCAAGGCATGTGTTTTTGCGGGTGGAGTGGGTGGTGTGCCCATCCCATCCGTAAGATAAATCATACGGTTAATCACATTATGTCCTACGGACATTCTCGGTACTGGATAGTGTTTAAT
>CAZNRT010000170.1:0-4139 GCA_964575445.1 uncultured Proteiniphilum sp. | reverse complement strand
TTAGTATCCATTATTATTTTTATCTAAAGAGTGGGTATTTAAGAGCAAATCTAACGAAAGTGAGTTTTTTAGTAAATCTTTTAATTTTTGTAATATGAATTTGATCTTAAGAAAAATTACAAGCGTATTCTTATCATTTCTAATGATTGGATTACTCTACAGTACAATGGCGTTAGGACAAACAAATTTGCCATTAAAAATCAATGGGTCTGTACGAGATTCCCAAGGAGAACCCATAATTGGAGCAAACATCCTTTTAAAAGGTACCAGCATTGGAACAACAACCGATCTTAGTGGTAGTTTCACAATTGATGCACCCTACAATGGTGTTTTAAGTGTTAGCTACATAGGGTATTTTGCTCAAGAAGTTCCAATACAAAATCGTAGTTCCATTCAAATAATCCTCATGGAAGATGTAGAGCAATTAGATGAGGTAGTGGTAGTTGGATACGCAACAGGCAGCCAGAGAACAATATCTGGAGCAGTGCAAAAAGTTAGCCAAAAAGATATGAATACTGGTATTATTGCTAACCCATTGGATGCACTAAAAGGTAAAGTGGCTGGTGTGAATATTCAAAAAACAGGTGGAGACCCTACGGCGGGAAGTTCAATAAGAATACGTGGAACTACATCTCTTACTGGTGGAAACGACCCACTTGTGGTTATTGATGGTGTTTTTGGTGACTTAGGTTTACTAAACGCTGTTTCACCATCAGATATTGAGAGTTTTACCATCTTAAAGGATGCCTCTGAAACTGCTCAGTATGGTTCGCGTGGCGCAAGTGGAGTAATTGTAGTAACTACTCAAAAGGGTAGAGCAGAAACAAGAGTATTAAATTATGATGGTTCTTTTGGTGTAGAGTCTGTTTTCAAAAAACTAAATATGCTCAATGCCAATCAATACAGAACAGCTGTTGAAAATGGTGGCTATGCAAATGCACTTGATGGAGGTGCAAGCACCAACTTCATGGAAGAAATGCTGCGCACGGGGCATACGCAAAACCATCGCATCTCTTTTGGTGGAGGTAGTGCAGAATCAAACTTTAGAGCATCCGCTGGTGTCATAGATCAAACTGGAATTATAAGAAACAATAGTATGCGAAATTATACTGCTAAGTTTGATGGATCTCAATTGTTATTCAATAGGTCATTGAAATTAGAGATGGGAGTTTTTGGATCAAAAAAAGAGAATCAATATGTAAATGATCATCAAAAAACATTTTACTCGGCTGCCTCATTCAATCCTACTCTACCTAAAAATCAAAAAGAAGATGGTACATGGTATGAAGATCCCAATGCCAATGAAGTTGACAATCCATTAGGAAGACTGAGTATCGATGATAAAGAAGAAAATGCATATCTTTCTACAAATGGTAGAATGACTTGGTACATAAATGACAATCTTAATATAAGTGCATTTGGCTCATATACATACAACTCTAAAGAGAACAAGAGCTTTATACCAAGCAATATAAAAGAGGGTATTAGAGAAGGTAAAGGCCGAGCTTACCAGGGCTTAAGCAAAAGCAATGCTTTGATGGGAAACATAACGCTTAATTACAAAAAAAATATTGGCCGTAACCGAATTGATGCACTTCTTCTTATGGAAGGACAGGACTATCAGTACTCAGGGTTTTCGGCAAAAGCTCGGGGTTTTGAAACAAACTATTTTGGATACAACAACTTATCATCTGGAGCACTCGTTAAATATGGTGATGTAAGCTCTTACAATTATGGTTATAGTTTGAACTCATACTTGGGTAGAATCAACTATATGTTTGACAATAGGTATATTGCAACTGTAAATATCCGCACAGATGGCTCATCTAAATTGGGAGAAAACAATAAGTGGGGCTTCTTCCCATCAGCATCAGTTGCTTGGGTAATGAGTGAGGAGGATTTTTTGAAAGATATAGATGGTATAGACCAAATTAAATGGAGGGCTGGATACGGTAGAACTGGTAATCAAGATGCAATAGCTGCTTACAACTCATTGTCATTAATGGGACCATCTGGAATTACAACTGTGAATGGTGTGCCAACGGTTACATACTCTTACAATCGTAATGCAAATCCCGATTTACGTTGGGAAACAAAAGATATGTTTGATGTGGGTGTTGATGCATCATTCTTAAGAAATCGTGTAACTGCCACAATTGATTATTACTATTCTAAAACAAAAGACTTATTGTACAACTATGATGTGCCTGTTCCACCTTTTGTACACCCCACCCTACTGGCTAACTTGGGAGAAATGGAAAACAGAGGAGTTGAATTAGAAATTTCATACTCACCTATAAGAACTAAAGATATAGATTTTACAATATCTGGAAACGTTGCATATCAGAAAAACAAGCTTCTTTCTTTAAGTGGAACTTATATGGGAGAAGAGTTGAGTGCAAAAAAATATATGAATCTTGGAGGAATTAATGGCGCAGGATTTATTGGTGGAAACACTCAGGTAATTTATCAAATGGTAGGACAGCCTCTTGGAGTGTTTTACTTGCCTAAATCCAACGGATTAATTAATGATGGACTTGGAAGCTACTCATATAATGTTTTAAACTTAGACGACAATCCAACCGTTGAATTGGAAGATGGAAAAGACCGCTACATTGCAGGTCAAGCAATGCCAAAGGTACTTATGGGTGCAAACTTAAATTTCAGATACAAAGCGTTTGATATTCAGGCGCAACTGAATGGTGCATTTGGACAAAAAGTTTATAACGGAACTTCACTCACATATATGAACATGAATGTGTTCCCAACTTATAATGTGTTGCCAGAAGCTCCTGAGAAGAAAATATTTGATAACACGGTTACAGACTATTGGTTAGAAAAAGGAGATTATCTACACCTTGCATACATTACCTTAGGATATAACCTCAATGTTGACAAATACAAAGATTGGCTCAATGTGGTTAGAATTACTGCATCAGTGAACAACGTCCACACATTCACCAATTATTCAGGTCTATCCCCTATGATTAACAATACCACTGTTGGTAGTGATTTGGGTGTTGATGATAAACGTTTTTATCCTCTTTCTCGAACCTTCTCTTTAGGCCTTAGTATCAATTTTTAAAACAAGTAATCATGAGAAATAATTTTTTAATCTATAGTATTTTAATAGTTTTTGGTTTGACGTTCTACGCTTGCTCGTTAGACGAAAATCCAAAAGATCAGATACCAGAAGAGGAGGCATATAAAAGCCCTACACTTATTTACCTAAACACTGTTGCCAGCTTGTACACAGAAATTGGAGCAAGTGGTGGTGGTAGTGGGCTTGGTGGAACAGATAGGGGTATTTATGACCTCAACACATTTACAGCCGACGAAGTCATGCTGCCAAAACGCGGTGGAGACTGGGAAGACGGCGGTTTATGGATGGACTTATTTAAACACAACTGGGGCATTAACAACGACTTGATTCAAAGCAGTTGGGATTATCTTTATAGAGTGATCGGTAAAACAAACCAATCTTTAGATAGACTCACCGAATTGATTGAAGCCGATCCTGAAAATACTTTTTTACCTATCTATGAAGCTGAAGTAAAAGCATTGCGTGCGATGTACTATTACTACTTATTGGATATGTATGGCAGAGTTCCTATTGTAGAAAGTGCTTCAGCAAAAATTGCAGATGTAAAGCAATCATCTCGTTCTGAGGTTTTCAACTTCGTAATAAAGGAATTAGAAGAATCAATTCCACTACTTAATCCAGCCAACAGTTCAAAAACAGGTGAGTATTATGGACGAATGACACAGCCAGTAGCCTATTTTCTTATAGCCAAGTTGGCACTTAACTCTCAAGTTTATGCTGATGATGATTGGACAGACGGGGTTCCTAATGGCACAGCCAGCTTTACTGTTGGTGGAACTAAAATGAATGCTTGGGAAGCGACTATAGCTTATTGTGATAAAATAACAGAGTTGGGATATGAGTTAGAGTCTGATTTTTCTAAAAACTTCAGTGTTTCAAACGAAGCATCAAAAGAAAACATTTTTGTGATTCCTATGGATCCGACCAATTACTCTGCACGGATGATGTATCTGATTAGATCAAGACACTACGAGCATGGCAAAGCATACAAGCAAGATGGTTGGAACGGTGCTGCTGCGACTAAAGAAGCTTTAGC
>CAZNRT010000169.1:0-4161 GCA_964575445.1 uncultured Proteiniphilum sp. | reverse complement strand
ACAACTTAATAATAGACGTCACATCTAAGAAAACAACAAATCTAAACCTCAGAGAGATAGTCACGTTTCTGAAAACACTAAATTTTGACTTCAGAATAGTCGTCACAACTTGTAAAGTACCAAAATTAAACTTCAGAAGAGTCGTCACAGTCACAAAACAATAGAAATTAGGTTTCAGAAGAGTCGTCACAGTCACAAACCAATAGAAATTAGATTTAAGAAGAGTCGTCAAGAACATAAGACAACGAAATTAGGCTTCAGAAGAGTCGTCACAAATCGTAGCATACCAAATTTAAGATTTGGATGAATCGCTACGCTCGTCACCAGTCGAAAAACAACTTTTGAACACAACTGTCGGTTGGTTACCATTTAAGAAATAACTTTTGAACACAATCATTGGCTAAGTACCATTCGATAAATAATTTTTGTTTTCATCAAATTGACGTCCACCAATCAAAAAGTAAAATTATTTTCTGATTGGTGGATAGTGTCCATATAAGAAATAAAATTATTTTATTTCAGATGAATATAATTATGCTAAACCCAAAATTATTTCTTTATACCACTCAATATACATAGGCAGTCATAAAGTTAGAGGCGCTACCATACAAAAAGAGGATATCCCAAATTAATAGGACATCCTCTGTAGTTAAAAGACTAACTCTGTTTACTATAAATTATTCCGTGCTCTTTCCTTTCAATAGCATCAAATGTTTTTTATCTACATCCCAGCCTTTATCTTTTCCAATATCGCTACTCCAGTTTCCACATTGGGTACATTTCTGATAACCACCGATCTTTTCTTTTTCACTTCACGTAGCTTGCACTCTCTTGGATTCTTCTGTATATAATCAAGGAGTTTGTCAAAAGACTTGGAGTGATAGTATGACGAATCTTCATCCGAAATAAGGAAGAGTGTCATTTGTGAAGCCTTTAAAAATAATTTCTCTATACTTAAGGATTTTGCAATTCGGCGAAGGCGAACAATGCGTATCAGCTCTCTACCTTGCAGTGGTATCTTGCCAAACCTATCTTCAAGTCGTTTTGTGAAATCAAAGATATCAGTTTCGGTTTCCATGCTGTCAAGCTCGCGATATATTGCCACACGCTCTGCGTCATTAGGTATGTATGTAACTGGGAACATTAGCTCTAAGTCGCTCTCTACAATCACATCATCTACAAAATCTTCATCCTTCTCGGCTTTCATCTCTTGTTGCTGACGGTGCAAGTCGGCAAATTCATCCTGGCGAAGTTCTTGGACTGCTTCTGCCAATATCTTTTGATATGTTTCATAACCCAAATCGGTGATAAAGCCACTCTGCTCGGCACCAAGCATATTTCCCGCACCTCTTATATCTAAGTCTTGCATAGCGATAAGCATTCCGCTACCAAGTTCGGAAAAGTTTTCAATAGCTTGTAGTCTTCTCCGAGAGTCGGTGCTCAAGGTGTAGAGTGGGGGAGCCATGAGATAGCAAAACGCTTTGCGATTGCTTCTGCCCACACGACCACGTAGCTGATGTAGATCACTCAATCCAAAGTTCTGAGCATTCATTATTATTATTGTGTTTACGTTTGGCATATCGATACCCGATTCGATAATAGTGGTGGCAAGAAAAATGTCGTACTCATGGTTAAGGAAATCACTTACTATTTCTTCCAACTTCTTGGGGTCCATTTGTCCATGCCCAACGGCAACTCTAATATCTTTGATTTCTCGTTTTAGCATCGTCTCCATTTCATAGATATTCTGAATGCGATTGTTGACAATAAACACCTGTCCGTTTCTACTCACCTCATAGTTTATTGCCTCTTTCATTACCTCAATGTCAAAAGTATGTACTTCTGTCTGCACAGGGTATCTGTTTGGTGGAGGAGTGTTAATGGTGGAGAAGTCTCTCGATCCCATAAGAGAAAACTGCAACGTGCGTGGTATGGGGGTGGCAGTCATTGTGAGTGTATCAATATTTGTTTTCATTTGTTTCAGCTTCTCTTTTGTTGACACTCCAAACTTCTGCTCTTCGTCGATTATTAGTAATCCCAAATCCTTGAAGGCAATATCTTTCCCCACCAACCTATGTGTTCCAATTATAATATCAATTTTACCATCTTTCAAATCAGCCAATATCTGCTTTTGCTCTTTTGCGTTTCTTGCTCTGCTTATATAATCTACTTTGACAGGAAAGTCGGCGAGTCTTTTTTTGAATGTTCTATAGTGTTGAGTTGCGAGCACAGTTGTTGGCACTAATACTGCTGTTTGCTTCTCATCAGTTGCAGCTTTGAAAGCTGCACGCATAGCTATTTCAGTTTTGCCAAAGCCCACATCACCGCATACCAATCTATCCATGGGGTGCTCGCTTTCCATATCTTGCTTTATCTCTTGTGTGGTTTTCAATTGGTCGGGGGTATCTTCATACATAAATGATGCCTCCAATTCATTTTGCAAATATGTATCTTTTGAAAATGCAAACCCTTGTTCTTGCTGGCGTTGAGCATACAACTTAATCAAGTCTCGTGCTATATCTTTTATTTTAGATTTAGCTTTTGTTTTGGTCCGCTCCCAAGCACCCGAACCCAATTTATTCAACTTTGGTGGTTCACCCTCCTTGCCCTTATACTTTGATATTTTGTGCAGCGAGTGAATAGAAACAAAGACGGCATCATTGTTGAGATAGTTTAATTTAATGACTTCCTGCACCGTGTCAGCTATTTTTAGTCGTACCAATCCCGCAAACTGTCCCACTCCATGATCGTAGTGAACCACAAAGTCTCCTTGTTGTAGCTGATTAATCTCTTTCAGGGTAAATGCAATCTTACCCGAACGTGCCTTGTCTGATTTCAGGCTATACTTGTGGAATCTGTTGAAAATCTGATGGTCGGTAAACAAGCATACCTTGAGAGTATCGTCCAGAAAGCCCTCATGTAGAGTTTTAGTTATAGGTGTGAAATGGATGTCGTCACCCCTATCTTCAAAAATGTCTCTTAGCCTATCGTGTTGCTTTGTGCTATCACTAAGGATATAAATCTTATAATCATTGTCGAGATAATGCTTAAGCGAATCGGCTATCAAATCGAAGTTCTTTTGAAACAATGGTTGAGGAGATGTCTCGAAGCTAACAATCGCATCTGGTGTATCCATCATTTTGCTATCAAAGCGCAACTTCTTGAATGGCTTCAGTGCTGACAGAAACTCATCTTTAGATGTAAGATCGGCAGCCACCAATTGCTCATTGCTGATATCAATGCTTAGTTCGTCTTGAAATATGCTTTCAATGCGACTTTCAATCCATTTCATATCTTCAATGCCAACGATAGCGTCCTGTGGGAGAGCATCAAATAAGGTTGCATTTTTTGTTTCTCCCTTTCCAAACTCAGGCACTATGCGTATGCTTGATAGCTTTTCTACTGATAGCTGGCTCTCAACTTCAAAGCTTCTTATTGTCTCCACTTCATCTCCAAAGAAATCTATTCTATATGGAAGCTCGTTTGAATACGAAAACACATCTAAGATGCTCCCTCTCACAGCATATTGCCCTGGCTCGTACACATAATCTTCGTATGAAAAGTTATATGAATCGAGAACTTCAGACACAAATCCGAAGTCGAGTTTGTCGCCAACAGATATCTTCAGAGTGTTTTTGGTCATAGTCTCTTCCGATACGGTTTTTTCTGACAATGCATCTGGATATGTTACAATTATCAGCGGTGCATCCTTATTGTGAAGCCTGCTCAATGTTTCTGTCCTCAAAATCTCGTTAGCAGAATCTATCTGTCCATATTTGGCAGCTCTTTTATATGCAGATGGATAGAAGAGTACGTTGTCCGAACTCAAGATTTGAGTAAGATCGTGATAGAAATAACCAGCCGACTCCATGTCGTTTGCAATATAAAGGAAGCTTCGTGGTTCACTTTTGAAAAGTGAAGCCGAAATCAGAGCACGTGATGATCCGTGCAACCCTTTTATTGATAGGGTTTTTACATCCTTAAGCAGCTTGTTAGCAACTGCTAACTTTGGATGGCTGTCTAATATTTTGATTAGTTGATTGATATTTAGTGTAGTCATAATTATTGAATGCAAATTTAATTGATTTTATTGTAAATCATGCGAATTAGATATTTTCAATTGTGTATATATACTATTTATATGAGTTGAGTTTTATCTTT
>CAZNRT010000168.1:0-4195 GCA_964575445.1 uncultured Proteiniphilum sp. | reverse complement strand
TAGTTTTTGATAAACCTAATAGGTTTTTATTCTTACCAAACCTATTAGGTTTTCAACGGTTTCCAATTGATATTCCTAATTATTATAATTTTGTCGAGAATAATTAGTTTTTGATAAACCTAATAGGTTTTTATTCTAATCGCGGCAAGAGAAAGATAGATTGGATTGTTGATCAATATGTGTGTTATTGTTTTATTTTAATCACTTTGCATCTATTACCAGCGGCAAGTGCATAATCAGGAATATCTTTTGTTACAACCGAACCAGCACCCACAACCGCCCATTTTCCTATTTTTACACCAGGAATAATAGTTGTACCAGCACCAATCCATGCACCCTCGCTCACATGCACATTGCCACATAATATAGATTGAGGTGAGAGATGAACATAATCTTCTACCACACAATCATGATCCACGGATGCACCAGTATTAATAATACAATGCTTACCAATCTTAGTCCCAGATTGAACAATAGCACCCTGCATTACCACAGTCCCATCATCTATTGACGATCTTTTCGAAACAATTGCAGACGAATGAATAACCTTAATGTAATTCACATCATATAGTTTCCCAACTACCATTTTTCTTACTTCATTATTTCCAATACTTACAATAATATCTATATTTTTTTTTAATTCATTATATACAGGAAACCCCAAAAGATCTTTCACCTCAATATTATCGTCAAAGAGTCCAGATACATCAATATTCATAGATTCCAAAATATCGATAATCACCTTCGCATGTCCGCTTGCACCGTATAAATACATATATATATATTCTATATTAATTTAGTTTCCTTTAAAATATTCCATTGAGACCTCACCCTCTTGTGAAATCCCCTCCCTCACAAACACCTTCTTTATGGTCAAAAATATTATCTTCAAATCAAGCCCAAAGCTTATATTATCCACATACCACACATCATATTCAAACTTTTGTGCCCAACCGATTGCGTTTCGCCCATTCACCTGCGCCCAGCCCGTGATGCCTGGTCGCACATCATGCCTGCGCTTTTGCTCATTATTATATAGGGGCAGATACCTCACCAATAGCGGTCTGGGTCCCACCAAGCTCATATCCCCTTTCAGCACATTAATGAGTTGTGGCAGTTCGTCAAGCGAAGTTTTGCGCACAAAGCTTCCTGCCTTTGTCAGACGATCTTTGTCGGGCAGTAGATTTCCATCAGCATCCCGCTTGTCGTTCATCGATTTGAATTTGATTACCTTAAACACCTTTTCGTTGAGACCAGGTCGTGGTTGAAAAAAGAATGGCTTGCCATCGTTGGCAATAAACAACGCAATGGTGACGATGATGAACAGGGGGCTCAATATTATCAACCCTATGAGTGATAGGGTGAAGTCGATTAGGCGTTTGAGGAAGTTTTTGTACATAGGTTTATAGCTTGCTTTTTTCTTCTTTTTTTAATTCATTATATATCAATTCTTTGATTTGTTTTTCTGGAAACTGTAAACGATAATCGGCTACTCCAATGGGTTTGTTGAAATCTCGTAATGCTATCTCTACTTCCACATGGTTCTTGTCTGCACACATAACAATTCCTATTGAGGGATTTTCATCTTTTTGTTTTACAGTGTCATCCAATAGTCCAAGATAGAAATTCATTTTGCCGATATATTCTGGCTCGAATGTTCCTATTTTTAAGTCTATCGCAACCAAAGAACGTAGTTTTCGATTGAAAAACAATAGATCTATAAAAAATTCTCTTTCGCCAAGCGAAAGTCGGTATTGGTTGCCGATAAATGAAAAGCCTGTCCCTAACTCCAACAAAAACAACTTTATTTTTTCGACCAATCTGCTTTCCAATTCACGTTCTCTGATGGGTTGACTTATTCCAAGAAATTCAAGATTGTAGCTGCTTTTCAGTATTTCGTCTGCTTGTTCCTGCAAATGTTCGGGAAGTGCTTTTTGAAAATTGTGTTGCTTTGGAAGTATTTTGGAATGTATATAGGTGTCTGCTTTGATAAAATTGAGCAATACATCCGAAGACCAACCCATTTCAAGAGATTTTTCTATATAATACTCAGCTTCTTCAATCGTTTCACATTTGCTGATAATCAATAAATTATGTTTCCAAGGCAAAAGTGCAACGGAGCGTTGCAGTTTTGCATCTGCAGGAGAATAATACTCAAAAAACTTTTTCATATTCCACAAATTTCGTGGGGAAAAACCTTTAGTTTCGGGAAATTCCAGTTGCAAATCGGCAGACAATCTTTTCACAACACTGCTCCCGTAACCTTTATCCAAACCTTCTTTTGATAAACGTTCTCCGATATTCCAATACATTTGCATCATTGTGCTGCTCACACGTCTTGCCAAAACTATACGTGTGGATTTTATTTCAGTAACCACCTGATGCAATAATTGGTTATATTGATTGTCTGCTGTCATTGCTTATTTCCTTTAAAAAATTCCATTGTAACTTGCCCCCCCGTTGGCAATAAATAACGCAATGGTGACTATGATGAACAGGGGGCTCAATATTATCAACCCTATGAGTGATAGGGTGAAATCGATTAGGCGTTTGAAAAAGTTTTTATACATGAATGGGTTAATCTATTTATTCTTTGACTTTTTTAGAATCTTCTGCCCTTTATCAGTAAGTCGGTAACGTTGGTGACGACTAGTTGGTTTATCGGGGATAGTCATTTCTATTAACTCTAAATCTATGGCAGGTTGCAAATAAGTTTTTCTAAAATTGTCTGTGCTTTTTAACATCAATCTCTTCTGCAACTCTTTCCGCAACAACTCTTCATTGTTTTCCATACATGTAATCAAGCGTTTAACAAATTGATCAACTTGCATGGTATCTTGCATGACATCTTGTATGGTATCTTGTATGGTAAAGTTTTTGGACAGTTTCACCGTTACCTCAAAAGCAGTCATTAATTCAAAGTTAAACCGTGCTTCACCATTTTCATTATCAATAAGTTCCTGATTCACCCTAACAACTCCTCTGCTAAATCGGTTTACATATCCCAAAACTTTCATAGCCCCAGCAACTATGGGATTACGATAATCATTAACATTAGGGAAGTTCTCAGGACGTGCATTCCCATATAAACCTCCGGCATTCATTATTTCAATACGATCATCATATTGGTATAATCTTATGGGCGTATTAGATTGATAATCTCTATGCATTACGGCATTCATAAGCAACTCACGCAAAGCCCAAGATGGATAGTTGAACTGTTGAGCCTCTCTAAGCACCGATACTGGAACAGGCTTTCTTTCGATTAGCGAATTTTTTATAAACCCGTCAAGATTGTCGAGCATAGTTATTAAGTTCCCCGAAAACTTGACTTCACGTACAATATTCGCAGCCCTATCTTTTCCGTCAAAGCGAACATATTGAATGTAAGCACCTGGTAAAAAATATTCTGGATTCTTAGCAAACAATAAGATGCCAGCCACAGTTGCAGACTCCTTTTTCAAATCAAAAAGACGCAAAGAAGCCAATTGCTCATCAATACTTCTTTTATCGCTATTAAGTACATCTTCGGCTATAGCTCTATGTAAGTATTTATATTTAAAAAGATCAACATCCAAATCCTCAATTTTAGAGTCGTGCATAGGATAAGCGTCAAAAGTGTGTATATTAGCTTGTCGCTTTTCAATTAATATTCTCTCTTCCGCCTCGTTTGCTACTGCTTTTCGAGGTCCAATACGCACCCATACTTTACCTTTATATCTTACAGGAGGGAAAAAAGATGGTTGAACCTCTACTACAGCCACATCACCTTCATTATATGTTATTTTCTCAACCTTAATTATAGGTGGAGGCAAGATATTTCCCTCAGAACGCAATGCTCCTAAGTTTTTTAGCAGTTTATCGGTTACTTTCAGTCCAGACAATATGTCATTATCATCTACACCGATGAATAAATAGCCTGGCGCATCATGATTAGCGAGATTATTCGCAAAAGCACAAACAGCCTCTGAGAATTTACTTGTATCATTTGTAGATATCGTACGCTCAATCCTGTCACTTTCACCTGACTTTAATAAATCTGATATTATCCTTTTCCTCATTACTGTATTTTTACTCTAAACCTAATAGGTTTCACTAATTTGATTTGAAAGTGCAAATTTACTTATATTACATTTAGTGAGCAAGTGAAATGGGGGAGTTAATTGGTTAATTGGTTAATTGGTTAATTGGTTAA
>CAZNRT010000167.1:0-4217 GCA_964575445.1 uncultured Proteiniphilum sp. | reverse complement strand
ATCTTTTTAACAAAAAGAATAGCTATTTTTGCAAAGTTCATCTGTACTAAACACAGATAAATAAAATTATGATCGAACATCGAGGAGTCATAACAAGCATAGCAGACCACAAGGTCTCTGTAATGATTCTGCAGCAATCAGCATGTAGCTCTTGTCACGCCAAAGGAGCATGTATGGCTGCCGATTCAAAAGAAAAGATGGTGGATATTACCGACCATACTGGAAAGTATAAAGTAAATGACCTTGTCACCGTGGTAGGACAAAAATCTATTGGCTACAGGGCTGTATTGTGGGCATTCGTTATTCCCATAATCATTCTTGTATCAGTTCTTGTGGTTTCAATCTCTGTTTGGAACTTAGGAGAAATCAAGGCTGCATTGGCAGCAATTTTATCATTAGTGCCATACTATGCAATGCTCTACTTGCTGCGCAATAGGATGGCTAATTCGTTTGTATTTACTATCAAAAATAACAATTGATAATTACATAAACTATGAGTGTATTACTTTCTGCAGTTGCCACATTGGGTGTTATCGGAGCGGGTAGTGCTGCGATACTATACTTTGTGGGACGCAAATTTCATGTAGAGGAAGACCCCCGCATCCAAGAGGTGCAGGATGCACTGCCCGCTGCCAATTGTGGTGGGTGTGGATTTCCAGGTTGCGCATCGTTTGCCAACGCTTGCGTATTTGCCGAATCATTAGACAAACTAAACTGCCCTGTGGGTGGGCAATCCACAATGGATAGAGTAGCAGAGATATTAGGAAAGACTGCTGCAAAATCCAAAAAGCAAATTGCGGTGGTGAGATGTAGTGGCTCGTGCGACGAGCGTCCTCGCCTCAATCTTTATGATGGAGTATCTAATTGCTCTATTGCTGCTGCACTATATGGTGGCGACACGGGGTGCTCGTTTGGTTGCTTAGGATTGGGAGATTGTGTGGAGTCGTGCAATTTTGATGCTATACACATGAACCCTTTGACGATGCTACCAGAAGTGGTGGAGGATATGTGTACCGCTTGTGGAGCTTGCGTGAAGGCTTGCCCTAAGGATATTATTGAGCTTCGCAATCAAGGACCTAAATCGAGACGCATATACGTAAGCTGCGTTAGTGAAGAAAAGGGCGGACCTGCCAAACGTGCTTGCAATGTGGCTTGTATCGGCTGTTCCAAGTGCGAACAAGCATGCGCATTTGATGCTATTACTATCAAAAACAACCTTGCTTATATCGATGACGACAAATGCAGACTGTGTCGCAAGTGCGCTCCTGTGTGTCCGACCAACTCGATATTAGAGCTCAACTTTCCTCCGCCAAAAGAAAAGAAGACTGAAGCAGCAACGGTAGTGGCTGAAGCATAACACATACATTTTCGAGATTAAGTACAAATATTTAATAATGATGTTATGAGCACCATTTGGCAACCAAACAGCCAATAAGTGAGTGTCTTGTAACTGAAAACTAATAATATGTTGAAAACATTTCGCTTGGGTGGAATCCATCCAAAAGAGAACAAGCTATCGGCGGGCTACAAAATACAAACCATTGAAATACCCGCCCAAGTTGCCATTCCGCTTGCTCAACACATAGGTGCTCCCTGCCAACCCATTGTCAAAAAAGGCGACAAGGTGAAAGTAGGCTCACTCATTGGCAAATCGGTTGGCTTTGTTTCCGCTAATATTCATTCTCCTGTATCAGGCTCGGTGCTCAAGATTGATAAAATACTTGATGCAAGTGGCTACAAACGTGATGCTGTCATCATCAAAGTGGAAGGAGATGAATGGGAAGAAAATATAGACCGCACTGACACACTAATAAAGGGATGTAATCTTTCATCAAAAGAGATTATTGACAAAGTATCAGAAGCAGGAATAGTGGGTATGGGGGGTGCTACTTTCCCTACCAACGTCAAACTAATGCCACCTCCAGGCACCAAAGCCGAAGTGCTAATAATTAATGGTGTGGAGTGTGAGCCATATCTTACCTCTGACCATCAGCTAATGATAGAAAAAACTGAGGAGATATTGGTGGGCACAACCATTCTGATGAAAGCACTAAACGTGACCAAAGCTATTATTGGAATAGAGAATAACAAGAAAGATGCCATTGCAAAGTTCAACAAAGCAACCAAAGATTATCCTGGCATATCGGTACTTCCACTCAAAGTGCAATATCCACAAGGAGGCGAGAAGCAACTGATTGATGCTGCAATAAGAAGACAGGTGCCCAGTGGCAAGCTTCCGATATCTGTGGGTGCAGTGGTGCAAAATGTGGGTACTACATTTGCTGTGTATGAAGCTGTGCAAAAGAATAAACCATTAGTTGAACGTGTAGTAACCATCACGGGCAAGGATGTGAAAAAACCATGCAATGTGCTTTCACGAATGGGTATCCCGATCAATAATCTTATCGACTTTGCGGGAGGACTTCCTGAGTCAACTGGCAAGGTGATTAGCGGAGGACCGATGATGGGCAAGGCTCTTGCAAGCATAGAAGTGCCCGTTACCAAAGGCACATCTGGAGTATTAATTGTGCAAACACTTGAGGCAAAGCGCAAGCAGATGCGCGATTGCATACGATGTGCCAAATGTATTGATGTTTGCCCAATGGGCTTAAACCCTACCCTACTGATGAACTTAACTGAATATAGCGAATGGGATCGTGCTGAGAAAGAGCGCGTAACTGATTGTATTGAGTGTGGTTCGTGTAGCTACACTTGCCCATCCGACAGACCACTATTAGACTATATTCGCCTTGGCAAAAGCACAGTGACTAAGCTAATCAGAGAAAGAAAAGACTAAACATTAACACTAAAATATTTAAACCCAACTACAATAGGGTTTAGGATTTATGGAAAATAAACTTATCGTATCACCATCGCCACACATACACAGTGGCGATACCATTGAAAAAAACATGTATGCGGTGCTCATAGCACTGATACCAGCATTCTTGGTAGCTGTATATGTTTTCCGACTTGATGCAATTGTCATCACCGCACTATCGGTTTTGTTTTGTATGGGATTTGAATATCTCATCACCAAATACATAATGAAAAAAGAGCCTAAGATATTTGATGGTTCTGCCATCATCACTGGCGTATTATTAGCATTCAACGTTCCATCCAATCTACCAATATGGATATTAGCTCTTGGTGCATTGTTTACAATTGGAGTAGTGAAATTAGCATTTGGTGGATTAGGAAATAATATATTCAATCCCGCTATAGCTGGTAGAATATTCTTACTAATCTCCTTTCCAGCACAAATGACCACATGGGCCTCACCAGCAGTAGGTGCTACTACCGATGCAATAACCTCAGCAACTGTATTATCAAATCTAAGATTGAATCCTGAGGCAGTGATATCAATCAAGGATATGCTCCTCGGATTTGAGGGAGGTTCAATCGGAGAGATGAGTGCCTTAGCACTGCTTCTCGGATTGGGATATATGCTGTGGAAGAGAGTGATAACTTGGCATATTCCTATCTCAATAATTGCAACAGTTGGGCTATTTACTGGAGCTATATATGCTTTCAACCCTATTGACTTTTACAATCCATTGATACATCTATTTTCGGGTGGATTGATGCTGGGTGCTATATTTATGGCTACTGACTATGTGACATCTCCAATGACCAAATCAGGACAACTTATATATGGAGTAAGTATCGGCTTCATAACAGTAGCCATCCGACTTTGGGGAGCTTATCCCGAAGGAGTTTCATTTGCAATATTGCTTATGAATGCACTTACGCCTATTATCAATAACTACACAAAACCTAAACGATTTGGGGAGGTAATCAAACATGGCTAAATTAAAATCTACATTTACAAATATGTTTCTATCGCTACTCACTATTTGTTTGGTGGTGGCATTATTGCTGGGACAGGTATATAAGATGACCGCTGGACCAATTGCTGAGGCAAAAGCAAAGAAACTTGAAGATGCAATAAAGGAAGTAGTTCCCGAGTTTGATAATAATCCTGTAGCTGAGGCATATAAGATGCCAACCAATGATGGTGATTCCTTGTTGGTATATCCTGCACTTATGAATAACGAGATAGTGGGATTTGCAGTGAACACAAATTCCAACAATGGATTTAGTGGTGGTATTGAAATAATGGTTGGCTTTGACACCGAAAATAAGGTTATAAATTATGCAGTGCTTTCACACTCGGAGACACCAGGACTTGGGTCTAAAATGGGTGAATGGTTTAA
>CAZNRT010000166.1:0-4236 GCA_964575445.1 uncultured Proteiniphilum sp. | reverse complement strand
CTGCAAAGCCAAATAAAGGTAGTTTTAAAGAATTTAAACGGACATTGCTTGAATGGGTGGCATGTGTTTTAGCTGAAGATCCTAATGCAAAAGTAAATACTATGATAGCTATTCCTTATAACCCATATGATCCCAACCCATATTCTCGTTGGACTATGGCTGGTATGTTGGACTTGGAGAATGAGTTGAGAGTGGCTGAGGAATTCTGGAACTTTTTAGGTGGCGAGGGTACTTTTGAGCAACTTTTGGATTCTTTCGAAAAAGTAGGTGTGGAGCTTAGGTCTGAAATAGATGAGTATTTTAATAGGTACAATTATAAATAACTATCTGTAAAGATAATATTTATGCTAATTACCTCTCAATCCCACTCATCAATATGAAACCTTTTAAAAACAAACCGCAGTCCACGCCCCACTTTATACAAACATTGGAGCCAGATGAAGTATTTGTGTTTGGCAGCAACTTGGCGGGCAATCATGGGGGAGGTGCTGCTCGTGTGGCACATAGCAAGTTTGGAGCAGTGATGGGACAGGGTGTAGGCATGCAAGGGCAATCATATGGGATACCCACCATGCAGGGTGGGGTAGAGACCATTGCGCCATATGTAGATGAGTTTGTCTTATTTGCAAAGCACAATCCTAACACCTATTTCTATGTTACGCGCATAGGCTGTGGCATTGCAGGATTTAGGGATGAGGAGATAGCTCCTCTCTTTAGGGATGCGTTGGGGCTTGATAATGTTTGTTTGCCTCAATCATTTATTGACTTATTGGTGTAGAAAATTACAATTTGGGTCGATTAAAACTTGTATTCGGTTCAAATATGCGCTATATTTGAACCGAATAATCTAATTTATCGGTTCAAAATGTATAACTGGCAGTATAAAGAGTGGGCAACATTTTATATCCCCCATCTATTCTAATATTCAAACTCTATACTATCGCCCTCTTTGATATTATTCTGCATGCAATATCCCGCATTCACCTCCACCACGTAGAGTGCAAGACCAGTAGAGGCATAGTTTTGTTCGCTCAGCGGGGTGGTGTTGGCATGTATTGTCACAATCTCCTTGTTGGCATTCACAAATAGTATATCCAAGGCGATGTATGTGTTCTTCATCCAAAAGCCTTGATAGTCCTCTCTGTCGAATACAAAAAGCATTCCGGCATTGGCAGGCATGGAGTCTCTATACATCAATCCTCTTGCTCGCATCTGATCGTTGGCAGCTACTTCTATATCTATTGTGGATATTGTGGTGAGTTCATCTTTGGATAAGAATGAAAGTGTGCCCTGTTTGTTGAACTTGATGTTCATGCTTTCGGTCTGCAAATTGGTGGTTGACTCATCTCTTTGCGAAAAGATATATTTTATCGACATCCCGATAGCAAGAATTGCCAACGCCGAGAATAATATATTCAGTAATGTTCTTCTTTTGCCCATATTATACGTTGTTAATATTATAAAGTGCAAAGATGGTTTATTTTTTTATCTTATGAAAATCAAAATAAATATGAAATATTGTGATTTTAATGACAAGTTTCGCTTATTTTGCACCTAATCGCAATTCTTGGCACAGTATTCGCAGATATAAAAGTGTCGAATGACATACATTGAAATAAAATATATAATTTTTAAATCTTAAAAGTTTAACGAATATGAGTATTAGACCGTTAGCAGACAGAGTGCTTGTTAAGGCAGCTGTGGCAGAAGAAAAAACAGTAGGTGGAATTATTATTCCCGATTCAGCAAAAGAGAAACCTCTACAAGGCGTAGTTGTTGCAGTAGGTAATGGTACAAAAGATGAAGAAATGGTTGTGAAAGCCGGTGATAATGTTTTGTACGGAAAATATGCAGGAACTGAAGTAGAATTTGATAACGAAAAGTTCTTGATAATGCGCCAATCGGATATTCTTGCAATAGTAGAATAGTCAATCCTGGTGTAGATTAAATAATAAATCGAACATTAAAACAAGAGTAATAATTAAACTTTAAAAAAACAATCATATAGAATATGGCTAAAGATATTAAATTTGACATAGAGGCGCGCGATGCGCTCAAAAAAGGAGTAGATTCATTGGCTAACGCCGTGAAGGTGACATTGGGACCAAAAGGTCGTAACGTGATTTTGGATAAAGCATATGGTGCTCCACATATCACCAAAGACGGTGTGTCTGTTGCAAAAGAAATTGAACTCGAAAACCCAATCGAAAACATGGGCGCACAGTTGGTGAAAGAAGTAGCTTCGAAAACCAACGATGATGCAGGTGATGGAACTACTACTGCTACCGTATTGGCACAATCTATTATAGGTGTGGGACTGAAAAACGTTACCGCTGGTGCAAATCCAATGGACTTGAAGCGTGGTATAGACAAAGCTGTGGCTAAGGTGGTAGAAAACCTAAGAAAGCAAGCAGTGGAAGTGGGCGACGACCTGAAGAAAATTGAAAACGTAGCTAAGATTTCTGCAAATGGCGACGAGACTATCGGCAAGCTTATAGCAGAGGCTATGGAAAAGGTGAGCAAAGAGGGAGTAATCACTGTGGAAGAGGCTAAAGGAACTGACACTTACGTGGATGTGGTGGAAGGTATGCAATTTGATCGTGGATATATCTCTCCATACTTTGTGACCAACACTGAGAGCATGGAGGTGCAGTATGACGAGCCTCTTGTATTGATTCACGATAAAAAGATTTCTGCAATCAAAGACTTGCTGCCTATCCTTGAGAAGGGTGTGCAAACGGGCAAGCCTCTATTGATTATTGCTGAGGATATCGATTCGGAAGCATTGACTACATTGGTGGTAAACCGCTTGCGTGGTTCGCTAAAGATTGCTGCAGTGAAAGCACCAGGATTTGGCGACCGTCGTAAAGAGATGTTAGAAGACATTGCAATATTGACAGGTGGAACCGTTATCTCTGACGAAAAAGGATTGACTCTTGAAGCTGCCACTCTTGAGATGTTGGGTAGCGCAGAGAAAATCACTATCGATAAGGATACTACAACTATCGTAAATGGTGCTGGTGAGAAAGAAGCAATCTCAAACAGAATTGGTCAGATAAGAGCTCAGATAGAAAGAACTACTTCTGACTACGACCGCGAGAAACTGCAAGAGCGTTTGGCTAAGCTTGCTGGTGGTGTGGCGGTATTATATGTGGGTGCACCATCTGAAGTGGAAATGAAAGAGAAGAAAGACCGCGTGGAAGATGCTCTATCTGCCACTCGTGCTGCAGTGGAAGAAGGTACAGTGCCAGGAGGTGGTGTGGCTTATATCCGTGCTGCAGAAGCATTAGAGAATATAGAGGTGGAGAATGATGACGAGTTCACAGGTATCGAAATAGTGAAACGTGCTATCGAAGAGCCATTGCGTCAGATTGTTCAAAATGCTGGCAAAGAGGGTGCAGTAGTAGTACAGAAAGTGCGTGAAGGCAAGGGCGACTTTGGATATAATGCTCGCACAGAGAAGTATGAGAACCTTTACGAAACTGGCGTTATCGACCCAACTAAGGTAGCTCGTGTAGCTCTTGAAAATGCTGCTTCAATAGCAGGAATGTTCTTGACCACTGAGTGCGTTATCACCGAAGTAAAGAAAGATGAGCCAATGCCACAAATGCCTATGGGCGGTGGAATGGGCGGAATGATGTAATAATCGTTCAAAGCATATTAATTTTTATAAAACGTGTAGCTCTTATATTGAGCTGCACGTTTTTTTCTGTATATATTGACCATCAAATACTGATAATATTCAAAATACAAATATGATAATATAAATAATCCTACACTTGGTGATTTGTATAATATTAGACTTATAGTTGTTAATCCGAAAGGGGACAAGCCATTAGGCTTTCATATTGTTATTAAACATCAAAATCACACTTTATAGACTACACCTAATTGTTGAATAAAATAGACATTTATTCCAAAGATTTATATTACATTTGTACAGATTCAAAATAAACTATTTTATTTAAACTCATTAAAATTTTAACTTTATGGTAAAGAGGTTTAGATTTCTGTTAGTGACATTATTAATGGTGTTTACTACGGTTTTACAAGCTCAGGTAACTACGTCAAGTATGAGTGGAAGGGTTACTGATGCTGAAGGACCAGTCATTGGTGCTACGGTAATTGCTACTCACACCCCATCGGGCACAACGTATGGTACAGTGACTAACTTAGAGGGACGCTACAGTCTTTCTAATATGAGAATTGGTGGTCCATATACTGTTCAAATCTCAT
>CAZNRT010000165.1:0-4290 GCA_964575445.1 uncultured Proteiniphilum sp. | reverse complement strand
TTATTATACTATAAACAAACAAAAATGAAGGGAAAACAATGGTTGTTCAGACCCATTCTTGCCATGATAATTGGTGTGGCAAGCATGTCGTCGATTAATTGTGCTGTGGCACAAACTGCTGCTGACACAAAAGCCAGTATCGTGAGTGCCAAAAAGACTAATGCCACCACTGTGGAGCTAAAGCTTAGCAACAATAAGGTGATGTTGCTCGATTTCTATGGCAACAATATTTTCAGACTGTTTCGTGACGATTCGGGTAAGGGAATGCGTTCGCCCGAAGCAAAGCCCGTAGCTGAGATACTTGTAAATAATCCACGCCGAGAGGTAGGTAAGCTGAGTGTGGAAGAGATAGGAGATCAGATTGCTATTTCTACCGATTTAATTCAGGTGATATTTGATCAGGAGAGCACTCAGTTTCAGATTGCAAATTTGAAAACGGGGCATGTAGTTGTTCGTTCACTCCAACCGATTGAGTTTGATGATAAGAAAACTACAGTAGTGCTTGCTGAAGGTAGTAAAGAGTATTTCTATGGTGGCGGTGTTCAAAACGGACGCTTTTCGCACAAAGGAAAAGTCATTTCTATTGAAAACCAAAATAGCTGGACAGATGGAGGAGTAGCCTCTCCAACTCCATTCTATTGGTCCACCGAAGGCTACGGCATTATGTGGTACACCTTCAAGAAAGGTAAATATGATTTTGGAGCTACGGAAAAGGGCAAGGTAGAGCTGTATCACGAGAGCAACTATCTCGATCTATTCTTAATGGTGAATGATGGTGCTGTACCGTTATTGAATGATTTTTATCAACTTACTGGCAACCCCGTTTTGATACCCAAGTTTGGTTTTTATCAAGGTCATCTCAATGCTTATAATCGAGACTATTGGGTGGAGGACGAAAATGGAATCCTTTTTGAAGATGGGAAGAAATATAAAGAAAGCCAGAAAGACAATGGGGGTGTGCGTGAGTCACTCAATGGCGAGTTTGACAACTATCAGTTTTCGGCACGTGCAGTAGTTGATAGATATTTAGATAATGATATGCCGTTAGGCTGGGTGTTGCCTAATGATGGATATGGAGCAGGCTATGGACAGACAGAGTCTATTGATGGAAACGTGGCTAACCTCAAAAGCTTTGGCGATTATGCTCGAAATCGTGGTGTAGAGATTGGATTGTGGACACAGTCAGACCTGCATCCCATCGATACAATTCGTCCGCTTTTGCAAAGAGATATTGTGAAAGAGGTGCGTGATGCAGGAGTGAGAGTTCTCAAGACTGATGTGGCGTGGGTGGGTCCAGGATATTCATTCGGATTGAATGGCATAACTGATGCGGGCAATATTATGACTAAATATGGTAGCAATGCACGTCCATTTATTATATCACTCGATGGATGGGCTGGCACTCAAAGGTATGCAGGCATTTGGTCGGGCGATCAGACGGGTGGCTTGTGGGAATACATACGTTTTCACATCCCCACATACATAGGTTCGGGGCTATCTGGGCAACCAAACATCACCTCTGACATGGATGGCATATTTGGGGGGAAGAAGCCTATTATCAATATTAGAGATTTTCAGTGGAAAACCTTTTCACCAATGGAGCTTAATATGGATGGATGGGGTTCAAATCCCAAATATCCACAGGCATTGGGTGAAGTGGCTACATCTATAAATAGAAACTATCTAAAGCTCAAATCGGAGCTTCTGCCATATCAATATAGCATAGCGAGAGAGTCGGTGGATGGCTTGCCAATGATTAGGGCAATGTTTTTGCACGAAACAAATCCTTATACATTAGGAAAATCTACTCAATATCAGTATATGTTTGGTCCTGACTTTTTGGTTGCTCCTATCTATCAGGAGACAAAAGTGGACGAACATGGCAATGATATTCGCAATAATATATATTTGCCCGATGGCTTGTGGATTGATTACCTGACTGGTGAACAATATCGGGGAGGAAGGATTATAAATAACTTTGATGCTCCCATCTGGAAGCTACCTGTGTTTGTGAAGCGTGGTGCTATTATTCCAATGGTAAACCCCAACAATACGCCTCTGGAAATTGATAAAAGTGTACGTATTTATGATTTGTATCCATATGGCAAATCCTCGTTTGTGGAATATGATGATGATGGAGCTACAGAAGAGTATAAGCTTGGCAAAGGCTCAACAACTCTTATCACATCTGAGGTGGATGCAAAAAACATGGCAACAATTATTGTGAACGCTACCAAGGGGTCATTTGAAGGAATGGTGACCGAGAAGACTACTATCTTTAAGGTGAATGTTACTGAAATGCCAAAGAAGATAACTGCACGCATTGGTAAGAAAAAGGTGAAATTGAGCAAAGTTAATTCGATAGAAGAGGTGAATGCTGGTGAGAACTTATATTTTTACAACGAGCGACCAGATTTCAATAAGTTTTCAACATCGGGAAGCGAGTTTGAAAATGTGGAGATTGTAAAGAACCCAGAGCTAATTGTGAAACTTCAAAAGATTGATATCAGATCTAATGATGTGTCTATTGAGTTGAGGGGTTTTGACTTTGAGCCGAAAGACAAGCTTACAAGACAATTTGGGGAGCTAAGCAAGCTTAACAATGTTACAACTGATGATGAGGAGACCACCGCTTACACATTAACGCCAAAGTGGAATGGCGTGGAGAATGCTGATTATTATGAAATATTGTTTGAAGATCAATTGTATTCAACCATCACAAGAAATGAACTATTGTTTGAAGACTTGATGGCTGAGACTGAATATGACTTTAAGATTAGATCGGTTAACAGAGCTGGAACTTCTGATTGGACTGATTTTAGTGCAAAGACTAAGACAGACCCTCTTCAGTTTGCTATAAAAGGAATTTCAGGAACAAGCACCTCTGAGCATCAATCTGGAAATCAAATAAGCAAACTCTTTGATAGGGATGAGGGCAATATGTGGCATACAAAATGGGGAACTAAGGTTTCTGACTTTGATATTGTCATTGATCTTAACTCTATTAATCAACTTGATAAAATAGAATACCTACCTCGAACTGATGGAGGTAATGGTATTATCCTTAAAGGGAAAGTACATTATAGTAATAATAATCAAGACTGGATAGAGGCAGGCGACTTTGAATGGGAGCGCAATGGTGATACAAAAGTGTTTGAATTTGTGGACAAGCCAACAGCAGGATATGTAAAGATACACGTTGAGAAAGGTGTTGGTGACTTTGGCTCGGGTCGAGAGATGTATGTCTTTAAAGTGCCAGGAACTGAGAGCTACTTGCCAGGAGATATCAATCACGATAAATTAGTTGACAGAAATGACCTTACTTCGTATCTCAACTATACTGGTCTTCGTCAAGGCGATGCAGACTTTGAGGGTTACGTTAGCAATGGTGATATAAACAAGAATGGTAGAATAGATGCTTATGATATTTCTGTAGTAGCTACACAATTGGATGGCGGTGTGAATCGTAGAGAAAAGATAGAGCCTGTGTCAGGAAAATTAGTTTTGCAAGCTAATAAAAAATCATACTCTAAAGATGAGATCGTTGAGATATCTGTTCGTGGTGATGGTTTGGTATCGCTCAATGCCTTGAACTTTGCTCTTCCATACAGTGAACAAGATTATGAGTATGTTGGTATTGATACTAAAAATCTGAAACAAATGGAGAATTTTACCAACGATCGCTTGCACTCTAATGGTGACAAGGTGTTGTATCCAACTTTTATCAATATTGGTAAACAGGAGCATATCGAGGGTAGTGATGTTCTATTTATCATTAAACTTAAGGCTAAGCGCAATGTTGTGTTTAATCTAAAATCCGAAAAAGGAATATTGGTTGATAAAAATCTTAGCTTTGTAGAGTTTTAGATTTCTAATTGCAACTATCACTATATTATAAATAAAGGAGTAAGGCATTTTGCTTTACTCCTTTTTACTATAAAGATAAGTGTTAACATTCTTGTGCACTCACCATATAGTATTTATACAAATAGATTGAGGCCTGAGTCTTGGGTTCTCTCTAAATAGTTAGCTACGCCACCAATATTTACACCATCCATTAGCTCTTCTGCTTTTATGCCCATAACGTCCATCGACATTTGACAAGCGATGAACTCAACACCAGCCTTTTTTGCCGATTCAATCATGCCTTCAAGTGAGTCGATACCGCGCTTTTTCATAATCATCCGCATCATCCAACCACCCTTGCCAAAGTAATTCATCTTCGATAAGCCTAACTTTAAGCTACTCGATGGAAGCATCCAGCCAAACATACGACCAAAGAAATCCTTT
>CAZNRT010000164.1:0-4291 GCA_964575445.1 uncultured Proteiniphilum sp. | reverse complement strand
GTTCAGACATATCGTAGTAATCCCACTTAATTGGCTTTCTTCCAGTTCTTCCGTTCTCATCAATTGATACATCGTAACCCAACTCACCAAACTGCCAAATCATTTTAGGTCCAGGAACTGTAAAAAAGAAGGCAGCATTTGCTGAAAGTTGCGACATTCGCATGGCTAAGTCTGTTTTCAATCCAGCCAATCCCCACTGAGTTTGTTTGAATGCTGCACGCTCCTCATCGTGGCTTTCCATATAACTAATCAAGCTATTGGCGGGGCGTGTCGAAGTGCTATAATACAGCTTTGAGAAGTCAGAGTTTTCAGGATATCCCATTGCTGATTGACAGTAAGCATTGTTCATATTTCGCCATACCATCATTCCATCGTTGCTCAATTCAGTCTCTTCCCTATCGTCGCAAAAGTGTTCTAATATTACATAGGTTTTAGGTTTGACCAATCTGATAGCTTCGTTGTACTCTTTTAGAATGGCTATACGTGAAGCATCGTAATTGCCAGCAGTTGACTCAGACGAATTTTTTTGAGTAAATCCTTTAGTTAAGTCAAAACGAAATCCATCTATGTTGTACTCTTCTAATAGAAAAACAAGGTTTCGTTTCACGAAATTGCGAACTAATGTTGACTCGTGATTGAAGTCGTGGAAAACACTGTAAGGGTGGGGTGCTTTTACGTTGAACCAAGGATTGTTTGCAGCTGTTTCGTTTTTAGATGAATTCCAATAAAGCTTAGCAAAAGGATGAGCACCAGTGGCATGATTATAAACAACATCCAATATCACTGCCATTCCTCTTTCATGACAAGCATCAATAAATTCTTTATACATCCGTTTTGTTCCATATGCTTTATCCAAGGCAAAAAAGAATGCTGGATTATAACCCCAACTATCATTGCCGTCAAACTCCTGTACGGGCATCAATTCGATAGCGTTCACACCAAGAGATTGCAAGTAATCTAATTTCTGCATAGCCCCCCTCAAGTCACCCGAAGATGTGAAATCTCTCAACAGCATTTCGTATATAACCATACTACTCTTTTCGGGAGCAACAAAGTCTGTTACATTCCATGAATAGTTGTCATTTTCAATTTTAAAGACCGAGACTATTCCAATTCCTTTTTCTGGATATTCTTTATTTTCTGGATAGGTTGCCGAAGAGATATATTTGTCATTATCAGGGTCGAGTATTTTTTGACTATATGCGTCAGCCAATCGTGTTGTTTCTCCACCTTTCGTTCCCACATAGTATTGAAAAGCATATTCCTTAGTTTTGTCTAATCCTGTTATGGTTATCCACCACGTGCCCGAAGCTCCATCTCGATACATCTGGGATTTGTCTGTATTGCTTAACGTCCAATCATTGAAATCTCCCACTACGTGTGCAAAATCTTTGTGTGTTTCATTTTTATCTTTATCATATAATACTAACGTAACAGTAGTGTTGTCAATTATATTAACACCGTGTTTCACATTTGCGGGTAATGGTGCACTTTTGATTGTTTCAGGATTAAATGCTTTATATTTATTATCAGTTGTGGTAATATAATAATCGTCAGTGATACCTTTTTTTGTCCCATCGGCACTGCGAACAACCACCCCTATCTTATTTATGGCAGTTTCGCCAGCACCAAACCACTGTCTAACAGTTGGAGAATACTTAATACTCCACACATTGTCTTTGACCTTAGTCATTTTGCACTTTGCTATATTCTTATCCCATTCGGCTGGTACAAACATCCATGCTCCTTCAGATATCACTCCAGTATGTACATATACATCGCCAGTATATTCGTATAGAGGTGATGATTTTGCTGCTTTAAAAACGATAGTCAGTTCCTTGTCAGCATCAGAGGTTTCAGAATTTACATTAAAACCATCTTTCAATTCTGGCTCAGTGGGTTTAGGAGGTGGGGGCGGTATATCAGGATCGCTGCTACACGATAGTGCAATAGATATAAATAATAAGATCCAATGAATTTTTTTTATGGTTTTCATCCTTATAATGGTTTTAGAAAGTTATCAAGAAAAACTTCAGTTCATTTCTAAATATAGCTACTTGTTTGTTAGCCATAATATTAGTAAGCAAACAAGACTGCTTAATTGAGAAATATGAAATACACTCTTTCAAACAGTCTTGTTCTATTTTAGTTAGCTACAAAATCTATTGCTTTATTTCGCCAGTTCCGGTGGAGAACTTAAGATATGCTTTCTGACCAACAGTAACTTTTACTCGTTCTTGGTCTCCTCCGTTTCCACGGTATTCAATTTTGCCACTCAAAATGGCAAACTCCGTTTTCCACCAGTCAATACCTTCTAACTTGATATTCATACGTAGTTCATCGGCAGCAATAAATGATGGTGAAATAAACTCACCATCTGCTGTGGCAGGAACTGTAAACAGTCCTTCAGGCACTGTCTCCCATTTCCCAAGAGTGTTCCCTATTAGATAGATGTTTGGTTCATGGAAACCTACTGTGTGCACAAGTCCAGTTTCATCGTCATTATATGCTGTAGTAACTGTTACAATGTACCAGCCAGCTTTGCCCACTTTAATGTTTCCTCCATCATTTGTTATGTTAGCAAAAGCAATTGCCTCATCTGAAATTGCAGGGAATCCGAAGTCATTGCCGTCCCAATCTTTGTTGAAATTAAATTTAACAGCATCTCCGCTGTTAAAATATTGTATCATCCAATACATCGATTTTTCGATACCTGGCGAAGCTTCTGACCCAGCAAAGCCATGTACTGGCGTTAATGCTTTAGAGTTGTCCCATTTCCAATCGAATGGAGATCCAATAATGTACATTGCCGACGGCAAGTTTACATCAGGCGGGGTTATAGGCTCACCTATTACTTTGTAGGTTGCTTGAAATTTGCGAGTTCTAATTTCGTATTTAACTGAAAACTCAAACTCTCCACCAATTTCGGTAGTAATGTTTTTGCCACCTGGTTTCACATCGCTAAATCCACCTTCGGTGAGTGGACCCATTTCTTCTCCTGTTACACCCAGATCAGTAAATAATCTTGCCTTTGTTGACTCATCATAGTCAATATAGTATCCCCAATCTCCACCATATCTGAATTTGTACTCTCCTGCAGTTATGTTTAGATTGCCACTCCAAGTAACTATTAAGTTGTTTTCATCAAAAGTAGCCGCATTTAGACCTGTTTCTCCATTCCAGCCATTGGGAGTAGCTGCACCAATTACTCCAAGTGGCACAGGCAATATGGTTATCTCTTTTGAGGCTGTGTTCACTACAATGTAATAAAAGCCTTCTGCATTTACACTAAAAGAAGCTCCATCTTGCTGCAATGTGTAAGTTTTAACTGCACCTTCATTTACTACTTCTTCTCCCTTTCCATATTTCACGCTATTGTTCAATTCTTTTACAATAGAAATATCGAAGCCATTACCTGATTTTAGCCAAGTGTACATGCCTACTATTTCAGGATATCCTTCGCTTTTTCCATCCAATTGAACAATTCGCAGAGCAGAGGCAGGAGCTTCGTTGCTATATACAGTAGCATCTCCCGTAATATATACACCTGGCTGAATGTCAGTAACAATTGTCCAGTTTTCGTTATCACTACAACTTGCTGCAATTATAGCCAATAGCAAAAGAGCAATATATTTTGATATTTTTTTCATATTCGTATTTTTTCTGTGTTACAATTATTAGTAACCTGGGTTTTGACTCAAATTAGTATTTAGGGATAACACTTCACCTGGTATGGGGAATACAGTTCTGAAACGTGCAGACTCTGGTCTATCAGATATCGGTAAGTGGTATTTATCAAATCTCACTAAGTCTTGGCGCCTTACACCTTCCCATGCAAGCTCTAATAAGCGTTCATCTAACAAGTTTGTCAATGTTGCAACTCTTTGAGTTGCACCAATGCGATTGCGCACTTGTTTCAGTTCAGCATCCCCATTTTGTCCTGCTCTTACCAAAGCTTCTGATTTCATAAGAAGTACGTCTGCATATCTAAATAGCACATAATCGTTGTGTACTAATTGTCCACCTGCTTGCGCAATAGGGTCTGTTTCGTATTTAGCCATACGTGCACCAGCTGTCTTCTCTTCTGTTTTCCCTGACAAATCCAATGTTATTGCATCGGGCATGTACTCAAGATCTACTTTTCCATTTTTAATGAAACTTCCGTCTGGTCCCATTACTTTACCCATAAAGTATGTTTTTTCCATACGTGGGTCGTTTGCTCCCTTTCTGAAAATGGCTAAAGCTTCTTTAGTCGCAGCAGCACCGTTCCAACCATCTTGCTTGTATGCTT
>CAZNRT010000163.1:0-4309 GCA_964575445.1 uncultured Proteiniphilum sp. | reverse complement strand
TTATCACAAAAGACACCTTCGAGGAGAAGATAAACGACATGATTCAGCAAAAAAAGCATCTTGCAGATATGACTGTTGCAACTGGCGAAAACTGGATAGGCAAGTTGAGTAATAAAGAATTGAGAGAGTTGTTTGAATAGATAGATATTATCTCAGGGGTTAATGATTTTGCATTAACCCCTGAGTTGTATTTGATAGTTGCTTTAGAAGAATGTTCCATAAACATATCCAGAGAAGGTAGCCATTATAATAACCAACCCTACAAAGATTGCCGTTTTTTTAGTTCCCATCACACCACGAATAACAAGCATATTGGGTAATGACAATGCTGGACCTGCTAACAATAGTGCTAATGCAGGACCTTTACCCATACCTGATGCTAACAAGCCTTGAATGATAGGCACCTCAGTAAGTGTTGCGAAATACATAAACGCACCCGTAAAGCTTGCGAAGAAGTTTGACAATAAAGAATTACCACCAACTGCCCATTCAATCCATTGGTTAGGAATTACCCCCGCAATTGAAGTGTTGTCGTGCGATGATCCTAAAAGGAAACCTGCAGTCACTACACCAATGGCTAACATTGGCATTATTTGTTTGGCAAAACCCCAAGCTGAAAGCGTCCACTCTTTATTATCTTCATCATTTTTGTCAAATAGAGTTATGATGCTCAGACCTATAATGCCAACCACCATAGGAATGATTGGAACAAACACAGGGTTCGCAATATACATTTTTGCAATAAATGCAGAAGCTATTGTTGCTAATGAAGCAGATAGCACACATTGCCATTTAATCTTTAATATCATTACCAACGAGTAGCACAACATTAATGCAAAAGCTCCTGTAATTAACCATTTGTATGTAAACACATAATGCCAAAAACTTGTTGTATCTCCTTCTGCTGGGCTACCCCAGTTAGCAAATACAAGTATTGCCACCAATGTCATGAAATGAAATGTGGTTTGACTCATAGGTCTTTTCTCTGGCACGTTAGGGAAGTTCATTTGTTCTTCCTGCTTGGCTTTTTCTTCTTTGCGGAAAATGAATGCCATTATCAACCCTATCACTACCGAAAAGCCAATAGCTCCCACTGTACGAGCAATGCCCATTTCTACACCTAATATTCTCGCTGTAAGAATAATTGATAAGATACTTATTGCTGGACCTGAGTATAAGAATGCAATTGCTGGTCCTAACCCCGCACCACGTTTATAAATACTTGAGAATAGAGGCAATATTGTACATGAACATACCGCCAATATTGCACCCGACACAGAAGCAACTGTATATGCCAACCACTTTTTGGCATTTGCCCCAAAATATTTTAATACAGCACCTTGACTAACAAAGATTGATATCACCCCTGCTATAAAGAATGCTGGTAAAAGGCACATCACCACATGCTCTTGTGCATACCATTTTGATAAATCTAATGTGGCTTCCACCGCTGTCATGAATGTTTGATTTCCAATTGGCATAAAGAATATCGCTACGAAAATCACAACTATCCACATTAGATATTTCAATTCCTTTTTAGTTTCCATCTTAATAATATTAGACTTTCACACTACTACAAGCCTAAAGCTTGCTTAATCTCTTTCTCAGACGGAATACGTCCTTTAATCTTCACAACTTCATCTACTACTATGGCAGGTGTTGACATCACATTGTATTGCATGATATCCATAATATCTTCTACCTTAGTGATTGTAGCTTCAAGTCCTGCTTCTGTAACTATTTTTTCTACTGCTGATTGTACTGTTTTGCACTTGGTACATCCTGTACCCAAAATCTTAATTTCCATTTTGTCTGTTTCTATTTGTTGTTATTCTAAATATAAATCACGATATAATATATTCCTACAATGATGAATATAGTAGCGATTATTCGCTTGAACCATTTCTCAAAACTCTGCATACAACTATAAAACTTACCAATACTTGACATACTGTAAGCTATCAAATATGCTATTACTATTACTGGTAACCCCGTAGCTATGGAAAAGATAGGGGGTAAAAGCAATCCTGATGGTGAAGCTATTGTCATAGGTATTAGCACTCCGAAATATAGCACCCCACTAAATGGGCAGAATGCTAATGCAAAAGCCACTCCCATCACAAATGAGTTCCAATATCCACCCTTTTGCTTTTCATCCTTTATGTTTGGTTTAAACTTGTCAAACAAAGGGGTGTTAAACTTTATAAAATCCAACATAAGGATACCCACAATCATTAATGCTATACCCAGCCATATACCCCCAACTCCTTGCAGAAGCTTTGCTACTTTAAATTGGCTTGCTCCAAAGTAGAAGATTAATCCTAATGTAGTATAACTAAACATTCGCCCTAGTGTATAGAAGACTCCATTGAGTAACACTTTTCTTTTTTGAGTTATGTTTTTACTCAAATATGCTGTGGCTGTAATGTTAGTCGCCAAAGGGCAGGGACTAATTGCTGTCATCAGCCCTAAGATAAATGCAGTAAGTATTGGGATATCTGAATTGTCAACTATCTGTTGGAGAATTTCCATACTCAATTACAAGTTTTTGTTTACTTCATCAGTTAATAATTCAACTCACACTTCGGGGGTGTTCACCGCATTTGCAAATGCTTGCTCAGTCAAGTCAACATGTTTTTCTCCTTTAGCAATAATAAGAGCATTCCATGTCACTTCATACTTGTCAATTAAATCGGCAAACTGTTTATCAGAAGTATTCACCTCTATAAATCTTACTTTGTCATTGTCTGCATAAAGCTCCTTGATAGTTTTTTGAGTTAATTCACCTACTGCTATGCACGTTTTACAACGTTGTTTGCCATGAAAATAATAGACATTGGTTACTGATGCGTCAACAGTATTTACTTCCAATACTGTTGATGCTCTTTCACTAATATTTGTTTGTCCTTTGTTGGTGCACGACATCACTAATAAGCCAATTAGTGCGATTGATAATAGATTTCTTGTTTTCATTTTTATATTTAATTTATTGGGTTTTTAATTCATTCTTATAGTATTTTTTCTTCAACCAGAAAGACACATTCACTAATGCAATTAATACAGGTACTTCAACTAATGGACCTACTACTCCAGCAAATGCTTGTCCACTATGCAACCCAAATACTCCAATGGCAACAGCAATTGCCAACTCAAAGTTATTCCCCGTCGCGGTAAATGATATGGAGGCATTCTGGTCATACTCTGTTCCTGCTGCCATGCTTGCGAAAAAGCTGATAAAGTACATCAACGTGAAGTATAGAATTAGTGGTATAGCAATCCGAACAACGTCGATCGGAATTTGAACTATCAGTTCGCCTTTCAAACTAAACATCAATATAATAGTGAGAAGCAACGCTATCAATGTTATTGGAGAGATAGATGGTATAAACTTCTGCTCGTACCACTCTTTACCTTTTAGCTTCACCAATATTACTATACTAAGAATTCCCATCAAAAATGGAAGTCCTAAATATATACCTACAGTTTCTGCAATAGTTCCAATTGATATATCCACAATAGCACCATCTAATCCTAATAGTGGGGGTAATTTTGTGATAAACAACCATGCATAGAAGCTGTAAAAAAATACTTGGAAGATACTATTTAAGGCTACTAATCCTGCACCATATTCAGTATTTCCCTCTGCCAAATCGTTCCAAACCAATACCATGGCTATACAACGTGCCAATCCAATTAGGATTACTCCTATCATATATTCGGGGTAATCGTGCAAAAATATTACTGCAAGTGCAAACATTAATATTGGTCCAACAATCCAATTGAGTACCAAAGAAGTTGTAAGCACCTTTACATTAGAGAATACTTTAGGTAGAAGTTTATAATCTACCTTAGCCAATGGTGGGTACATCATCAGTATTAATCCAATTGCTAATGGTATATTGGTAGTTCCACTCGACATTGAGTCGATGTATCCACTAAAGGATGGCATAAGATATCCCAATCCGACCCCAATACCCATTGCCAAAAATATCCAAAGTGTTAGGTTTTTATTCAAGAACCCCATTTTCTTATTACTCATCACTTCTCTTTTATCTCGGTATATAATTTGTAGAAAGCCTCCTTAATATCATCTCGCACACGGATAAACTCGCTGTGGATAAATTCGGGTGTGCCCACTACATCTGTTGGATCATCAAAGCCGATGTGTAGCCTATTTTTTACTTTCCCAATGAATGCTGGACATGTTTCATTTGCCCCGCCACATACGGTGATCACATAATCCCACTCTTCGCTCAAGTATTTTTCCACACTATCCGAAGTGTGATGTGAAATATCCACCCCCGCTTCA
>CAZNRT010000162.1:0-4370 GCA_964575445.1 uncultured Proteiniphilum sp. | reverse complement strand
ATGTTGGCACCAATGATTGGTTCTCCCTGTTCGTCAACCACTCTTCCTGTGGTCTTTTTCTTTTGTTGTGTAGGTTCGGCTACTTTTGCCACTTCTACAATAATGGGCTTTGGTTTCTCGCTTTTGTAGATCGAAACCTGACGCTCAGTGATTTTGTATCCCAAGTTGGTGTTATTAAGCAAGTTCTCCAGAATATTTTGGATACTCGCCTTGTTTACCTCAATGGAAGCGGTATTGTTGAGCTCTGCTTTAGCTTCGTCCGAAACTAAAAAAACATAATCACTTGCCTTTTCGATCTCCGAAATGGCTTTTTTAAGCGTTACGTTTTTAAGATTCAACGAAACCTCTGTTTGCTGGGAATAAATGTTCTCTGCAGCAATACTAAATACGCACAGAAAAATTGTGAAAAAGGAAATCTTCATGATTTTCAAGACTATATTGCATTCTTTACATGCAAAATGTTTCAATTTAATTTTTTCTTTCATACATTTGTTTTGAATTTCAGTTTACGTAATTATTTAATTGAATGTTACTTGTAAATTAATTTTCGCCAGATCGGATAGTGCGGCAACACTGTCCGATCTCCTTTTTTATGGTTATTATCTCATAGGCTCATTCCTTTTTCTTATATGAATAATATTATTTTCTCTTTTATATTTTGTTGATGACAGAGCAGAGATAGACGTCATAACGCTATCAAGACTATTTGATAAAAACAGTTTGCCTGAGCAAGTCAGTTCATTAAGAGCAATTTCAGGACTATTTTCAAACCGCACGTTGTAGTATCTACCTACCTTTTTCAGTATTTCTGAAATTGGCGTCTCTTCAAATTCTAATACATCACGTGTCCAACTGATATATTCGGACACATCTACAACCTTTTTTACCATTCCATTTACCGTGAGATCCAATTTTTCATTAGGTTGAAGGTATGACTCCTTGGAGTTGCCATTGGCTTTTACGCCAACTTTCCCTTCAACTAATACGATACTATTAGAATCCTCTTCTTTGTAGGCGGTAACATTAAAAGCGGTGCCATATACTTTCACTGACATTTTGTTTGTGGTTACTATGAATGGTCGCTTTTTATCCTCCTTCACCTCTATATAAATTTCTCCATTGACATTTATCTCTCTATTTTTTCCCACAAACTCACTCGGAAAGTCAAGTTGTGTTCCAGAATTTATCCAAACTTTGGTGCCATCCGCCAATGTGATGTTAGATCTCTTGCCATATGGCACTACCAATCTGTTCATCGTTGCTTCTGCCAACACCACCTCTTTAGTCCTTTTAGCACTATCTGTGATTAAAGCCTTTTTGTCTTTTGTAAGTTCAAGATTTGAATTGTTGGATAGCTTTGTCTTGCTCTCACCCGAAATAATATATACATCTTCTTCTGGAAGGGTCTGCCCGATGATTGTGTTTTCTGTTGATGATTTATTGTTATTGGTGTTTATGAATAATGTAATAAACAAACCAATAATTGCTATTGCAGCAATAGTAGAAGTTGCTTGAATGAATGTTCTAAAATGATTCTTTTTCTTTAATTTGAGGAATATGGTATCTAATATCTCTTTTTTTTCTTCCTCTTGTAAAGTATATGTGTCAAAATTTAAAGATCCGAATTCCTCAATTGCAATATCCAACTCATACGATAATTCTGGATTATTTTTCCTGAAGTCTTCCCAGTATTTGTTCAACTCATCCGTTGGGAGGAGTCTCCATTCTATAAATTTTTCTTCAAAAATAAAATCTCTCTTTTTATTATTCACAACAATATTTTTTTGCGTTTATAGTAAAGACGTATCAAAATATAATTTGTGGACAATAAAAATAAAAAAAATTGAATTTTAACATTGTGTTTTTCAATTCCAATTCAATTTTGCGAACCGAAACAATGCTAACACTCCGCTACATTCACTGCTATGGCAAGACCACCCTCAGATGTTTCTTTGAAACGTTCGTTCATATTCAAAGCCGTTTCCCACATTGTTTGTATTACTTCATCGAGAGTTACTCGTGCATCAGCGGGATCATTTTCTATTGCAAAGTTTGCTGCGGTAATTGCTTTAATGGCACCCATAGAGTTGCGTTCGATACATGGAATTTGCACTAATCCACCCACTGGATCGCAAGTAAGACCCAAATGGTGTTCCATCGCTATTTCGGCAGCCATAAGAACTTGACCAGGTGTTCCACCCATTATTTCTGTCAGTCCTGCAGCAGCCATAGCTGAAGAGACTCCCGTTTCTGCCTGACATCCTCCCATTGCAGCTGATATTGTTGCATTTTTCTTAAATAGAGTGCCTATTTCGCCAGCCGTAAGCAGGAATCTTATTATTTTATTGATACCAACATGTATGGTAAAAGTTTGAGAGTACATGAGCACTGCGGGTATAATTCCACTGGCTCCATTTGTTGGGGCGGTTACGATGCGTCCGAAGCTTGCATTTTCTTCATTTACCGCTATTGCAAAACAAGATACCCATTTGTTGATATTTTCAAACCCGCCTTCCGACTCCTTTACCAAGTCAAACCATTCTGCTTTGTTTTTATAAGTTCTATTGTTTATAAGCTTCTTGTTTAAGTTGGTAGCGCGCCTCACCACGTTAAGACCTCCAGGTAGGACTCCACTTTTATTGACTCCTCTATATATCGCATCCGTAATGCTTTCCCAAATTTCGAGTGCCTTAGCATTAATCTCTTCTCTTGTTCTCCAGCTTTCTTCATTTTTATAGACTAAATCTGATACCGAAAGGTTCAATTTTTCGCAATACTTCAATACATCCGCTCCTTTGTGACATGGATAGAAACTTGGTTTTAGTTTGTCAGCAACCAAAACGTCATCTTTAATAGAAACAAATCCTCCACCAATTGAATAATAATCTTGTATTTTTTCGGTTCCATCATTGAATATTGCTTTGAAAATCATCCCATTAGGATGGAATGGTAGGTTTTCTTTCTTATTCAAAATCAAATGATGTCCATAAATAAAAGTAAGTTCCTTTTCACCGCCCAACTTCAGGGTTTGATTCCTTTTGATGTTTTCCGTTATAATATCAATTTGTGAAGTATCTATGGTTCTGAAGTTATACCCAGCAAGTCCCAACATTCCAGCAATGTCTGTTCCGTGACCAATTCCTGTTTTGGCAAGCGAACCATAGAACTCAACGAATACTTCTTTTACATTGTCTATTCCTTTGTTTCTTCTGATTTTGTCTAAAAACATATTTGCCGCATTCCAAGGTCCCATAGTATGAGAGCTTGACGGTCCTATACCAATTTTTATAATGTCAAAAATGCTTATTGATTCCATATTTGTTTTACTGTAAGAAATATTCGTAAATAGTTAGGCTGTAATTATGATGATAACAGATGATAGAGTATTATGTTTGTTGAATGTAGTAATATAGATTAATGCACGTCGAAATCTATAATTGTTTTTTAAAACGATGCTAAAATGGCAATAACAAGTGCTGTCTTTGTGAAGTCATCAAGGCTCTGTTGTCTTAGTTTTTCCATTGCTCGGTGCATAAGTTTTCGTGCAGACTCTGGCTTTATGTTCAACAATTCACTTATTTCGCTATAATCCATACCTGCTATGTATCTCATATAGATTGCTTCTCGTTGAGTGGGCGAAAGTTTGTTGAGCAAAGTTTCAATAGTGTCCTTTAGTTTGTTGGCTCTTTCTTCATCAATAATGTCATCGAGAACTGTTACGTTTAGGGAAAAGGTGTGTTGTATGGTGTCTATATTTAATTCGCCCTTGTTTGATCTAACAATATCAATTAGTCTATTTTTGTAAGACTTAAATAAAAAAGAGGCTGGATTTTGTGTTCCTAATAATCTCGTTCTTAATGAATGAATTTTGATAAATACATCTTGTATTGCATCTTTGCAAGCCTCCGATTCAAAGCCTAAGTTGATGCCGTAAGAGTATAATTTATCAGCATAATAATTATATAAAGTAGCGAATGCATATTCGTTACCATCAATCAGAAAATTACGCCATATCAATTCACTTTTTTCTTCCAAAACTCTCTAAGTTTTATTATTTGATCATCTGTTGTGTATAGTTCCTACTAACAAGATATATTATGTTGACTGACAAAGATACAGAAAAGTAGTCCTTTGTAGCAAGATATCTCGTTTTAATTATGAAAATATATTAATGATGAGTGTTGCGTTTGTTGGTTACTATTCAGCAAATATCTAACAGAGCATCTCCATAGCTACTCTAAGGTGCGTTTGTATGTCTGTGAAAATCTTTCGTAACCTTATGGGAATAAGAGTGATAATGTGGTGCTCTATCGACCCCAAAAAACAATTCTGACCCAATAACAAATTCAGAAAGCTACCCTGAGTTCATT
>CAZNRT010000161.1:0-4403 GCA_964575445.1 uncultured Proteiniphilum sp. | reverse complement strand
GATACCCATTTCAGACTGTTATTTAACATAAAAAGGTCTTAGTGTTGATAAATGTGAATAGGCTTGATGCCAAAAACATCTTAGAGTACCCAAAAACATATGTATTTTACTACTCAATAATGTTTTTTGCTACGATGAAAATGTTTTTTTACTACTAAATAATCTTTCTATCCAAAAAAACATAATACAATAGTTGAAAAAAGTGGTTTTCAGTGTTAAACGTTCACTTCTCTTAACGCAAACAAATGTTAACCTTGTTTTTGCACTACTATTATTACTCCAACTGTTCGGTATAAAATCAAACAGATGACTAAATAGGAGACTATTCAAAGAGGTAGTAGAGTTATCGGCGATGGCGATGTAACTGTGTAGTTTCTAAAATTGAGAGCATCTAAAGTCAAATAGAGCAAATGGGCTTCATATCCTAATGCTACTTTTGCAATGTCAATAACTTTAAAAAAATATGAGAATTATATTATTTACTCTAACATTTGTTTTGTCTGTTATTAGTTGTTCAAGCACTAAGGCGGGTATCGATAATAATAAAGTGGCTGAAGTGGCAAATAGAGTAGCCGATTGGCAAATTAGTAACTTTACTTATCGAGATTCGGGCAATTTGCACGACTATGGTATTGATGCCTGGACAAATGGAGTTTTTTACCTTGGTCTGGCTCAATGGGCTGATAAATCTGAGAAGCAAAAAGAGTATTTGGGTTGGTTGTATAACAATATCGGGGAGAAGAATGAGTGGAGCATTCCTGCCAATTTTGTCAACTATAAACCGATAGGCATATACCATGCAGATGAATTGTGTATGGCTCAATTATATATTGATATGTTTTCAAAGTATAATGAGCCTAAAATGATAGAAGCTACAAAAGAACGCCTTGACTCTCTGATTCTATATCCTGGTAATGAGAGTATGTCTTACCGAAACAAACAAACCTGGTCGTGGTGTGATGCACTGTTTATGGCACCTCCCGTTTATATTGGAATTGCACAAATTGAAAACGATGATTCGTATCTCAAGTTTATGCACGAAAAGTTTATGGCTACATATAATCACCTATATGATGAGGGGGAACGTCTTTTTTATCGTGATGATAGTTATTTTGATAAAGTAGAAGATAATGGTCAGAAGGTGTTTTGGGGTAGGGGAAATGCTTGGGTAGTGGGTGGAATTGCTAATATAATCAAGCAAATGCCTAAAGATGACACTCGTAGAGACTTCTATGTTAATCTATTCAAAGAGATGTCCGCAAGACTTGCCGAGCTTCAACATGAAGATGGTTTTTGGCACGCCAGTCTATTAGATCCTGCAAGCTATCCATCTCCTGAAACAAGTGCAACAGCTCTTATCACATATGCCTTAGCTTTTGGTATTAATAATGATATTCTTGACAAGCATAAGTTTCATGAACCTATGTACAGAGCATGGAACTCATTGCTTTCGGCAGTGGATGAGTCGGGTAAGCTCGGATGGGTGCAACCAATTGGGGCTGACCCTAAAAAGGTTACAGCTGAAATGACTTCAGTTTATGGACCAGGTGCGTTCTTGATGGCAGCTTCCGAGATATACAAAATGAAATAAATAAAATATTAATAAGATGACTAACAAGCATTATTCTATTATTTTAGCCTTAATCTTTTTATCCCTATCATTTGTGGGAAATGGACGAGAGGTTACAACTTTCAATGGTGGATGGCAGTTCAAGAAAGGTCCATTCAACAAGTCTTCAACAGTACTTAATCAGAGCTTTATTGGTGGCAACTGGCAAGAGGTTGCAATTCCTCATACATGGAATGCCGATGATATGCAACGCGAAATGGCTAATACATCATCTTTCAGAAATCCTCAAGAGCGTTTCTATACTGGCGAAGGGCTTTATAAAAAAATATACACTCCCGATGCTTCTCTTTCTAATAAGCGTGTGTTCCTAAAGTTTGAGGGAGTTGGTTCAGTAGCAGAGGTTTATGTAAATAATCAATTCGCAGGGCGTCACAAAGGTGCGTACTCTGCTTTCACAGTTGAAATAAGTCGTTTATTGAAGTTTGGTGAAGATAATGAGATTATTGTCAAAGCTGATAATAGTGCTCGTCAGGATGTTATTCCAGTAAATCATGTACTCTTTGGTGTGTATGGTGGCATTTATAGAGATATAGAGCTCATCGTTACCAATAAGGTAAACATTGCAGTAACCGATTACGCTTCTCCTGGAGTATATATCCGTCAGAATATTGTAAACAAAAATAAAGCTCACGCCATAGTCAAAGTAAAAGTTGAGAATAAGAATGTTGACCCTCAGGCGATACAAGTTAAGTATTCAATATTTGATATGTCAAACAAGCTGATTACTTCACAAACTAATAATGTGAAAGTATCACCACAAGGTCGTCATGAGTTTACACAAGAGCTGTCGGTAAAGAATCCTCGCTTGTGGCAAGGTGTTGATGATCCATATCTCTATAAAGCTGTTGTGCAATTAATCTTAGATGGTATAACCATTGATGAAGTTGTGCAACCACTTGGGTTTCGTCATTTCGAGTTTAAGGCAAATGATGGGATGTATCTCAATGGAAAGAAATATCCCATGTATGGCGTTTGTCGTCATCAAGATTGGTGGGGCAAAGGTAGTGCACTCACCAAGGCAGAACACAATACAGATATGGAACTCATAAAAGAGATTGGTGCAACCACTATTCGCTTGGCTCACTATCAACAGGCGGATTATATATATTCAAAATGCGATAGTATCGGATTAATGGTGTGGGCAGAGATTCCTTTCGTTAATCAGGTCACAACATTTGAAACTGAAAATGCGGTTCAACAAATGACTGAACTTATTCGTCAAAACTATAATCATCCCTCAATCTATACATGGGGATTGCATAATGAGGTTTACGCACCTTTTGAGCAAACTATCCCTCTAACAACACAATTGCACGACCTATCTAAGAGTGAAGATCCCGACCGTTATACTGTGGCAGTGAGTGGATATAATACGATTGATGCCACTTCTAATAACAATGCTGATATTCAAGGTATCAACCACTATTTTGGATGGTATGGTGGCAAGATTGGAGATATCGAAAAATGGGTTGAGAAAGCTGAGAAAGAGTTTCCTAACCACAAAGTAATCTTCTCCGAATATGGAGGCGAAGCAAATATCAATCAACAAAAAGAAGAGGTTGGCGATATTGGGGATTGCTGTGGCTTTGATAAAAAATATTATGAAACATGGGGCACAAAGTTCCATGAAATTCAATGGGGCGTTATTGCTAAGCATCCCTATTTGCTGGCATCATATGTGTGGAATATGTTTGACTTTGGAACTCCCATGTCAGCACAGGGTGGAGTGCACTCACGTAATATGAAGGGGTTGATTACCTTCGACCGTAAAACCAAAAAAGATGGCTTCTACTGGTATAAGGCAAACTGGAGCAAAGAGCCAGTATTGTATATGACTCAGCGCAGAGCAGTGGAGCGCGAAAATGAATTTACATCTGTAACAGTGTATTCAAATATTGGTGCACCTAAGTTAGTAGTAAATGGAATGGAGATTTCTAAATACTCAATTGGCAACACTTCAGTACATTACATATTTGATGTGGTGCAACTAAAAGTGGGTGAGAACATACTTGAAGTTACTGCATCAAAAGATGGAAAAGAATACACCGATAGAATTGTGTGGAACTATTCGCCAGACAATAAAAAAGATGGTGACGATAGCAAACCTGAAGAAAAAACAGAAATGCACATAGGACTATAAATATATTATCTAAAACAAACAATAAGATGAAAAATTACTTACTACTCATGACAGTGCTATTAATGCTGTTTCCCATGAGTTCGTCTGCACAAAAGCAGAGAGAGTCAGTGGCTCTAAAACATGGTGCTCACCGAATAGGAAAAAGAACCGATGCCGATATGACACGTTGGCGCGAACATGGCTTAGGGCAGTTTATTCATTGGGGTGTTTACTCAATACCTGGTGGAGAGTGGAATGGCAAAAAGACTCAATATGCAGCAGAGTGGTTCAGATCGTCAGGATTGATCACAAGAGATGAGTATGATAATTTGTATAAACAGTTTAACCCTACCAAGTTTAATGCTAAGCAATGGGCTAAACAGGCTAAAGATATGGGAGCTAAATATCTAATATTTACTACCAAACATCATGACGGATTTTGTATGTGGCCTAGTAAATATACAGACTATACAATTGCAAATACACCATATAAAAAAGATATAGTAAAGGAGATAGTAGATGCTTACACCGCAGAAGGCATAGATGTGCATCTATATTTCTCAATCATCGATTGGAGTCACCATGGATATCAAGGAGGAACAGCAAAAGATGAGTTTTTAAAGAACAAAGAATGGCACAATTACAATCCATTTA
>CAZNRT010000160.1:0-4428 GCA_964575445.1 uncultured Proteiniphilum sp. | reverse complement strand
TATATTTATTTTTTTCATTTTCATTCTTTTTATCTGTTATCTAATTCTGACTTTGGAAGTGGAGCTACAAAACGTTTCTCTTTAGTGTTATTATCAGCCAAATCAGTAAAATCGTATCCAAAGAAGGGAATTCCTGGAACTTTCTCTCTTTTAATTTCCTTCACTCCATTGTAATCGTTATCGAATCCTTTATTCAATCGTTTGAAATAAAAGAATACCTGTCCCTCTCCAATGTACTCTCTAATATATTCTTTTGTAATACTATCGATAATTTTATTTGAGTCGCCTGAACCATTTGACAAACCCCTGTCTTGTCTGATTACATTAATATACTGCCAAGCCTTAGCAATATCATCAAGTCCTGGACTTGTTCTACCATAAGCCTCCGCAGCAATGTAGTATGCTTCGCTCAGTTTCATCATTGAGCAAAAGGTGCCAAAAAACTTTTGCGACTTGAGTGCAACCTCGTCCTTATTCTGATCAGATGGGATTACGTTCGTATTAGTTTCGATGATGTCATTAAATTTTATGAGTTGCATTGACGCCTCCCCTTTGAGGGTAACACCTTGTACCCATTGTGATTTATATCTATAATCAGAAGCCTCAGCACCAGAAAACAACAAACCGTTTACATAATTAGAGCGAGGGATGAGAAGTCTCTTGCCAGTACTTGTTCCACCAAAAGTATTGTCGTAAATCAAACCCCTATTTTTTTTATAAAAACCAAATAAACACTCAGTGGAGAACATCCTGTCAGGGTCAACACTATTGGCAAGTAAAGTGCCCGCATCAACACTTGGGAAAAACTCAGCAACTTTTGGGTCATCAATTAATACTTTAGCATATTCCGCAGCCTTTGCATAATCACCTTCCCACAAATATGCACGAGCAATTAGTAGCACTGTGGCATAATAATTTAATCGTAATTGACGGTATCTCATCGAGTTGTCCATAGTTTCTGAATTATACTTTGCCATAGGTCCATCTACTATCACTGGATCTGAATCTTTGAGCAAATCAGAAGCTGCAAGCAAATCACGAATAATGTAATCCTTTAAAACCACATTTGCAGGTAGAATTGGCAATACTTCAGTTTTAATACTTTCATTATAAGGAATATCTCTTTCCTCTGGCTTCATTGAATATACTGGTCCAAAGAGACGAAGCATATCCAAATGCAACATTGCACGTGCTGCAAGCATTTCACCTTTCAGCATTTTGTATTCTCTCTCAGGCAAAACAGAACCAGTTTCTTTATTGGCATCCTCCTCAATATTTTTAAGAATAACGTTAATATTCATTATTGTGGAATACGCTTCTTGCCAAATTGCATCTAAAGCACCCTTCACATTATCATCTGAATAATTCCATGATACTAAAGCGCGCAAATATTTAGAATATTCATCCTCATCTGTGCTATTGACAGTATAACGTTGCCCTAAAACATCAATCATTTCATAAGACAAATATTTACCATATAGTGAGCCACCACTCATTCTATTATATACACCATTTACAGTTGAGTAAAATCCTTCCTTTGTCGAAAACTGTTGTCTCTCGCTTTGCTTATCCTTTGGCTGATAGTCTAACCAGTCGCTACATCCACTTAAGAATCCAATAAAGAGTAAGGACAAAACAAATATCTTAAAATCTTTTTTATTTCTCATTGCTAATTATTTTTACATTGTTAATGAAAGAGATACAGATACACTTCTTGAGAATGGATATGAGGTGCCTCGCTCCATCTTGATAGTTGAAAGTCTGAAAATATCATTCATATATGCATTAAGTCTCATAGAGCTTGCTCCAATCCTTTTGGCTACATCAGGATTAAACTCATATCCCACTCTAAATGACTCTAATGATAGAGTATTATCTTTCTGAACAAAACGTGAAGACATCGGAGTAGAAAGTGAGCTTCCAATATTCTTAAATTGTGCCACATCACCTGGTTTTTGCCATCTATCGTAGAATGCACGCTTATCTTGGTTATACTTAAGTTGTGATTCTGAAATATTTTCAACCTTATTAAATAATACAGAGTTGAATGCATATCCACCTACTCTATATCTGAAATCAAAGTTTACTGAGAAACCTTTCCATGATAAATTAGTACCTATTACTCCTTCAACTTTTGGTCTGCTACTGCCAACTATCACCTCATCATCATAAGAGTAGTCATAAGTAAGTTCACCTTCTTTTGAAATAAATATCTCTTTACCAGTTGCGGGGTCAATACCAGCTGAACGCACTGCCCATATATCATCTGGGTCAGCCCCATCAAAATATCGCTTAGTAGAATTGTTTGCCCTACCTTCAGTATTAAATATATCCAACCTATTACCAATACCATAAAGCTTGTTGTTGCCATTTCTCAAGCTTCCTCTTACAGACCACCAAAAGCGTTCCTGAGTATTCTTTAATATATAATATGTTGACTGAAGTGTTACCCCATTCGACTTTTGATAACCAAAGTTTTTGTATATAATATTGCCAGTAGCACCAGTAGATGCAGGCGTTGCGATACCAATTAATAAAGGATCAGTTGTTTTATGATACAAATCACCCACGACAGTCAATCTATCATTTAGCATTGTAACATCAAAACCTACGTTGCGGTCTAAGGTAGTTTGCCATTCGAGGTCAGGATTACCCAATTGAGCCAATGACGTGGTCATTCCAAAATAATTGAACATGTTGAAATTGTATCTAAATGTTGTGATTGTTGCCGAAGAGGAGAAGTTCTGGTTTCCAGGATTTCCTACCGAACCACGAATTTTCAACATAGAGATACCATCAATATTATCTTTTATGAAATTCTCTCTGTGGAGATTCCAAGCAGCACCAAGTGCCCAAGTGCCAATAAATCTATTAGCAACACCAAATATTGAAGAACCATTTAAACGATAACTAAAGTCAAGCAAATAACGATTATCAAAAGCATAGTTCCCAATAGCATAGGTACTCACCGAACGTGCAGTATTCTCATTATAAGATGGATTGCCACCTTCTGGATAACCATTGGCAAATGATGGTAATGTATAATCACCAATAGGAAAACCTACTGCTAAATAACCATGCGATTTAGTGTCCTGCTGAGAGATATATCCCCCAGTTGCAACATTCAACAAATGGTTATTTCCAATTAATTTTCCATATGTCAAAGTAAACTCACCCTCAAATTTATTATTTTGCCCACTTCCATAACTATAAGTACCACGCTTGGTATATGCTACATCAGAAAATCTGCTATCAAGTGGCGAAGCAAATGCTTCAGAGCTATTGTTAGAGTGGGTAATACCAAAGCGAGCTCTCACTTTCATAGAACTCATTGGAGTATATTCTGCCATAAACTTATTTGAAACAGTGAATGCGCCGGAATTATTATAACTATTTTGTGCAGCATTATACAATGGGTTCGCAGCTTTTACATAATCATTATATTCAAGCCATTTTTCCACCTCACCATTTTCATTATATTTAGTGTAATAAGGATTAGCATTAGAATAATCAGAATAGCCAACTATTGGATTTGTGCTTTTTGTATTATCCATATAGAATTTGTTTGAAAACTGGAATTTGTTTAGTCGATAGGTCAAATCAATATTCTCACTGATATTATTACGATTTGACTCTTTCATCACTCCAGCTATTCCATTATATGACACTCCTAAGCCAAATTGGAACGCACCCTCACCGCCATTTGCATATAATGAATGGCGCTGGTTAACACCCGTTTGAATTGGCTCAGCCAACCAATAGGTATCAACACCCCTCATGATGTCATCTAACTTATTATTATATAGTTGGTCTAACTCCACTTCATTCTTAGTTTCACTTCCGTTATAACGCCCTGACATTCTTTCAAACTCTAATTTCTCTCTCGAGTTCATCAAGTTATAACTGGTAAGATCTGCCCACGATATATTAGCAGAACCATTATACGAGAGATTCAATTTTCCTGATTTAGGCTTGATAGTTTCTACAACCACTACCCCATTGGAAGCTTTAGAACCATAGATAGCTGTTGAAGCAGCATCTTTAAGAATGGTGATAGATGCTATGCGATTCATATCCAAATTATAAATCGTTTCTAAATTAGATTCAAACCCATCTAAGATAAAAAGAGGTTGGTTAGGGTCTTCACTCAATTCATCTCTAACACTAATTATGCTCGACTTGCCACGAATTTCGATGTCAGGCATCCTATTAGGGTCAGAACCAAACTCAGTGCTTTCCAATACATTGAATGTTGGATCAAGTGTTTTCAAACTGGCAATAGCATTAACGGTACCAACAGATCTCAAATCCTCAGAGGTAAAAGTGGCTGAAGAACCCGTAAAGCTCTCCTTCTGTTTATTCACAACACCCGTGATCACCACCTCGTCCAATGCCTGTGCATCTTCCTTCAAAACAATTTTTAGATCT
>CAZNRT010000159.1:0-4458 GCA_964575445.1 uncultured Proteiniphilum sp. | reverse complement strand
GAAGTATGGAGTATATGTTTCCAGGCAATGGATATGAAGAGATTAAAGATCAGTTTATGCTTGGAGAAAGATATTTAGTGGCACCAATGGTTAGTTCGGGCACTAAGCGTAATGTTATGTTGCCAAAAGGTAGATGGAAAGATGACCTTGGCAAGACTCATAAAGGTGGAAAGCAAATAGCAATTGATGTTCCTCTTGATAGATTACCATACTTTGAGAGAATTGGGAAATAGATTATTGAAGAATGCTGAACAAGCAATTTATATAAAGGGAAATGAAGAGATATATTTTACTTAGTGCTATACCAATAGCCTTGACATCACCTGCAAAAGGACAAGACAACAAACCTAATATAATAATTATCTATCCTGATGATATGGGATATGGAGATTTAGGAATCACTGGTCACCCAGATATAAGAACCCCCAATCTTGACAAAATGGGGTTAAATGGCATGCGGTTTACAAACTACTATAGCGCATCTCCAGCCTCAACTGCCAGTCGATATTCATTATTAACTGGCAGATATCCAATCAGGTCGGGTTTTAGATGGGTATTGAATCCTGACTCTGACAAAGGATTGCATCCCCAAGAATTAACATTAGCTGAACTTCTAAAGCAGCAAGGATATAAAACTGCTATTTTTGGAAAGTGGCATTTGGGTAGCACCAAAAAAGAATACCTTCCGTTACAAAACGGATTTGATGAATATGTGGGTTTGCCCTATAGCAATGATATGATACCCCCCAAGTATCCTGATATTGCTCTCATGGAGGGTAATGATACAATAATGATGAAGCCAGACCAATCAATGCTTACTAATTTATACACCGAACGTGCTATTGATTTTATTGATAGGCATAAATCAACCAACTTCTTTGTTTATATGCCATATGCAATGCCACATACTCCCCTCTATCCTGGCAAGGACTTTATTGGCACATCAAAACGGGGACTGTACGGGGATGCAGTTGAAGAAATTGATTGGAATGTAGGTCGCCTTCTTAGTTTTCTAAAAGAAAAAAATTTAGATCACAACACTATTGTTTGGTTTATGAGTGACAATGGACCATGGTTGTTGCAAAAGGAAGAGGGAGGCTCTGCGGGCTTATTCCGTGATGGCAAAGGGAGCACATGGGAAGGAGGAGTGCGAGTACCATGTCTTGTTCAATGGCCTGCTCAATTAAAAGAGATGAAAAATGAGACTACAATCAACTCAATGGATGTATTTGCAACATGCGTTCAATTGGCAGGAGGACAAGTTCCGAGTGATAGAATAATTGACGGAAAAAGTATCGCTACAATTCTCACAAACAAGGAGACGAAAGATATTAAGGAAGAGATTCCATTCTTTTATTTTGGTATAGATAATAAATTAATGGCAGTGAGGACAGGAAAGTGGAAACTTCACGTAGAAACATATAGCCAATTAGGAATTGAATATTTTGGAGGGGTTACGCCACTATTATTTAATTTAGATACCGACCCATCTGAGAAATACAATCTCGCTGAAACAAACCCAGATATTGTTGAAGAGTTGAGCAATCTAATAAATGATATGAGAAAACAAACTACCCTTGACGGTAGCTATTGGGATTAAAGATATTAAAAAGAGAAAAGCGCAAGGATCTATTTATTAGATGCTTGCGCTTTAGAATTGTTGTCCCACCAGGATTCGAACCTAGACTGACTGAACCAAAATCAGGAGTGCTACCATTACACCATGGGACAATCCTCAGTGTGCTTCGTTAAAAGCAATGCAAAAGTAGAGCTTTTTATTATACCGACCAAATATATTGGTGACTTTTTTCACTTTTTGTGTGAAAAAGTATCTTTTATACACTTTTCTTCCAAAAACTGCATTCTCGCTCTGCATGCAAGTCCTACATCAGTTGTAGAAATATGAAAATAATAATCATTTTCTTCCTTCATTTCTCTTGACACCTCTCCCTTATCTCCAAAAGTTATCTCTTTCATGAAGTTTATTTCAAATCTCTTCAAACGATGGTCTTTATAGAAATCTAATGGAAAACAATCGGCAATCCATTGTATATAATATGGACTGCTTGCATGACCGTTTACATCTATATGGCTATACTTAACCTGAAAATCATTAGCTAACTCACCGTCAACATTAGGAATTCGTGTTGGAATACCAATTGGAGTAGTTTCATTGACAACAAACCCATTGAGCGATGGCATTGAGTCAAGCATTACACTTCGCCTTGTATGCACATCAATGATAGCCCACGAGGATGACGCATAACCTATAAGACTACCACCACCATTTGTAATTTTGAAGTTACGTGTGGTGAATAATGTTTGTACATCTTCTATCCAAGTCTCTATTGTGATATTCTCTTCCTCTTTGGGGAAACGCTCCAGATCAAGAACAAAACGTGACAATACCCACGTAAAATCGTTTGATTGCAATTTAAGTAATCCGAATCCATTATTATCAGCATCTTTGCCAGCAGTTTTCATTATTAAATGAAACAACGATGAGAGAGTTACATTTTTCTGAAAATCAATATGCTGCGTTGAGATCTGATAATTATATTTTCTTATTCCTTCCACTGTTTTTTAAGTATCTCTTTTATTGAATTATTATATTGACTATTCCGCAATCAACAAGAAGTAATTCTTCTTGCCACGTTGCACTAAAATATATCTATCGCCGATTAAATATGAACTATCTATTAATTCATCAAATACCTCAAGCTTATCCTTGTTAATCATTACACCGCCTGCCTGCACTGTTTTGCGCATTTCACCTTTTGATGGAAATACGTCGGCAGAGTCAGTCAGTAAGTCCACGGCTTTTATTCCTTTAGATAATTCTTCTTTTGAGATTTTAAATTGTGGCACTCCATCAAATACCTGCAAGAAAGTAGTTTCATCAATCGAACGCAGTGTTTCGGAAGTTGATTTGCCAAACAGGATTTCAGAAGCATTTACTGCCATTTCATAATCCTCTCTTGAGTGAACCATTACTGTAACCTCTTCAGCCAATCTTTTTTGCAATGGACGAAGATGTGGAGCTGCTTCCTGTTCTTTTATTAGAGCTTCAATTTCTTCTTTTGACAAAGAGGTAAATATCTTAATATATTTATCCGCATCTGCATCACTCACATTGAGCCAGAATTGATAAAATTGGTAAGGAGAAGTGTAACGACTGTCTAACCATATATTACCCGATTCAGTTTTCCCAAACTTTCCTCCATCTGCTTTGGTGATAAGTGGACAAACAAGTGCAAAAGCTTCGCCTCCCTCTACCCTGCGGATAAGTTCTGTGCCAGTAGTAATATTGCCCCACTGATCAGATCCACCCATCTGCAATAGGCATCCTTTTTCTCTATATAAATGTAAGAAATCATAAGCCTGCATTAGCTGATATGAAAACTCAGTAAACGAAAGCCCTTCTGAAGCCTCTCCATTCAAACGCTTTTTTACTGAATCTTTTGCCATCATATAATTGACAGTTATGTGCTTTCCAATATCGCGTATAAATGAAAGAAAAGAAAACTCTTTCATCCAGTCATAGTTATTAACCAAAACAGCTTTATTGGGTATATCACTCTCAAAATCGAGAAATTTTGATAACTGCTTTTTAATAGACTCTTGATTATGACGAAGTGTATCTTCATCCAACAGATTTCTCTCTGCCGATTTCATTGAAGGATCACCAATCATGCCAGTGGCACCACCAATAAGGGCAATAGGTGTATGCCCAGCACGCTGTAGGTGTCGGAGCATCATGACTCCAACAAGATGACCAATATGTAACGAATCGGCAGTGGGATCTATTCCCACATATCCCGAAGTAAGCTCTTTTTGTAATTGTTCTTCTGTTCCAGGCATAATATCTTGGATCATGCCTCTCCAACGAAGTTCTTCAACAAAGTTCATAATAATTTGACGTTTATCTTTTTGTTATAAAAATGAGTGCAAAGATACATTTTTCTTCTAAGAAAACTTTGTTTTAACACAAATAACCCTTAGAAACAGCTAACTGATAGAATGATTGCGACTGGTGGTAAAACTTCAAAAGCATTTCGCTCATTTCCACAAAATATCAAACATGAAGCTTCAGTCATGTTGTTTGCGATTTGATTTTGGATTGACAAAATTTCTAAACTGAGAAATTATAGAACTCATTTCAGAATCTTACCCTAAAAACCTAATAGACTGACCAACATAGTCATTACAAGGTTTATTTTAATCCAAGTAAAGTTGTTTGGATAGATTTGCAGTGTGCAAATCGATCCAAGTAAAGTACTTTCGATGGTTTTCGAGTTGCTAAAACAATCCACATAAAGTACTTTCGATGGTTTTCGAGTTGCTAAAACAATCCACATAAAGTACTTTCGATGGTTTTCGAGTTGCTGAAACTATCCACACAAAGTACTTTCGATAGTTTTCGAGTTGCTGAAACTATCCACACAAAGTACTTTCGAT
>CAZNRT010000158.1:2564-4463 GCA_964575445.1 uncultured Proteiniphilum sp. | reverse complement strand
TAAAAATAAAAATATAGTGGTTATTTCGGTCTATTAGTGCCACTTAAAAACAATAAAAAATACGATGACTAAAATTCAAACAAAAAGAGGTGCTATTGACATTCAAAAGCCTGATACCACTACTTTAGAAAGGTTGCAAAACTTATTGACATTTGGAGTATTGCCGCTAAAGCAAACATTTAATGGAGCTGATTTTGGTATTGTAATGCAAAGTGGAGAAAAGGAGGTGTATTGCTTAAAACAACAACCATTAGAAGTTGAACAAGCACATGCTCATCAGCTTTTCCAACTACAACATCTTATGATAATGGACGCTTATTGCAGATATATCAAGATGGGATTCTCAGGTGCATATCTTGCTTCACCATACCTAAGACAGCGAGACAACGGACTTTGGGAAGCTGGTGTTTCACACTTCATATTTCCATCTGATAATGAAAATGTCTCAGCAAAATCGTTTGGGAAAGCGTATGACAATTCGTTTGGAAGCGGTGCAACAAATATGTTTCTGGCGTTTATGGACTGTTTTAAAGAAGCATTTGCAGAATCAAAAATAACAATGCCTCAATATTTAGGAGTTGACATTCGCCCACGTTCACACTTAAAGAGTTTGGCAATGTATTTTATGGTTTCGGGTTCAGATGTTATTTGTTTACGACCAAGCTTGCGTGAACAAGAAGATCCAGCATGGACAATCTTAGCTAACTTCGGAATAGATGAGGTGTATCATTTACCCGCATTACCTATAACAATAAATGAAACTGACTTAAACGAGGCAAAAGGAAGAACGTGAATTGATAATAACAGAAATAAAATAAATGCGAGCAAAGTTTTGGAGAAGAGAAAAACCAACAACTATTTAAACAGCGCAATATAATCTTTAAATACGTAGATTCCGAAAGTTGCCCCAATACTGGAAGATTGGGTTGCCCCTCCTTGTCTATGTGTATTGATATATAGATCAATAATTACATACTCAGAATACATAATGTTTTGTATATTTGTTGGCAAAATAGAAGCATTGAACAAAGAGAGCCAAGAGATACGAATCTTTATAAAGGAACTGACATGAAACAGGAAAAGAGCGAGGGCTTCATCCCCACACACGGAGGATATAAAAACTTGATAACATATCAGAAATCTGAAATAATCTACGACGGTACGGTCTATTTCACTAATAGATTTTTTAGAAGATACGACCGCACTATCGATCAAATGGTGCAAGCAGCTCGTAGTGGCAAACAAAATATAGCAGAAGCAAGTATGGCTTCGGCAACATCAAAACAGGGTGAAATATTCCTTACAAATGTGGCAAGAGCCTCCTTAGAAGAGCTGCTAATCGATTACGAGGACTTTTTGCGAATAAACAAATTAGAAACTTGGAGCAAAGATCATCGACTCACTCAAAGATTAAGAGAATTGAATAGAACTCCAAATGCTAACTACGAAACCTTTAGGCGAGCCATAGAGCATCAAGACCCTGCGATATGCGCCAATGCCTTGCGAGGATTGATAAAGCTTACTACATATCTACTAACAAGACAGATAGAAAGCCTCGAGCAGGCTTTCTTGAGAGAGGGTGGACTGAAGGAAAGAATGTATAAGGCAAGATTGGAGAGCAAAAAGAGGGGGAGTAACAAATATTAATATTTTTCTTGGGGACGCAAAGGACTATAACGATTATTCTGTAGTCGTAGCCACTTGTGTCCCTTGTGTCCTTGTGGGTAAAGAAAGAAGGAAAAAAGGACAGAAGATAATACTAACTACACGAAAGATGTGGCGACAGAGATTTCCCTACCTGTCATTAAGGTGGCACACAGCAACTGTGACAGGATTATCTCTATTTATAATTCACAAAGTTAGCATAAAACTTAAATAGCAGCATTCACTAATTAAGAA
>CAZNRT010000158.1:0-2464 GCA_964575445.1 uncultured Proteiniphilum sp. | reverse complement strand
AAAACTTAAATAGGGATGTTCCCTATTTAAGAAAACACCCCTATTTTGGAGATTAGCGATTAGCAATTAGCTAACAGCCAATAGCCAATAGCCAACAGCTAACAGCTAACAGCTAACAGCCAATAGCCAACAGCCAACAGCTAACAGCCAACAGTTCTACAAATTCTTCTTATAATACTCAATGACCTTTTCATACAAGTACTTGCGAGAAGTAGGTATAAAGTGGTTTTGATCGGGAAAATAGAACATATCGAAATGCTTGCCCGCATTGATGAGCGCACGAGAATACTCGATAGAGTTTTGGAAGTGAACATTGTCATCAGCAGTGCCATGAACAAGAAGCAAGCTACCCTCTAACTGCGAAGCCAAAGATATAGCCGACGCATTATTGTAGCCAATACTGTTTTGCTGCGGAGTGCGCATAAAGCGTTCGGTGTAAACAGTATCGTAGAATCGCCAATCGGTAACTGGAGCAATTGCCACACCAGCCTTAAACTTACCACCTCCACGGCTCATGCTCATCAGCACATTGTAGCCACCATAGCTCCAGCCCCAAATGCCAATACGATTGCCATCAACATATGGTAGAGAGCTAATATGGCGAGCCGCTGCCACTTGATCGTCAGACTCCATGATGCCCAAGTTTTGATACGTTTGTTTGCGGAACTCTACTCCTCTTGCACCCGTGCCTCTGCCATCAACACTTACCACCACAAAACCCTCGTTGGCAAGCGCAAAGTGCCAGCCTGCATCATAGCTATCGGTCACCTGCTGTGAGTTGGGTCCGCTATATTGAATCATCACCACAGGATATTTAGTAGAAGCATTAAAATTGGTAGGCTTCACGATCCAAGCATTGAGCTGAGTGATACCATCAGCAGCAGTAATCTTCACAAACTCCTTTTGGGGCAGTTTGGCAGCAGCAAAGTTCTTTGCAGTCTGAGCATTATCTTCCAAAACTCTTAGCTGCTTGCCATTGAAGTCGTGCATAGTGATATGTGTAGGCGTAGTGGCATTTGAATATCGGTTGATATAATACTTAGCATTGTTGCTAAACGACGCACTGTTGGTTCCAGCCTTTTCAGAAAGCTTGAGATGCTTAGGCTTATCAATATTCACCTTATATATATTGCGACGAAGGGGGCTCTCGTCGGCAGCTTCATAAAATACTGTATTGGTTTTGGAGTCCACCGCCAATAGGTTTGTCACATCATAGTTGCCAGTAGTCAATTGCTTTTGCAACGTTCCCGTATATCCATATATATATATGTGGCTATAACCATCACGCTCTGACACGTAGGTGAACCTATCTTTGAGGAAATGTATTTGCTTGAGCAGCTCCGAGTCGATATAATATTTGCTCTCTTCGCGCAACACAAGTTTAGCAACAGTGGTGCGAGGGTTTACGAAATACATATCAAATCGGTTTTGATTTCTATTGAGCGTCATTGCCACTAACTCTTGCTCATTGGCAGTGAAAGTGATTCGGGGGATGTATCCATCAGCATCTAATGGGAGCTCCATTTTGCGAATAGTTCTTGCTTCGATATCAAAGATGCGAAGATCAACGGCTGAGTTCTTCTCACCTGGCTTAGGATATTTATATGTATAGAAATCGGGATACAGCTTCTTATTGAAAGTTTGAAACTGATATTCTCGCACTTGCGACTCATCACTCCTCACAAAGGCAAGCAATCTATTATCGGGCGAAAACTCCATCAATCGAGTAGTTGCAAACTCCTCTTCATATACCCAATCGGTAGCACCATAGATAATCTTGTTGAGCTCGCCATCTTTAGTTACTTGTGATTCGGTATCAAAATCAAACTTGGCAAGCCATATATTATTGTCACACACGTATGCCAACATCTTGCCATCGGGCGAAAAGGTTGGTATCATCTGCTTTGAGGTATTATCTGTGAGCTTTCTCACCATATTGCGGCGCACATCGTGATAATAATAGTTTGCCTTGAAAGAGTGGCGATATATTTGCTCTCGTTCTCTATATACTATCACCCTATTCTCGTCCGAGCTCACCAAGAAGCCCTGAATAGTATCGAAATTGATATTACGAGCAGTGCGAGCATCAAACAATGTGTCAACTGCCTTGCCTGTTGCATAATCATATTTGATAACTGCCGTGTTCTCGGTATTCATCTGATAGTAGTGCATTCCATCTGCAGACGACTCCATCTGCCTAACGCCGTGGGGGCTGAGAGTGCCATCTACCAAGTGTAGTAAAGAATAGCTTTGAGCTTGAATTGTGCCAAAGAGAAGCACAAATAAAAAGGATAAAAATGTTTTGTTCATATTATAGTTTTATATTTATTATTTTATTTATTTGCTATGCAAAGTAATAATAAAAAGTGTTATTAAGAGGCTTGAACAAAATAAAACATTTCTTTTACCATCTTTTTAACAAAAAGAATAGCTATTTTTGCAAAGTTCATCTGTACTAAACACA
>CAZNRT010000157.1:2668-4511 GCA_964575445.1 uncultured Proteiniphilum sp. | reverse complement strand
GTGCGGCGCATATCGGGTGGGGGAGCGGTGTATCACGATCATAATAATTTGAATTATACCATCATATCTAACGAGGATAAAGGTGCTGACTTCGATTTTAAAACATTTTCGCAACCAGTCGTTGATACTCTTGCCGACTTGGGCGTGAAAGCCGAATTTACTGGACGCAATGATATAGTTATTGATGATATGAAAATATGTGGCAATGCGCAGGCATACCTAAAGGGAAGAGTTATGCATCATGGTTGCCTATTGTTTGATACCGACTTGTCTGTTTTGTCTAAAGCATTGGAGCAGCCCAAGGATGTGATCAAGAGTAGAGGCGTTAAGTCTGTAAGAAGTGCAGTGAGCAATATTTTGCCCCATCTGCCCGAAAAGATTTCGGTTGATGAGTTCTCGAATAGGTTGTTAGACAAAATGAAGATGGAGTTTCCCGAAATGGTGGAGTATAAGTTCACCGACATTGAGCTTGCAGAAATCGAAGAGGTTCGCGCTACCAAATTTGGCACTTGGGAGTGGAACTATGGCAATTCGCCCAAGTTTGATATTGAGCGACACTCACGCTTCACCGCTGGAAAGATAGATGTACATATCGATGTCAAAAACTCAATTATAAATCAGATTAAGTTCTTTGGCACTTTTTTTGGTAACAACAGCAATCTTGCTGAGATAGAAGAGCATCTTGCAGACACAAAATATACTGAAAATGATGTGAGAGAACGATTATCACAAATCGACTATAATCATTATTTTGCCGGCTTCTCGATTGACGAATTGGTGGAGGCGATTGTGTGACATAAACCTATAATCCTTTCACCTATAATCCTTTCACCCCTATGGGGTTTTTGTTGGATTGTATGTTTGATGGTATTATAATCCTTTCACCCCGATGGGGTTTTTATTGGATTGTATGTTTGATGGTATTATAATCCTTTCACCCCGATGGGGTTTTTGTTTAACCCCATAGGGGTGAAAGGATTATAGGTACGATGTATTGGTGCAAATATAACCCCATCGGGGTGGCATTATTCTGGATGTAGCACTATTTTCGCATAATGTTGTTGGGGTTACATTATTATTTTATCCAATCAAATAAATATTTTTCATCATATTCAATTTCATATTTTTTCAAGAAATCCAAATATTCTTCTTTGAATGTTTTTTTCGCATGATGCGCCTCTTGATTTAAAATATAATTATAAACCGATTCAACGTGAGATTGTGAATAAGAAAATGATCCATAACCATCTTGCCATTCAAATTTACCTTTGACCAATCTTCTGTCATTTATATATTTTGACGAGTTGTTTTTAACATCCCTAATTAAATCGGATACGCTAATTGATGGTTTTAATCCTGCAAAAATATGAACGTGATCGTCCACTCCATTTACAATTATTGCTTTTTGTCCCTTTTTTTGTATTATGGCTGACATATATTTAAATAGTTCGTCACGCCATGGTTTGTGTAATAAATTTTGTCTGCCTTTTACCGCAAATACATATTGAATGTAAGTTTGTGAAAATGTGTTTGCCATAATAAATTGTATTTTATTAGATTGTATGTAAATATATTTCATATTGCTTCGTAAAGATATGCGGAAAAATATTATAAACCAATTGAATTAATATGAATTTTGTACTGGGGTTATGGTGATACAATCATGTCACCTATAATCCTTTCACCCCTATGGGGTTCTCTTTTGATGGTACATTGGTTTATAATTCTATAATCCTTTCACCCCTATGGGGTTTTTGTATAACCCCATAGGGGTGTCATGATTATAGCAATGATATATGTGTTGTTGTTTATAACCCCATCGGGGTGGCATTATTCTGGATGT
>CAZNRT010000157.1:0-2568 GCA_964575445.1 uncultured Proteiniphilum sp. | reverse complement strand
AATGATATATGTGTTGTTGTTTATAACCCCATCGGGGTGGCATTATTCTGGATGTAGCACTATTTTCGCATAATGTTGTTGGGGTTACATTATTATTTTATCCAATCAAATAAATATTTTTCATCATATTCAATTTCATATTTTTTCAAGAAATCCAAATATTCTTCTTTGAATGTTTTTTTCGCATGATGCGCCTCTTGATTTAAAATATAATTATAAACCGATTCAACGTGAGATTGTGAATAAGAAAATGATCCATAACCATCTTGCCATTCAAATTTACCTTTGACCAATCTTCTGTCATTTATATATTTTGACGAGTTGTTTTTAACATCCCTAATTAAATCGGATACGCTAATTGATGGTTTTAATCCTGCAAAAATATGAACGTGATCGTCCACTCCATTTACAATTATTGCTTTTTGTCCCTTTTTTTGTATTATGGCTGACATATATTTAAATAGTTCGTCACGCCATGGTTTGTGTAATAAATTTTGTCTGCCTTTTACCGCAAATACATATTGAATGTAAGTTTGTGAAAATGTGTTTGCCATAATAAATTGTATTTTATTAGATTGTATGTAAATATATTTCATATTGCTTCGTAAAGATATGCGGAAAAATATTATAAACCAATTGAATTAATATGAATTTTGTACTGGGGTTATGGTGATACAATCATGTCACCTATAATCCTTTCACCCCTATGGGGTTCTCTTTTGATGGTACATTGGTTTATAATTCTATAATCCTTTCACCCCTATGGGGTTTTTGTATAACCCCATAGGGGTGTCATGATTATAGCAATGATATATGTGTTGTTGTTTATAACCCCATCGGGGTGGCATTATTCTGGATGTGGTGGTATTGATGTTGCATAATTATTCCGTTCATAATCCTACAATCCTTTCACCTGCTATAATCCTTTCACCCCGATGGGGTTTTTGTTTGATTGTACATTTGATGGTATTATAATCCTTTCACCCCGATGGGGTTTTTAATGGATTGTATGTTTGATGGTCAATAGAATTACCATCGAATTACCACCGAATATCAATTGAATAACCATCGAATATCAATTGAATATCAATTGAATTACCATCGAAAATTAATTGAATTACCATCGAATATCAATATGTTTTATTTCGTCAAATCAATTTATTTAGTATTTTTGCTGTTAGTACTGAGTAAAACTACTCTCTATATTGAGTAAATTAATTATTATGTATCAACGAGCACATCTACAGCGAATTATAGAAAGAATTGAAAGTCCAAGATTGTTTATTCAAGTTGTGTTAGGACCCCGACAAGTTGGAAAAACCACAATGATACGGCAACTAATATCCAAGTTGTCTATTTCATGCCAGTATGAGTCAGCTGATGCTATATCGGCATCCAATTCTATATGGTTGACGCAAGTGTGGGAATCTGCAAGATTGCAAATGAAGACCTCTGGTGCTACTGAATATCTTCTAATTATTGACGAGATTCAAAAAATTGATAACTGGAGCGAAATTGTTAAACAACAATGGGATCGAGATACTTTTGAGCAGACAAATATTAAGCTTATTATACTTGGATCTTCTCGTTTATTAATTCAGAGGGGGTTAACCGAATCCTTAGCAGGACGGTTTGAAACCCTTTATATGGGGCATTGGTCATATAATGAGATGAAAGATGCTTTTGGATGGAGTATAGAGCAATTTGTTTTTTTTGGAGGTTATCCTGGATCTGCTCCATTAGTGGATGATGAAGAAAGATGGAAAGATTATATTAAAGATTCACTGATAGAAACGAGTATCTCTAAAGATATTTTGATGCTTACGAGAGTTGATAAACCAGCATTATTAAAACGCCTCTTTGAGCTTGGGTGTCTCTATTCTGGTCAGATTTTGTCATATACAAAGATTTTAGGTCAGCTCCTTGATGCTGGTAACACAACAACTTTGGCAAATTATTTAAATTTGCTTTCAGATACAGGGCTTTTGGGAGGTATTAATAAATTTGCTGGTGATGTTATTCGTAAACGTGCTTCAAGCCCAAAGTTTCAAGTTTATAATAATGCCTTGATTTCGGCACAAAGCACAAATACGTACCATCATACTACTTCTAACTCTGAAATATGGGGACGAATGGTGGAGTCTGCTGTCGGTGCTCATCTTATTAATCACTCTTTATCTTCAAAATTTTCTCTTCTCTATTGGCGTGAGGGTAATCTTGAGGTTGATTTTGTATTAGAGAGAGGCAATCAAGTTATTGGATTGGAGGTTAAGAGCGGATTGAAATATGATGATAAAGGAATGAAAGCCTTTAATGATAGATTCAAGCCTCAAAAGGTACTCCTCGTTGGTACTGGTGGTATTCCATATGATGTTTTTTTAGGAATCGATCCTATTGATTTGTTTGATTAATGTTATAGAATCATTATCTCTATAATCCTTTCACCCCGATTTGGTTGTGTGTAATCACATCGGGATACCATGATTCTAAATATGATTATAACCAAATGATACCCCAACTCCTCAATTAATCAATTCATCAATTCACCAATTCACCAATTCACCAATT
>CAZNRT010000156.1:0-4623 GCA_964575445.1 uncultured Proteiniphilum sp. | reverse complement strand
AACAAAAAAGGATGCCAACTTAATATTGAACATCCTTTTCCATGAAAAAACATTTGAAGTAAAGAGTAATGAAGCCGCTTTGGGTATTACTCTATCTTCCTATTAGAATATCATCTAATTATTTAAAAGTGTATCTAAGACTCAATGCAAGACCAGCAAACCAATAATCATTATAGGAGTGGTTAAGATTGAATGCAGGCTTCCAGTCTAACGAAACATTAAAAGGGGCTGAAGGGAAAGTGTATTCAAGACCAGCAATAAGATCTATACCCAACAACAACTTGCCTCCATGGTAATGCTTATCATAAACGCTACCAAGGTGACCACCAAGTCCAACGAACCAATCTAAACCAGGTGCATTTTGAAATGGCTGCTGATATTCATACAATCCTGTTAACTGAAAGTAGTTGGGCGAAACAGTTAATATTCCTTCCAAAGCATTAGATGGAGAGATAAAGTGTTTAAGAGTTAAACCATTGTCATAACCCAATCTTATACCAAATGCATCTTTGTAATCTTGTGCGACAACTGTAGTGAGTAGTCCCGAAATTGCAATTATACTTGCAACTAATAAGCTTTTTAATTTCATAAAATATTGTTTTAGCTAATTGATTATTTTTATCTGATTCAATCACTGTAAAACAAAGATAGTGGCATTTTGTTTATTCTCGTTTATTTTAAGTAGAGTATCTAAGCTATAACACTCAACAGTACGCTAACGATGAAGTCTCTTATTAATTTATAAAAGAAAGAACAATATTACTGTTTTGAACAAAAGCTGTTAAATTACTTTACAAATTGCAGAAAAAATAACAAGATTGAGTAACTTTGTCCATCTAAACTATAAGGACTAAGCATATTTGATAAATATTTTATAGTAATAAGCTCGATATTTCATAAACCTATATTAATAAGAAACAAAAATGCTGGTATTTTTTTCTTAAAATCAAATCAAGAAATGAACTTCAAACATTTTTCCTCAAAACTTACCATTCCGCTTGTTGGCATGACTGCTTTGTCATCATGCGCTACGAAAACAGTTGCACAAGACGATTCTAAACCGCTAAACATCATCTATATAATGACTGATGATCATACAAGGCAAATGATGAGTAGCTATGATCAAAGACATATACAGACGCCCAACCTTGACCGAATTGCTAACGAAGGGGTTATATTCTCAAACGCATTCGTGGCAAACTCCATTTCAGGACCCAGCCGTGCCTGTTTGCTTACTGGGAAACATAGCCACAAGAATGGAAAGCTTGACAATTTCACACAATTTGATGGAAGCCAACAGACAGTGCAAGAACTACTTCAAGGTGCTGGATATGAAACAGCAATGATTGGGAAATGGCATCTTGATAGCAAACCAACTCATTTCGACCACTGGGAAATCCTCCCTGGACAGGGTAGCTATTATAATCCAGACTTTATCACACCTAACGGAAATGTGAAATATGATGGCTATGTTACAAATATAATTACCGATCTTAGCCTCGACTGGCTTGATAAAAATAGAAACAAAGAAAAACCCTTTTGCCTATTTCTCCATCACAAAGCAATTCATCGCAATTGGATGGCTGACACGCTACACTTAGATATGTATGAAGATAAAGCATTTGAGGTTCCTTCTAACTTCTTTGATGATTATGAAGGTAGAATTGCTGCTGCACAACAAGAGATGAGTATTGCCAGCAATCATGATATGGACTTGGTGAACGACCTGAAGATGATTAGGTCTGGCGTAAAAACACGTCTATCGGGTGCCTACGAACACGGGGAATATGCTCGCATGTCTCCTCGCCAAAAAGAGCTTTGGGATGAGCATTATCAACCAATCATCGATAAGTTTTACAATGAGAATCCGCAAGGCAAAGAATTAGCATTGTGGAAATATCAAAGATATATGACTGATTATGCCAAGACTGTCCAGTCACTTGATGAAAATGTTGGAAGAGTACTTGACTATCTTGAGGCAAACGACATGATGGAGAATACCATTATCATATACACATCAGACCAAGGTTTTTATATGGGCGAACATGGATGGTTTGATAAGAGATTTATGTATGAAGAGTCGTTCAGCACCCCATTGGCAATGCGCCTGCCATCACAGTTTAAAAGAAAGGGCAAGATAGAGGAGATGGTTCAGAATATAGATTTTGCACCAACAATGCTTGATATTGCGGGAGTGGAAATACCTGAAGATATTCAAGGCATTTCGTTGCTCCCCCTACTTAAAGATAATAAATCGCCAAACCAATGGAGGGAGTCATTGTATTATCATTACTATGAGTACCCAGCCGAACATATGGTGAAAAAACATTATGGTATCAGAACAGAACGCTACAAACTCATACACTTCTACGACGATGTTGACACATGGGAACTGTACGATTTGCATAATGATATACAGGAGATGAATAATCTGTATGAAAACATAGAATACCAATCAGTAGTTGCCGACTTGAAAGAGCAACTTAAAGGTCTTCAAACCAAATATGATGATCCTATTAGAAAATAATATTAATAATCAATAAATTCATTCAAAAAAAACATGACTAAAATTACAAATTTATTAATCGTTTCCATGATGCTGCTATCAATAGCTTGCACAGGCGGAAATGCAGAAGGAAAAAACACTTCTTCTAAAGTTATCGAGACCAAAGTTCCTGTTCGTCCAGCTGGACAAGAAGATATGGTTGGATTCGCTGCTCCCAAAATGGAAGTAGTACGAGTTGGCTTTATTGGTTTGGGTATGCGTGGACCAAGTGCGGTACAACGCTTTACACACATCCCAAATATTGAAATCAAAGCTCTTTGCGACATTCACCCCGACAGAGTAGAAAAGTCACAAGGTATTCTTGAAAAAGCAGGATTCCCAGAAGCAGCCAGCTATAGCGGCAGCAAAGATGCATGGAAAGAGCTTTGCGATCGAGACGATATCGACTTAGTATATATAGTTACAGACTGGAAAACTCATGCTGAGATGGCTGCCTATGCTATGGAAAAGGGAAAACACGTTGCAGTGGAAGTGCCTGGAGCAATGACAATGGACGAAATATGGACGCTAATCGAGACTTCAGAAAGAACTCGTAAGCACTGCATGATGCTTGAAAACTGCGTTTATGACTTCTTCGAACTAACATCTCTAAACATGGCTCAACAAGGTGTATTTGGCGAGATTCTTCATGCTGAAGGTGCATACATACACAATTTGGAGGACTTCTGGAATGCCTATGAAGGAGATTGGAGAATGGCTTACAACAGAGAGTTCCGTGGCGACATATATGCAACACATGGAATGGGACCTGCTTGTCAAGCTTTGGATATACACCGTGGCGACAAAATGAATATATTAGTGGCAATGGACAACAAGCCAGTCAATATTCCTGAGTACTTAATTAATAAACGTGGATTGAGCAAAGAAGAGGCTTACAAATTTGCAAACGGTCAAAACACTATGACTATGATTCGCACTGAGAAAGGCAAGACTATCCACATCCAACACGACGTGGCTTCTCCACGCCCATACAGTCGTATGTATCAGCTATCTGGCACTAAAGGTTTTGCCAACAAATATCCTACACCAGGATATGCATTAGAGGCATCGCAAGTTGATGCGTCAATTACGCCAGATCATGAAAACTTAAATTCGCATGGATTTGTCTCGGCTGATGTGCAAAAAGCATTAATGGAAAAATACAAACACCCAATTCACGTAGAGCTTGAAGAAAAAGCCAAACAAGTGGGTGGACACGGTGGTATGGACTTCATCATGGACTATAGATTGATTTACTGCTTGCAAAACGGGCTACCACTTGATATGGACGTATATGACTTAGCTGAATGGAGCTGTTTGGCTGAGCTTGGCCAAATCTCTATCGAGAACAACAGTGCTCCAGTTGCTGTGCCTGACTTCACTCGTGGTGCTTGGGATAGAATTAAAGGATATCGCCACGCATTTGCAGAATAACACATAGTAGTGTTTTAATACTATTCAAATGGTATTTAAACAGTATTCAAACACCATTTGAAAATAACAATAACCCATCAGCAAAACATTATTGCTGATGGGTTATCTATATCTCACCCTTATGGTGTAAGCATGATTGTAATATTAAGTAGAAAGTATTATATATATGTTGACAAATACTTATCTTCTCTCAGTAGAGTAAATAGTTCTCAACACATCACTTATTCAATATACTATTTATTATTCTTTGTTTTAGCTCATGGGACTCTTCTATGTCAATAATGCACCTATCCCTATTCCTGAAATTCACAATGCTACAAGCCTCTTCTATCATTTCTACCGAGCAATCATCGAAACTCTTGTGTAGGTTTAATTCCTCTTGCGATAAGCCTTCCTCATCATTTAGAGCAAAATCTATAAAATGCTCATCTAAGAGTAGATCCTTTATTGTAAAATTATTCTTTTTCACTTCGTCATTATTATTTACTCTTATATGACGAAGCCTCAAATAAAATGTACTATGGAAAATACACTAACATGCTACCTCTCTCAATTTTGAAATACCTCTGTGAATTAAATTGCGAAGTGATTGATAATTGATATCCATTATACCGCAAATATCTTCATAGCTTCTTTCTTCAAGA
>CAZNRT010000155.1:0-4691 GCA_964575445.1 uncultured Proteiniphilum sp. | reverse complement strand
TTGGGGTGATGTTAGTATAATGCGAAGATACTATTTTTTCAATTTGAAGAATGATGATAGGCTTACATTTTTTATAAAAAAAGGAGTGAATTAACTATAAGTAATCCACTCCTAATAATTATTGTTCAATAGGTGAACTAAAATTAATTATTATTTGTTCACCCAAGTTTTTTCAGAATATATATAGCTACCATCACCATATGCAGCTTTTATGATTGGATTACCGATAACGCTACTGTTGCCATAAGGCAAACGTTCTGGGTAACGGTTAATTCCATCTTGGATATTTCTTGGATTAGTCAATACAACATACTTTTCGCCCATTTTCTTCAAACGTCGCAGGTCGTTGTACGTTTCTATTTGCTCGTCATATGATTGAGCAATATATTTTTGCTCAAATATCTTCTTGAGTGTAGGTGTACCCAAAGATTCTGCAAAATCACTTGCGCTTGCTTCATCATCAAACAAATCTAATATTTCACTTACTGAGGCCACTACCGCAGTTTTAAATGCAGCTGTAGCATCCTTGCTTGAGCGTAACTGTGCTTCAGCCAGAATAAAATAAAGTTCTGACTTACTGAATAGATGCAGGGGTTGCGAACCTAAATCATACCATTCTGGAAATGCCAAGCTCCCATCGGCAACCTGTGCAATCACCTCATCACCAGGCTCGTAAGCCTCATCACCGTATGTATAATAGATGAGTCGAGGATCGTCTGTTGCTTCCATTAAGTTTGCAACAGTCAACGAAGAGGCAGTATATGAGCGACTCCAAACAAATGCACTCCATGGGTTGTCAGCGGTTTGTCCATTAAATTCTTTAATAGTAAATCCTTTAAATCCTAAATCTGCTGCAGTCTGTGCATTAGTTACAACCTGAGGCAACACATTAGGTTCAACAGCCAATTTATGTACTAAATAACGAGCTTTAAGAGCATATGCTGTAGCTTTCCATTGATTGATATCTCCACCAAAAGCAATATCTTGTTTGACAGCACTTTTTAAGCTTTTCCCTTTTTCAAAATTTGCGATAGCGTCATCTAGTGTTTTTAAAATTCCTTCGTAGACATCCCTTTGAGCATCCAATTTAGGTTGAAGTTTGTCTTGTCCTTGAAGAGCTTCGCTATAAGGAATGTCTCCATGCAGATCTGTCAAAATTCCAAAATTAAGAGCTTCAAGCACTTGTGCCATACCCAAAAGATCATATTGCCCAATATTTCCAGGAACCTCTGTAGTGATTTTACGAATGATTTCACGAATATTCTTCAAGTTGCCATAAGTAGAGTTCCATACATTATTAAATGTAGTGGATGCAGCCCATTCATTTGAATTACGCAGTTCAGCTTCTTTTAATTGGTTGTTACCAACACCTATCTCTTGTTCATTAAGAGAAGAGAGATAAAAAGCATAGTCGCCTGAAACAGTACTAAATCCTGTTGACATGATTGCCTCGCTTAATTGTAGAAAGGCGGGAACCGCATCTGGGGAAGGATGTTGTTTGTCTTTGTTTATTGTATCGAGAGTATCCTCGTTACAAGCTACGAATCCCAATAGGATAATCGACAATGTTAATATATATTTTCTCATAATTTAAATCCTTTCTTGTTTAATTTTTTAGAATGTAAAAGTAAGTCCACCACCATAGCTTGAAGTATTTGGAACAGAGAACCTCTCGAAGTAACCACTCATATTATTGTTTCCTTGCGAAGACTCAGGATCAAAATTAGGTAACTTAGACCAAATAAGTATATTACGGGCAAATGCGTTAAGAGAGATGTCAAACACACCTATTTTTGGAAGCTGATAGGCTAAAGTCAGATCACGTAGTTTGAAGAAGCTGGTATCAAAAATGCCAGACTCGGTAACGTTGTAATAGGCTTGGTAATAGCTCTGTTTGTTCACTTCTACTTTATTTGGCTGTTTTGTTGCCTCATCAATTCCTTCCACAACCATTTTTCCTTCGTGGAAGGGTAGAGATTCTTTTGTGACACCAAAGTAGTTCATTGTCATGTTTGTGCCGTGATACATATTACCTCCTTGTTGCCAACTCCATGTTGTTGATAAAGACAGTCTCTTATAGCGACCTCCCAAAACTATACCCGAAATGAAGTCTGGAGAACAGTTGCCCAAATTCTGGCTATCACCAGTAGCTTGCGGTAGTCCTTTTAACAGAAGCATATTTCCATTTTCGTCACGTTTAAACGCATTACCATATATGTTTGGATAAGTTGATCCTGCCTGTGCACGAATTTGTGGCTCCACAAAACCACCTAACATAATCGACTCAACCCCTGGAGCAAGCTCAACAACCTCATTTTTCATTTTGGTGATGTTAAATCCTAAATTCAAATCATAATCTTTTGCTTTTATAATATCTGCATTAATAGATAGTTCATGTGCTCTGGTTTGCATTTTACCAGCATTTGTAAGCATTTCTTGAAATCCAGTTGAACCATCAACAGGTACCGCAAATATTTGATCAGTCACATCCTGAAAACTAAAAGTATATTCTAATTTTAATCGGTTTTTAAAGAAGTATAAATCTGTTCCTATCTCGTAGTTGGTTGTGTTCTGCGGTTTTAGGTTTTCATCGTAAGCCCTGAAGTAGGGGATGAATGTAGAAATGCCACTTGGTAATGGATATGATACAGGTGTATAAGCATAGAAGCCACCGCCATAACTTGGTGTATAATAATAATTATCATAGTAATTACCAGCTTGTCCTACCTGTGCAAAAGAAGCACGAAGTTTTCCATAATTTAACACGCTATTATCAAAAGAGGGTAGTTTCGTAAACTCCCATCCTAATGATACAGAAGGATAAAAGAAACTGCGGCTGCCACGTGGCATATGAGAAACATAATCATTACGTCCTGTTACCGTCAGATACAATTGATTTTGCCAAGAAAGAGAGGCACTTCCAAAGAATCCTACAGTTCGTTCTTCGCGTGTATATTCACTTGATGTTAAAGAAGTGGCATTTCCTATAGAAACAAATCCTGGGAAATTGAAATTGCTTCCATAATAATCCCATTTGCGCATATTCTCATGATTAACTTCATTACCTAAGATAATGTTCAATCCCCACTCATCATCAGATCCTAATTTTCCGTCAAGATTGGCAGTAAGTAAGTTGTTAAATACATTGTGTTGTGTGCCGTAGTTTTCGATATCTCCATTTTTCAATGCTGTGGTAGTACCCATAGCTCTTACATCTGAATAGTCGGAAGTCCAAAAGTCCAGACCAGCTTGCTCACGGAACTTTAGTGTAAAGTTTTCAGAGTTTAATTTTGGTTGAAATTCTAAATAAGCATTCCCAAATGCACGGTTGGTGTGTTGAGAGTACTCATTGTTCTCTGCCCACCAATATGGATTGACAAATGAATTTGCACGGAATAATACTTGATTAGTAATATCTCCAGGTACGTGGTTGGGAATTCCTTTCAAATCGTATTCAGCAGGTGCTGAATATATAACATTCATTACACCATCATTTCCACCAGGCGTAGAGGTAATCTTATTGGAAGAGTAGTTCATTGAAAATCCAGTATTCCATTGTGAGTCTATCTTCCAATCTACTAATCCGCGAGCGCCCCATCGATTCATACCCGTTGATGGAATAATGCCTTCTTGATAAGAATTGTTTATACCAAAAGAGTAATTAACACCATTGATTGCTTGCGAAATATTTATATTTGTATTCTCTGTGAATCCAGTACCCAAAAAATCACCAACGTTATCATAAATCTGTGAGGTTGTCCAGCCATCAAGTCCAGCTTTAGCGCGTTGTGTGTTGTAGTATTGTCCTTGACGTTTGCCATCTTTTGCTGTATAAGTATTATCTACATTACCTCCATATTTAGGATCGTTTGGTAGTTCACTGATTTTAGGACCCCATGACATAGAAGCTGATGGTAGATATGCTCCAAAGCTATTCCCTTGCGCATAAACGTCTTGCCTTTCAAATTTACGAGATACTTTTTGAGCACTTAAGTTTGTGGATACTGTAACTTGTGGCTTGCTCATTCCGCTTTGTGAGCCTCTTTTAGTTGTGATTACAATTACCCCATTTGAGGCACGGATACCATAAAGCGCAGAAGCTGCTTGTCCTTTCAATATGTTTATAGACTCAATATCCTCTGGGTTTATATCAATACTACGGTCAGCAAAATTAGCCCCAGTTACAGAATTACCAGTATCAAAATCTGCGGATGTGTTTATAGGCATTCCATCAATCACATACAATGGCTGATTATTTCCATCAAACGAACGAGCTCCTCGTATAACAATCTGAGAAGAAGCTCCTGGTGCCCCAGATGATTGGCGGACATCAACACCCGAGAGTCTTCCTTGAATAGCATTAGCCAAAGATGTAGTTCCGGCTTTGTTAAGCTCATCAGCTTTTAAATCCTGTACAGCATATCCTAATGCTTTTCTGTCGCGTTTAATACCCATTGCCGTCACAACTACTTCCTCAAGCAATTCTGTATCGGATTCAAGTACCACTCTCACATTAGCATCAACTGCTACCTCTCGAGTCTTATACCCCACATACGACACAACAAGTGTGCCATTTGCTGGAGCAGAAATGTTGAAGCGTCCATTAATATCTGTGACTGTTCCCTGAGTTGTGCCTTTCACTTGGATGGTAGCACCAATTGCAGGGTCTCCATTCTCATCCACCACGGTGC
>CAZNRT010000154.1:0-4812 GCA_964575445.1 uncultured Proteiniphilum sp. | reverse complement strand
AACTATGAGCAGTATCAAAAAACTATTTTCGCAGAATACTTACCTTTATTGTAATACGAGTAACCTATATAACTTTGCCCATCCATTTCTTGCTTCGCAGATAGATAATGGAAAAGAATAGCAATAATCCCCAGTAAACTAATTCGGTGGTCCATGCCCAACTTATTGACAAACGCAGGTGTACAATTATAAACCATGAATAGACAAAATAGCTCGTAATAGCTATTAAATCAAACACAAGTGCCGTGCGGGTATTACCTGTACCCGACAACCCATTAAAAATCACACTCGCTATTGCATATATTGGAAGAGTAGAAAGCAATACATAAAATGGAGCTACAGTGTCATTAATCAATGTTATGTCGTTTGTATAAATCTTTAAGAACAACTTGGGTGCTATTGCCATTAAAATAATTAGAATGATCATGGATACCAAACTGAGAATAGCGGTTCGCTTAATCAAATTGAGGACAGACTCTTTCTTCCCCGCACCGATGGTATTACTTACTAACGTATTTAATGCAGCTGCAAGAGCATTAGTTGGAAGAGTAACAATTGTGTAAAGACTTCTAATAATATTGGTAACTGCCAACGAACGTTCGCCCATATAATTTTCTATGAAAACGAAGAACATCATCCACGTTACTATAGAAAGCATATATTGTGCCATCATGTATATGGAGATGTTTAGAACTTGTTTAATTACTGTCCAGTTAAATCTAATATTAGTGAAGCCATACTTCTGTAAATCTACTTTGCGTTTGGTATAAACAATAAAAAACAGCGTAGCACTTGCTTCTGCTATCACCGAAGCAAGTGCTGCTCCGGCTATACCCATTTCGGGTAGTCCTAAATGACCGAAAATCAAACCATAGTCAAGAATAACATTAACCACTGCCATTACTATTGAACTATGCATTAATACTTTAGTGTTTGCCACACCTATATAAAAAGCTCTAAAAGAACTATTAGTAAATGCGAAAATAAAACCATACACACGCCAATCAAGATAATCGGATACAGCCACACTAATATTGTCAGACTTAAATATCCCAAGCAATAGCTCAGTAAGCCCCATCTTGAAAGCAAAAATCAATAAAACTGCTGGAATTAATAAAAACAGAATCCCTTGAATTACTATTTCACCAATCTGACTATAGTTTTGCTCTCCATTGCGCCTGCCAATTAGTATCTGCGACCCCATGCTAAAGCCAAAACCTATCGTATAGATAGCAATATAAACAATTCCGGCAAGTGCTGAAGCTCCAAGCTCAACCTCTCCGACTCTGCCCAAAAAGGCAGTATCTATAACCTGAATAATATTCTGAGCGAGCAAACTAAAAAGTATTGGCAAGCTGATTTTTGTAATATGCTTATTGGAATACACTTTGAAAACACTTAAAACGTTAACTCTAAAATATGAACAATATGAGCCTAAAGGCAAGTTTTAACGGAATGTTCTAAATTTTGGAATGCAAAGCAACAACTTATTTCTGATATAATAAAACAAAATTGATAATTACTCATTCATTATTGTGCCAGAAATAGGACATAAATAGCTAATAATCTGAAAACAAGACAAACACTTGAGATTCTATAGCAAAAATGACAAGTATTTTTATTATCTTTGTAGTAAACTAAGAAGAAAAAGAAAAATGAGCCAAAAAAAAGTTTTGTACATTACTCAGGAAATTCTTCCATATCTACCGGAGACCCAAATTTCCAATATCTCAAGACATCTCCCTCAAGCAATTCAGGAAAAAGGACATGAAATACGCACATTCATGCCAAAGTATGGCAACATCAACGAACGTCGTAATCAACTGCATGAAGTAATACGTCTTTCGGGAATGAATTTGATTATCGATGATACCGATCATTCGCTTGTTATAAAAGTGGCATCAATACAATCTGCCAGAATGCAGGTTTATTTTATCGACAATGAAGACTACTTCGAGAATCGTGACGTTATTGCTGATGCTAATGGTGAGGAATATGATGATAACGATGAAAGAAGCATCTTTTTTATTAGAGGCGTTATGGAAACTATCAAGAAGCTACGCTGGGTACCCGACGTAATTCACTGTCATGGGTGGCTTTCTGCATTAGCTCCGATATATATAAAACAAGGGTACAAAGATGACCCATGCCTCAAGAATGCAAAAGTAATATACTCGGTATATGATGACAAATTCGAAAAGTCATTTAAAAATGGGTTCCCCGAAAAACTTCGCTTTGATACAATTGGAGATAATGAAATAGAAGAGGTTGCCAAACGTGGAGAAATAGACTTTATTGAACTAAATAAGCTCGCAATCGATTACTCTGATGGAGTAATTTATGCAAGCGAAAATATTGATCCAGAAATTGATAAATACATTAAGGAAAAAGAGATACCTTACTTGGATTTTATAGCCGACTTTGATGACAAAGTACTCAAAGTGGAGGAATTCTATAATAAAATTGATAATTAAAATGCAAAATCATTCATTGTGAATATGATTGCATAAATCAACTTCTACAATTATCATTAAAATAAGAGAGAAAGCCCGTTAAGGGCTTTTTTTCTATAAATATTTTTTAGATATTTGTAGTCTTATATTTTATATAATAATGAAACTACGAACTATATTCGAGCTATTAATTATAGCAACTACTGTGTTACTAATCTCATGTAACGATACATTAGATAAATTGGGCTTCTCTGTACAACCCGATAAAGATAGAGTAACGGTCGGAACGGACACTGTTTACTTATCATCATCTACAGTACAAGTTGATTCAGTATATTCAAAAACAAAATATCCAATTTTAGGAGAATATATAGACCCAGTATTTGGAACAGTGCGTTCTGATTATATCGGTGAATTCTACTTCCCTGAAATTATGGAATTTAAGAAAGATGCTAAAATAGATTCGGTAAGATTAACAGTTGAATATACTTCAATGATTGGAGACTCATTAGCACCTATGCAACTTGCAGTTTACAAGGTTAAAGATAAACTGCCTAAGGGAAAGAAATATACAAATTTCAGTCCCGAAATGTACTCCGATATGACAGCACCGTTAGGCATTAAGACATTTACTGGAAGAAATAACACTTATCGAACAGAAACTTACTACACCGGAACATCTACTCAAGAAGTAAGAATATATGAAATAAACACACCTCTACCATTGGAATTGGGTGAGAAATTTCTGAACGAGTATAAGAAAGAAGATCACGGAGCATTAAAGAATACAGAGACTTTTAGAGAGTTTTTCCCAGGAGTATATGTTACTACCAACTTTGGGAATAGCTCAATATTAAATATCAACCTAACGTCACTAAAAGTGTATTACAAATATCTTGACGTAAAAGGATCGTCACAGAAAACGGATACTACTAGATCAACCCAGTGGAAAATATATATTACACCAGAGGTAACACAGATAAACAGAATAAGCAATAAAAATGACAAACTTATTCAACCCAATGACATTGGAACATATATTAAAAGTCCAGCAGGAGTTAACACTGAAATTATATTCCCGATTTCTAATATTGCATCAAAGTTGAAGAACAGCGCACTCAATCAAGCACGTTTCGTCGTTTACACAGTTCCAAGTATAACTGAAGACGAGAGAATAAAATTGAGCCCTCCAGATAATTTACTACTAATAAATAAAGATTCAGTAAAACAATTCTTTGAAAATGGAAAGCTTAATGATAATATAACAAGCTTTATAGCATCCTACGATAGTAACACTCAGTCATACAGCTTTGGTAATGTTTCATCATTAATAAACTACTATAACATTCAGCACAATAAAGATAAGACAAAGCCTTTGGATCAAAAATATCAACTAATCCCTGTTGATGTTACATATTCCACCACAAGTCAAGGTGGGACAGTAGTTACAAGTATCTACAATCAAATGAAGCCAACTGCAACGATGATCAATAATAAGGCTGACAAGCTTAGATTAGAAATTATATATAGTTCATTCTAAGAAAGCCATTCTAAATAGTGAAAATTGGGGGTGTAATATTATTGGATAATATTACACCCCCAATTTTTTTATTATAACCTACTTTGAAAAGCCTCACAAGTGATGTATCTACCAGCATCTCAGCAAAGCAAATACCAACGCTAATAAAGATAATACGTCATTTAGTATTCGTAGTATATACATCTGGAAAGTCTTAGTATGTGATTGTAACTTTAATAATAATCATTCAAAAGAAAGTTTACTGTGTCAACCTACGAACAACTTCACATCTTGACATTAACGAAACCTATCTTCATAAATCAGAACTATATACCATTTAAAGCAATATGGTGGCAAAATAGCTTAAAAGAACCATAGCAGCCATTGTCAGGAGTACCAAAGCCTATTCACTAATACACTCACTGGGGAAGATAAACAACAAAGATAATATTGAGGATAGAGATAGGATCTCTTTAGCCAAAAAGAGTAACAAGTTTACTGATAGTGAATTCAAACCATTAAATCTAATTGTAGCCACTGAATATGAACATTATGATGAAATACTCAACTTCTTTATAAACAGAAGCACAACGCTTGAGGAGAATATTTCAAAGCACAAAAATAAACCTTTTACAGCATAGGTAAGAAGAGTAGTGGATATAATAATATTGTTTGCTTAGATTGATGTATAACATATAGTTTGCGAGAGGTGCATTCCAACACAAGATCAGCTCCCAAAACAATTTTAAATACTCTATACAACTACTGATGAACCACAAGTATTAAATATACATATATATATCAAAAAAGCCTCGAACTATCCAGTTCGAGGCTTTAATT
>CAZNRT010000153.1:1722-4826 GCA_964575445.1 uncultured Proteiniphilum sp. | reverse complement strand
AAAGAACTGAAATAAATTTCAAACTACGAAATAAATTGATTGCGGAATTGAGGTACATAATGAATTTAGGTAGTGAAAACATCTTCTCGAAACAAGGATAGTAGAATAGAGGTTCGTCATGAGCTGTTGGTATAAGAAGGCTTTTATCTAATGCCTTCTGTAGTCCAAAGTAAGTAGGATAATACAAGTATGTGAAAAATATAATTGCTTTATATTTATCTCTTTCCTGCTCTATATACGACATCATATTCAGGCAAACAGGACCATGCCCCTCAATCCAAAGATCATAAAGCTGTTCATGATTTTTTCTTCTTCTGTATTTTAAGCGTCTATATGCAAGAGTTATAAAGTTGTTCAACTTATATTCAGTATCGAAATATTTCTGATTTCCACGAATATAACGAGATATTCTACGATTTGCTTTTCGATTTTTATTCTCATTTTTAAATCGTAAAACTCTTATACCATCTATTTCTTCTTCTCCACTTGGGTAGTGATTATCCCATTTATGATAATCTAATGTACAAGATGTAAGTATTTCCACTTCGTATACATCTTTTAAGCGCTCAGCTAATAGTCGAGCATGTAGTTCTGCTCCTCCATTCACTTCTTTGCCATACCGTTGTACGACTATTGCAATTTTACTCATAATAATATTGTGTGTAATTAATTTTATTATTTATGTTGCTGTAGTTATAATGCACTACAACTCAAAAGTTGACTTTTCTGGAAATAGACTATTAAGGAAGGGTCCGACTCTTAATCTGTCATTGTCTGTGGCTCTTGGAGTATCATTTAAGCAAAAAAGATATGGATTATATTTATTAATAAAATACATAAAGTCAGGTTTTTGTAGTCTTATTCTGCAGGACTCTTTTCTGTTTACATACCTTAGCTTACCTCGCTTGATGGCTAATGCATAATAAAGGAATATTATTCTTTGTATATCACTATCGGTTCTAAAGTGATTAGTTATTAAGGGTTGTATTTCTTCATTGAATACTTCCTCTACGGCTTTCTGATAATCACTTTTTAGGTATGCATCAGTATTATGATGTGGTGTGCCCGAGTAATATTTGCCAAACTCTTTTTCAACGAGTTTTGCAGCTTTATCAATAGTAATTCTATATACATTCCTGTATATGTTAAACTGATCTTTAAATTTATTTATACATTTGCCAAAAAAAGCACGTTGAAGTCTTATAATTGGATATCCTGTATTAGAATCAAAAAAGAAATCAGGTGTTACCACTTTGTTGAAAAACATATCATCATTAGAATATATGAAGTGCTCTGATAGATCTGGTATTTTGTAAAGAAAATACTCAATAACAACAGAATTGTAGCAGGGTAGGGCTATCTCAGGAAGGATTTGTTTTATATCTATTACTTCTACCCGTGGATTGTCAATGTTTAGCCAAGAAGGTTGTTGTTCGTCTGTAACTATAAATATTTTTCTAATCCATGGAGCATACTTTTCTACTGATCTCAAAGAGTGTAATAGCTCATTGTTATCAGTTGTTCTGGCTTTTGATGTTGCCTCTATTTTAAGACCTGTTTTATTACTTAAGAAAGCATTCTTCTTGTTCAACCAATCAATATCACTTCCATCTACCCAAAGATATACTAGGTCAATATTAAATTTGTTTGTATATGGCTTCATATTGCTTAAAGTGTTTTATGTATGTAAAAGATTGTGCATAAGTAATTGCATCTTGAATTTTTTCTGGAGAGTTAGAGAAGCTATCAATATGTTTTGTTATAACTTCCTGAATATGTTCCTTTTCAAAATTTTCAATAAATCCAACATGTTTGTTTCCGATTTCTATTAAGCTACTTCCTTTATTAGCAATCACTGGTTTGCCAAACTGAAGTGCTTCAATAATTGGTAGACCAAATCCTTCAAAAAGAGATGGGAAAATAAATGCTTCGCAATTTTTATAAAGCCATATTTTTTCTTCTTGAGTTACAGCACCTAATAATACTACATTATGAATGCTTTCATCAATAATGCGCTTTTTGATATGATTAGCATATACTTGATATTTTTCTCTTTTGGGTGCTTTGCCCGCAATATAGAGCATCTTGTCAGGCATCAGTTTCATCGCATCGAGCAAAACGTGAAAATTCTTTTTCATTTCAATAACTCCTATTGATAGGAAAAAGGGATTTTTTATTTCGGTTTTAGGTTTTGTTGCTTTCGTTTGATCGTATTGCTCTACTCCATTATATATCACCAAACATTTTTTGCCTTTTAGATCCATGTGATTTTCTATATCAGATTTGGCAAATTCAGAAATGCAAGTTATAACATCTGCTCTGTCAATTTTCTTCTGAATTCTTTTGTGGTCTTTTTCTCTTTTCTCTCCACTTTTTTCATAAAGAAAATTCAAATCATGTATAGTAAGTATTTGTTTTGTTTTAGAATTAATTGGTTTGAAACGACTCAGCTGATGTATGGAATGCCATATATCGTACTTGGGGAAAAAAAAATTAAAATGCTTTCTGATTTTATTGGTTGATGAAATATAACTCACTGCATTGCCAAACATTCCAAACATTTCTTTTGGCAAAAGAAATGTCAGTTCATAATCTGAGTTTTTTGCATTATAGTTCTCTTGAAAATAATATCCATAGTTTAGAGCCACTTGTCCCAACCCGCAATATATATTTTTTAATGCGGATAGATCTATTAGAACTTTTCTTCTCATGTGTGATTGTTATTTATTATGCGAGTTAATTTTTTTATATTTAAAAGACAATTTACTGTAAATGCTGCTGTTCGCTTAATTGAAATTATAATGCGTATAATAGTATATCATATAGCCAAAGTAGCTAGTTTGTGGTAATTTTGCAGTTATTGTTAATGCAAAACCTCTGTTTAGTAATCAAATTTAATCAATTGCAAAGATAGATAAAAAAAAATGATTTATAAACATGTTAAATGCCATCTTAGAGCTCTACTATAAAGTCAGAAAAGATTGCTGTGATAATTATCTCCAAATCTACAGCTCAAAAGCGACCTTAACTCCCATATATTTGAAGTCAAGTTTTTGAAAAGAACTAAATATTGCGGCATTAGCCTTTTTGAAATATCTATTTCC
>CAZNRT010000153.1:0-1622 GCA_964575445.1 uncultured Proteiniphilum sp. | reverse complement strand
CCACTATTTTCTAATTCTTGCAGAACCTGGTCAATAAAGAGAGAACTATATGATGGTAGCCCTATGCCAAGTGACAATGAGATGTTACCTTGATAGAATGGTTCATAGTTCCATGAAGAGGTGACATCTGTTAGTATTTCTCGTTTTTTAGAATAGAATCCTGCTGATGCGTTTATTTTGAATGATCTGCTTCTACTCATTGAGTAATTAAGAGAAAGCTTTTGCCTATATGTCAAACCATCCACTGTGGAGTATCCAAGCATTAATGGATTGAGCAAACCGCTATATCCTATTTTAGTTGATTTTATCTCGTAGCGCGAATTTAGAACAAGCTTTTGGGCAAAATGTTGTGCCTTTTTACCGTTTCTCAACGAGTCATTTTTTATTTTCTTCTCAAGGTTGATTTGTTGGGCTATTTTGAAGCTATCAACCACGTCTTGCTCTTTTGCCTGTAAAGGAATTGCTCGTTTTTCCTCCCAGAATTTATAATTGTTGTTAATTGGAACAGAGTCAAGTTTAATTTTGAAAAAGTCGCTGATGTTTAAGTTTTTCTTTTTCTCTTGGGATGTTCTTAGTGCTACATCTTCATATTTTATTGATGCTAAATGTCTGCTTGCTACCGAATTCCCGAGATAGGATACATTATTGAAGATAACATATTCGACGGGTAGGAACTTGGAGATCCAAGTTTCACCCATAGTAATCTCAAATGAAAAGTCAGAGAATGACTCTACTCCCTCTGCACTGAAGTGAACAATACGCCATGTTCCATTTTCTATTACGAAGCTACCTTTAAGCAACTTTTGATTATCATAGATTGGCTTAAACTCAATTGTATAGAATGTTTTATTATCCTCAACTGTTGTTCTCAATAATGTATAATTGTAATATTTTCTTGTCGAAAACCTTACAGGCATAAAGAATGTCTCAGTATTTGTGGTCTCTCCATATACATTGATGTTTAGCAAATTAAAAGGTATCATCTCAATATCTTTTTTGCTTGTCAAAGTGCCAGTGACATTCTTTACATCTTGGATATAATTGTTGGGATAATTGAACCTTAGGGTGCTGATGGTCTCAATTACTGCCTCGTCTGATTTGGGGTCATGAAGAACCAATCGTGGCACTAAATGAGTATATTTGTAAAGGAAGTTCTTTTTTATTGTTTCTACATAAGTGCGCATATATACCTCAGCCTTGTAGCTTTCTACAAGTCCGTTGTACTTTTCGGCTGCGCTCATTGATCTCTTCAAAATGGTGTCTAATGGAAAAGACGTTTGTCCGAAGAGATTCCCTGATATCAAAAGCGACAATAATAATATGAAGCGACTTATTTTCATTTATGAATACAAATCTAACTGTTTTTTGATAAAAATTGATACTTAAGCTGAATATATTATCATCGTTGCAAACAAAATGTATAGGTATATAGAAGTAAAATATACATATAGCAAAATATCACAATTACTTTATTTGCCGATTGCGTGGCTGTAAAGATCTTTCTCAATCGCATAGAAAGAGGGGTGATAGTGTAATGATCCACCGACTAAAAATCAGAATTCTGACCCATCTTAAATTTAGATTGGCACTTAAAATCCAAAACACATCGATCTAAATTAAAT
>CAZNRT010000152.1:0-5123 GCA_964575445.1 uncultured Proteiniphilum sp. | reverse complement strand
CTGAATGACATAATACAAATATTTAAATTAATAGTTTTGATTAATACCCAACAAAGAAAACATTTTTTGACGAATATCTTATTAATATCAAAAAATATTACCTCCCATCAATAAAATATCTCAGCCATCATACATCGAGCCGAGCCACCACCATTAGTCTCGATAGTGCTAAGATCAACAGAAACAATCTTATTGTAAGTAGAGATAGTGCGCTCCTGTTCAGGCGTCAAGGCTCTGCGTGCCGATTCCGACATCACCATTATTGGTTGTCTGTTACGGCTCTTCACTTCCAACATATTCCCAGCGAAGTGATCTACTTGATCGAGAGTGATATCTACAATGATCTTTCCAGACTCTGATAATCGAGTCATAACCTTTTCACGCTCTATCTCGTCTCTTATCGACTCTAAGCAGACCACAGCCACTTGGGTTCCCACCTCCATCATCACATTGGTATGGTATATTAGGTTTCCACTTATGTCATACGCATCAAATAGCACTGCATCAAATCCCATTTTGGCACAGAAATCACGCATTACCTTTTCCGAAGTTCGAGGTGAGCGACATGCGTATGTAATGTTCCTATCCCTATCGAAAATCATGCTACCCGTTCCTTCAAGAAACTCCCCCACTTCCTCCCAATGAGTTAAATCTATGAGCTTTGGGTGTATCATTTTTCTACGCAATAGGTTTATAACACCAGGTTTTCGTTCGGCACGTCTATTCTTAGCATACATTGGATAGAGCACCAATTCACCGCTGATATGAGACGAGAACCAATTGTTTGGAAATACAGAATCGGGAGTGCTTGGCTCGGGCGTATCTTGCACCACTATAACATCCACATCATTGGCACGAAGGATGTTTACAAAATTATCAAACTCCTTAAGAGCTGCTTCTGCCACTCCCTCTTGATCACCTTTTTGCTGAAAGTAATTATTCTCTGCTGTCTCAGCATTATAAGCAAATTGCGATGGACGCACCATCAATATTTTAGATGTTGTCTGCATACTCAAAACTTTATTCTAACGACTTGATAGACTTCTTAATTATTTCGATTGCTTCCATCAATTCCTCATCAGTAATGATAAGTGGTGGCGCAAAGCGTATGATATGCTGATGAGTGGGTTTTGCAAGCAATCCATTCTCAGCCATCTCCACACACACATCCCATGCCTCCTTGCCATTGTGCGGCTCTATGACTACTGCATTTAGCAATCCCTTGCCACGTACATCTTTCACATACGGGCTATCAATATTTCTCATCTCTTTACGAAATATCTTACCAAGATGTTCGGCTCGTTCGGCAAGCTTTTCATCCCTCACCACCTCCAGAGCAGCCATGGCAACACGGTTAGCCAATGGGAATCCACCGAATGTGGAACCATGTTGTCCTGGTTTTATGGTCATCATAATATCATCATCAGCAAGCACCGCCGATACGGGCATTACTCCGCCAGATATAGCCTTGCCAAGTATAACAATATCGGGGCGAATGTTCTCATGATCACAACATAGTAGCTTGCCAGTGCGAGCGATACCAGTTTGCACCTCATCGGCGATAAACAATACGTTGTGCTTCTTGCACAACTCATAGGTTTGTTTCAAATATCCTTCATCAGGCACAAACACTCCCGCTTCGCCTTGAATTGGCTCCACAAGGAATCCAGCTATCTTGTCGCCCTTCTCTTCAAATATTTTTGCTAAAGCCTCCACACTGTTATATGGTATTATTTCGATACCAGGAGTATAAGGACCATAGTCGGCACGTGCGTTTTCATCTGTGGAGATAGATACAATGGTAATAGTTCGTCCATGGAAATTGCTTTCGCAAGCCACGATGATAGCCTCATTTGCGGGAATACCTTTTTTGAGATAACCCCACTTGCGGGCAAGCTTGAGGGCGGTTTCCACTGCTTCGGCTCCCGTATTCATTGGCAGCAGCTTGTCGTATCCAAAATAGCTGTGCATAAACTCTTCGTATGGTCCCAAGCTATCGTTGTAGAATGCTCTTGATGTTAGGCACAGCGTTTCGGCCTGCATGGTCAGTGCCCCCACAATCTTGGGGTGACAGTGTCCTTGGTTGACTGCCGAGTATGCCGATAGGAAGTCAAAATATTTTTTGTCGTCAACATCCCACACATAGCACCCCATCCCGCGCGATAGCACTACGGGTAGTGGATGATAGTTATGTGCTCCATACTTTTCTTCCTGATTGATAAATTGTTGTGCTTTTTCTGTAATTGTCATAATAATAGTCTTTTTGATTTTTCGTTAATAATATATAGCATTAAAAGGTCTATTCTCTTCATTATAGGCTACGCAATTGCTCTAATATAATGTCAACAAAGTTAATTATTTAATCATAATAAGCGAATTTTTGAAAACAAAAAACAATGATGGAGTGGTAATAAAATTTCATTCCTCAACAAAATCACTCCTGTCAACAATTACTAACTACTCCACTATTTCCTCAACCACAATCCCATTCTACATAAATTCCAAACCATAAAGATTTCGAAAAGAGCAGCACACAATTTTTAACGTTAAAATTTGTATGCGTTTAACACTAAAAACACTGTTTTTCATGTATTGTATTATGTTTTTTTGGATAGAAACTTTATTTAGTAGTAAAAAAACATTTTTACAGTAGCAAAAAACATTATTTAGTAGTAAAAGCCATTAGGCTTTGTTAGCATTAAGACCTTTTTATGTTAAATAACAGTCTGAAATGGGTATCAAAACCACTTTTTTCATGTATTGTAAAGTTTATTTGAGTCCAAAAACATTTTTGACGACTAAATAAAATGTTTTTTTCATGACAAAAACATCTTGGACGACTTTACAAAAACTTTATTTCACTCCAAAAACATTATTGAGGACTAAAAACAATTTTTTTTTGATGCAAAAAAAAATTTTACTACTATTGTAAAGTTTTTTTGAGTCCAAAAACATTCTGGACTACTATTTACAAAATGTTTTTCATGACAAAAACATTTTGCACCAATCAGAATAAAAAATTATTGATTCAGAAAAACCTTTAGACCCCACCATGCTTATCAATATTGTATCAAATAATCTAAAATATGGAAAAACATTGTGTGATAGCCGATAAATATCTAAATTTGCTCTGATAAACATTTCCACACATTATAATACATTGATGGTGAAGCGAGCTAAGATACTCTGGGCTGATGATGAGATAGACTTATTGAAGCCATATATACTTTTTCTTAACGAGAAGGGCTTTGATGTGGTGGATGTGAATAATGGTCTTGATGCTATTGACAAATGTCATGAGGAGTCTTTCGATTTAATCTTTTTGGACGAGCATATGCCAGGCATTTCAGGATTGGATACTCTCTCGATTATCAATCAGTCGCACCCCCACTTGCCCATAGTGATGATTACCAAAAGCGAGGACGAGGGCATCATGGAAAAGGCTATCGGGAGAAAGATTGCCGATTATTTGATTAAGCCTGTCAATCCGCATCAGATACTGTTGTCGATAAAGAAAATTCTTGAAAAGCAGGAGATAATTAGCGAAACAAATGTTGAAAACTATCGAGACGATTTTAGCCAGCTAAGCATTGATATCAACAACTGCAACAGTCCCGAAGATTGGATGTCAATATATCGGCGATTGGTGCAGTGGGACTTGACCCTCACCGATACCAACAGCACAATGTTAGAAATGCTGCTAATGCAAAAACAAGAGGCAAATGTATCATTTGGCAGATTTGTAAAGAACCATTATCAAGATTGGTTTCGACAGCATAGCAGGGCTCCATTATTGAGCCACAATGTTTTTGATGAATATGTAATCCCTCATTTAAACAAGGGAGAGAAATTATTCTTTATCCTTATCGACAATTTCAGATTAGACCAATGGGCGTATATCAAAGACTTGGTGTCGGAGCACTTTGTTGCAAAAGAGAATCTCTATTTTAGCATACTCCCCACCGCCACTCAGTATGCACGCAATGCAATGTTGGCAGGCAAAACACCCCTGCAGATATCCAAACAGCATCCGCACCTATGGGTAAAGGATGGCGATGATGAAGGAAAAAACATGGAGGAGGAGTCGCTCATAGCTGCCAATATGACTGACAATGGAAGAAGAGAATTATTCTCTTATCACAAAATAAATAACAATACCGAAGGCGAGAGATTAGTGTCGGACTTTAATAAATTGGAAAACAATGACCTCAACGTGATAGTTTTCAATTTTATGGATATGCTTTCTCATGCCCGTACCGAGATAAAGATGCTACAAGAGCTAACGCCCAACGAGGCTGCGTATCGCTCACTCACACGGTCGTGGTTTAGGCACTCGCCACTATTATCACTACTCAAAACAATAGCTCACAAAAACTATAAAGCAATTATCACTACAGATCACGGAACAATACGAGTAAGAAATCCGTTGAAAGTGATATCGGAGAAATCCGCTAACTCCAACCCAAGATACAAAGTGGGACGCCACTTATCGTATGACAGCAAAAAGGTGTTCGACATAACCGAACCAGAACAAGCGGGACTGCCCTCGCCCAACTTGAGCACAAGATACATATTTGCACTTAATGATAGTTTCTTTATCTATCCCAATAACTTCAATCACTATGCCTCGTTCTACGAAAATAGCTTTCAACATGGTGGCATATCAATGGAAGAGATGATAGTTCCACTCATCCAATTAGAAGCAAAATAGATAGATAAGTAAGACACATATTATATAAAAAACAAGATTATACAAACAGAACTCGAATGAAAATAGAAATAAAAAACTTAGATGAAATCAAAGATGCAGCAAAACAATTTGTAGCCACCATTGGAGACAAAAAAGTATTTGCATTTTATGGCGCAATGGGCGTAGGCAAAACTACATTTATAAAAGCCATTTGCAAAGAACTGGGTGTGAAAGAAACAATCACAAGCCCCACATTTGCAATCGTGAACGAATATAAAGCTAAAAATAATATGCCAATATATCATTTCGACTTTTATAGAATAAACAAGTTAGAGGAGGCATACGACTTTGGCTATGAAGACTATTTCTACAGTGGCAACATATGCTTTGTGGAGTGGCCCGAACTTATAGAGCCAATACTCCCAATAGATGT
>CAZNRT010000151.1:0-5275 GCA_964575445.1 uncultured Proteiniphilum sp. | reverse complement strand
TATTTGTTGTTATTAGTCTCATTTATGATTAATAATTCAAGATTAGTGAATGTGTTGATAACGAATAAAATAAATGCTTAAATATAATATGATAAAGAAATTAGTTGTCCTTACTGGTGCTGGGATGAGTGCCGAAAGTGGAATTGCAACATTCAGAGATTCGGGAGGATTGTGGGATAAATATCCAGTAGAGCAGGTGGCAACTCCTGAGGCATTTGCAACTGACCCCAAATTGGTGCTTGAGTTTTATAATATTCGCAGGCGAGAATTACTTTCTGCAAAACCAAATGATGGGCATTATGGGTTGTTTGAGTTAGAAAAGTACTTTGATGTACAGATAATAACCCAGAATATTGATAATCTCCATGAGCAGGCAGGTAGCACCAATGTACTTCATTTGCATGGAGAGCTGATGAAGTCTCGTTCTGTAGTTTACGATGATTTGATTTATGACATAGATCCTAAAAAATGTGACTTGCATCTTGGCATGAAGTGCGAGCGAGGACATCAGCTCCGCCCACATATAGTGTGGTTTGGTGAGGCAGTTCCAATGATATCAGATGCTGCCGAAATATCAGAACAAGCAGATATATATGTAATTATCGGCACTTCTATGAATGTATATCCTGCGGCAGGTTTGTTAGGCTATGTGTCGAGTGAAGTTCCTGTATTTCTTATAGACCCTAAAGATGTGCAGGTAAGTCGTCGTGATGTGCATCATATAAGGAAAGGAGCCTCAGAAGGCATAAAAGAACTAACTGAGATTCTCTTAGATAATAGACAATAGCTAATTATTTATTGCAACTATTCAGCATACCCCAGGTCAAATAGTCATTTCACATATTCAGATTCATGCAACTTTGCATGAAAATTCAAAATTCAGAAAATAACGAGCGAGGTGTTCATATAGACCTCTTATATCGAACTTACGTTAATAAGCTTTGATTATCAGAAATTGAATTTCTATAGTCGGAGCTTTTTTTGTATTTTTGACGCACATAATAATATAGTAAAGGATTTACCAAGTGGGCAAGAAGATAGAACAAACACCAATGATGAAGCAGCATGATGAGATAAAAGGAGAGCATCCAGATGCAATTCTTCTCTTTCGTGTTGGAGATTTTTATGAGACCTTTTCGGATGATGCAATTATTGCCGCTGAAATATTAGGCATAACATTGACTCGTCGTGGCAATGGACCAGCTGGTCCGATAGCTATGGCAGGATTTCCACATCATGCACTTGATACCTATCTCCCAAAGCTTGTGAGGGCGGGTAAGCGTGTTGCAATCTGCGATCAGCTTGAGAATCCTAAGGATACCAAAACATTAGTCAGGCGAGGTATTACCGAGTTGGTTACACCAGGTGTGTCTATAAACGATAATGTCTTAAACCACAAAGAAAATAATTTTCTTGGTTCCATATTTAATATTAGTTCTTCGCAATTTGGAATTTCATTGTTGGATATTTCTACAGGAGAATATTTGGTTTATGAGGGGAATAGGGATGAAACTGATAAATTACTTGCCAACTTCTCGCCCAAAGAAATTCTAATAGAACGTGGAAAGAAAAGAAAGTTTGAAGAGGTATTTGGTTCTGGTTATCTAACATTTGAGCTTGATGACTGGATCTTTACTAATGATGCTGCTCGTGATAGACTCACAGCACATTTTGATACCCAAAATCTAAAGGGTTTTGGTATAGATCACCTCACTTTGGGTGTTATAGCTGCTGGCTCTATCCTTCACTACATGGATATAACCCAGCATACGCAGCTGAGCCATATTCTTTCATTAAAGCAAATTGATGAAAGTAGATATGTACGACTTGATAAATTTACAGTCAGAAGTTTGGAGCTTGTTAGCACCATGAATGAAGGTGGAAAGAGCCTTCTCAATATTCTTGACAAAACCGTTTCTCCGATGGGTTCACGAATGCTTCGTCGATGGATGGTATTTCCACTCAAGGAGATTAAGCCCATTCAGGATAGGTTGGATGTGGTGGAAAACTTTTTCAGAGAGATTGAGCTAACCAAACTCCTTGAACAGAAGTTGTCCTTGATTGGAGATTTGGAAAGAATAATATCCAAAGCATCTGTAGGTAGGATTTCTCCTCGAGAGGTGGTGCAACTAAAAGTGGCTCTCACATCTATTGAACCTATTCGCAAAGCATTTTTGTCATCTAATAATTTAAGTTTAAAAGAGATGGGCGAGAAGCTAAACCCATGCCCAATAATTAGAGATAGAATAGAGCGTGAAATACATCCCGATCCTCCAGCACTTATCAACAAAGGAGGGGTAATTAAAAATGGTGTAAATGCTCAATTAGATGAGCTGCGAAAAGTAGCCTATTCGGGTAAAGATTATTTATTACAGCTTCAGCAGCGCAAAAGTGAGGAAACAGGTATCCCATCTCTCAAGATTGGGTTTAACAATGTATTCGGATACTATATCGAGGTAAGAAATTCTCATAAGGATAAAGTTCCAGAAACATGGATACGCAAGCAAACTCTTGTTAATGCCGAGCGATATATCACTGAGGAGTTGAAAGAGTATGAGGAGAAAATTCTTGGTGCAGAGGAGAAAATATTGCAGTTAGAGGCTCAGATATATAATTCACTTGTTGAGAGTCTGATCGATTATATCCCCACAATTCAGATTAATGCAAATATAGTTGCAAGAGCCGACTGCTTATTGTCTTTTGCAAAGGTAGCAAAGGAGAATAAGTATATCCGTCCTGAAATAAGTGATAGTGATGTGTTGAATATCAAGGAGGGACGGCATCCTGTTATAGAAAAACAGCTTCCGCCTGGCGAGTCATATATTGCTAATGATGTTTATCTTGATAGAGATTCTCAGCAAATTATGATAATAACGGGACCGAACATGGCAGGAAAGTCTGCTTTGCTAAGACAAACAGCTCTTATCACTATCATGGCGCAGATAGGGAGTTTTGTTCCTGTTCAGTCAGCACATATTGGTTTGGTAGATAAAGTGTTCACTCGTGTAGGTGCGTCAGATAATATCTCTTTAGGCGAATCCACATTTATGGTGGAAATGAATGAAGCTGCTAATATTATCAATAATATATCAGATCGTAGTCTTGTCCTTTTTGACGAATTGGGTAGGGGCACCAGCACTTATGATGGTATTTCTATTGCATGGTCGATTGTTGAGTATATTCATGAGAACCCAAAAGCAAATGCTAAAACTCTATTTGCCACTCACTATCATGAACTCAATGAGATGGAGAAATCCTTTAAACGAATCAAAAATTATAACGTTGCGGTAAAAGAGGCTGACAACAAAGTGATTTTTCTTCGCAAATTGTTACCAGGTGGTAGCGAGCATAGTTTTGGTATCCATGTTGCCAAGATGGCGGGTATGCCACAAAGTATAACCAAGAGGTCTGAAACAATATTGGAGCAGATGGAAACCGCCAATCGACAGCAAGGAATTAAAAAACCCATCAAAGATATTGTTGAGAAGCGGGAGGGATATCAATTAAGCTTTTTCCAGCTTGACGATCCCGTATTAAGTCAGGTTAGAGATGAAATTATTAGCACTGATGTTAATAATCTAACTCCAATAGAGGCATTAAACAAACTAAATGAAATAAAGAAGATAGTTACAGGCAAGTAAATATTAGCCTAATAATCTATATCAAAATATGTACAACGAAAATAGCGTGAACGAAACCCAACGAGCGGGGCGTATTGAAGTGATCTGTGGATCGATGTTCTCTGGCAAAACAGAGGAACTGTTGAGAAGACTCCGCCGTGCCAATTTTGCAAAACAAAGAGTTGAGATATTCAAGCCATCAATTGACGTTCGGTATTCGCAAGAGGAGGTGGTGTCTCACGACAAAAACTCAATTTTGTCAACACCTGTTGAGCACTCAAGTAATATCCTTCTGTTGTCTTCTGAAGTTGAGGTTGTGGGTATAGATGAGGCTCAATTTTTTGATATTGGTCTGGTGGATGTATGTCAAACTCTCGCTGATCAGGGTATAAGAGTTATTGTTGCGGGTCTTGATATGGATTTTAAACGAAATCCATTTGGACCAATGCCAAATTTGTGTGCAGTTGCGGATGATGTGACCAAAGTACATGCCATATGTGTTGACTGTGGCTCGTTGGCAAACTATTCTTTCCGTCTTATTGCTGACCAAAAGCAGGTGGTATTGGGGGAGATGGATGAATACAAACCACTTTGTAGAAAATGTTATATAAAGGAGATGAAATGATTATTTGCTGAATTGTGCAGAGGCGTTTAGATTGATTCTGTTATCAACTTATACATTCATAGGACACAAAGTGTGGAATTATTCCACACTTTGTGTCTTTTTATTTATAGCTAAAGATATTGCATGGTAATATGCTTTATGTTTGTACTGATTTCATAGCAAAAGAAAATTACGCGCATTGATTTATTTATGAAATCTAACCAAAATCTTAACTATGTTCTTTTATTCTTCTCGTAGAGATTACGCGGAAATAAAAAGCATAGTTTTTTTTGTACCTATCAGTTAATTTCGGGGCACCGATGCTACCCACTATTTATTTTATATTTATACATCCTTGCTCCCATTTCTCACTAATTTCCTCCAATTTCCCCCATTTTTGCACTCTCGGAGGCATCTTAACTTTAAGATTACTATACTTTGGCCATGGACATCAATTCTTAAACTTAAGATGGCTCCGAAAACACCTTTTCAGGTGTTTTCAAAACATATTTTAACTATAATCGCCCAATTCCTACCCATCTTAGTTTTAAGATGGGTCATGCGTTTGACATTTTGTCGCCAATTGCAAACAAATTCTATCATAATGGCACTTATAGGAGGCATCTTAAATTTAAGAATTGGTATCTATGGCCAAAGTATAGTGATCTTAAACTTAAGATGGGTCAGAAAGCCCTTTTAGGTACCCATCTTAAAATTAAGATTACTCCTTAGTTAACAGTTATGACTAATCTTAAAATTAAGACGTTAATTATTTTGTCGTTTTTGAGTGGTTTTAGTTCTAAAATCGGGATTTTGGGGCAAAAGATGAGTCATCTTAAAATTAAGAATACACTCTCGCCGTGAAACCTACCTATCTTAAAATTAAGATGTCAAAGAAAGCGGTGTATAGCCAAAGAATATGAATATCCACTGAATATCCATCGAATCACAATCGAATATCTACTGAATAACTATCGAATGTCTATCAAACCCCAGTGGATATAAAATCCTCTCTGTTTAGACTGGCAAATATCTACGCAATGTTGCATCA
>CAZNRT010000150.1:0-5300 GCA_964575445.1 uncultured Proteiniphilum sp. | reverse complement strand
TATTATAGGTTTGCCAAATTGCAATAATGTTTGACATCGTGCTATATAGTCGATCCACGCATTACCATAGTCCCACCATGTCTGACCCCTCTGAAATGCAAAGCCAATACCATCTAATGTCATACTTGGGAATTTATCGACATATGGATCATGAACAAAAACATGATGAAAGACTTTGTTTACACCCATTGCAAAATGTCTGTCAAGCAAAGGTTTCACCATTCTTGGATTCTCATTCCACATGGTGCGAAGCTGCGTAAAGCTCTCAGCTTGAACAATATTTTTACCATAAATATGTGCCCCCGATATGGCATCCATCATATCATTAATCTTATCGTGAGTAGGGCTTTGTAGCCAAAACTCTCCCATGGGTCTGTCCACCTTCTTATAATGCATCATGCCATCACTAATCATAGTTGGTGATACATTTTCGGCAGATATTTCACAATCATATTCTCGAGAGAAGTCATACAAAGTATCGTAAAATACATCTACCGCCAATTCAGCTATAGTTTCACGAATATCGTGTAAGATACTTTCAGTTTGCGTTGCCGAACCAATTGGCACTCCCGTATATACAAGCAGATAAGGCATTAAATCATATCCTCTACGCTTTTTAAATTCATCGGCAAAAGTATTAGACCAATTCTGACTACCACACTCCCAACTTTCCACATGCATATATTTCAAAACACGCTTTGCAAGTACTAGGTCGGTCTTCTCGAATGATGCACCAAGCCAATTATCTAATTGAAGCCTAACAATCTCTTTGCTAAACTTGTCGCACTCTAAACCTCGTCCGCCACCGCCAGTTGCATTAACATGCCCAGTAGATGTGTGTCCTATTCTAACTAACTTCCATCTTCCGTGAGGGAGCTTTGTGTTGAGTTTTCCATCCTTTATATCAGACAAAGGTATCGAGATAATACTTTCGAGTGCTACACAGTTTGCATCGGTCAATTCGTCAGCTTCAATTCTTTTACTCAATCGCCACATTGAACCATTCTTACCTTCAAAGTTTTCGATTGTAGCATCTTCAGATAGAATAATATTCTTAATTTTTAAGTTAGGACGCCATTTGGCAGCATCCAAATCTTCTGCGCCAGGCTCAGTGCCTTCAGGGGTCCAATAAAATCTAAAGTATTTTGATTTAGTCTCAGGTATCGAATATGTAAAATCTACACCCGTATTTTGCCACCCTTGTCGGAAAGGGGTTAGTTGCTTTATCAATTTAAAATCCACACCATCATCACTCGCATAAACAGACAAACGTTGCGCCTGAAAATTATTCCCTCCTGGTGTCACAATTATTGTTCTGCACACTTTAGGTTTGTTATATGTATATTGAATCCAACATGGATCGTTACTCCTGAAAGTTCCATCAAGAGTGCGATCGGCAAGAAAAGATGGATCAACCTCCTCTGTATCTGAAGTTACTAATGGCAGAGGCACATCGGTTACGTACGACTTAGAGACTGGCACCGCAAATAAAGCAATATCATTACTAAAGCCTTCATATTTTTCAAGCTCAGGCACATTCAGATTCTTCACTCTACCCCCATTCACAATAGTGTCGCTCCACACCACTTTCTGCATAGAAGTTTCGGGAGATATCCATGGTCCTCCAGCCAACGCAAAGCCATCGCACACGTGCATACCCAATTTAAGACCAAGCCTGTCAGCCTCCTCCATCGAAAAGCGTATCATCTCCCACCATTCGGGCGTCAGCTGATTATAGGATGGCGAATATTCAAAAAGCTTATTATCAGTAGGACCCTTGATTGGCATCAAGTAAGCACCACCAAGCCCAATATTCTTCATTGCCTCCAAGTCGGCAGTTATGCCTTGCTTTGAGATTGCTCCATACATCCAGTACCAAAACGTCCACGCCTGAGACTCCTTGGCGGTAGGCTGCAAAAACTCTTTTTCTAAATATTTATTTTGTGCTACCACTAATTTGCTCAATATGAGCAATAGAAGAAGAAGCGATATTTTATTATATATTTTCATTGCGAGAATAAGATTATTTGTTGCTGAATGTGAATCTCAATTGTCCTCTATTTTCACCATTCACCCATTTAGGTTGAGAGGAAGGACCAATCAAATCAGTAGTGTTTACTTTATTTCTTACTGCAGGAATCACATTCAAAACTGATACTCCACTCTCAGGCAAAGTGTATAGCAAAACATCACGCCCGTCACGTGGCTGATATACACCAACATATGCCGAAGGAGTATTATTTTCAATTGATATCACACCCTCGGTAGTGTATATATTCATCCAAGCGCAATCAGCGAAATATCCTTTAAACTCTGGATAATCGAACGACTCTCCTGGAATTGGGTCATTGTATTCGTTTTCCCAAACATTAAATACTGTACCATGCAATCTATTTTGCCACACACGGTAGGGACCAGCTCCAAGCCATCTTTTGCTTATCACATTCTCCTCAGGATAATCAAACTTGATCCCCATCAAGTCCACCACTCCATCAAAATTATAGGTGTAATCTAATGTCAATACTCCTTCAGGAGATATTTTCCACTCAGCACGATCCATATTGCCAAGTTTATAATTCACATCTACCACCAACGAGTTGCCATCTTGACGGATATCTATCTTATCCAATTGTGCTCTATCTTCAAATTCATTATATGTTCTTTCAACATCTCTCGAGTTGGGGTTGTCATGATTGTAAAATTGATCTAAAGATCTGTCAGCTCTGCGTGCTCCAATAAATCGTGGACCATTATTGAACGACATTTTTTTACCTGCAATAAGCACCTCTGTTAGTTCGCCAGTCTTTTTATTAAATGTAAAACTTTTGTCAGATGCAGTCACCAATAGTTTATCATTATCCTCGGCATAAGTAGGAGGTATATTTCCTTTTGGAGTGGCAGTTTCTAATTGAACATTGTTGTCATCAGATATCTTCCAGCTCCACTGCCACAGTTCGTGTCCATATTTATCAATAGCTGTAATCAAAAGCCCATTCACATTATCTGCAAATGCAGGCATGTTTGTCTTAAGCACTCCAGCCCCATGAGGTTTAATATCTGCACCTCTTAGTTCGCCACTCTTTACAACTTTCGCAGATGAAGTAGCACTTGGAGTAGTTGGATAAGCTACTTGCTCCCACTTGAAAGTAATATCTTTCAGATTGGTAAAGTCATATCTATTTTCGATTTCAAAAACACCATCAAAATCTTTCGAAATAATTTTGTTCATTATCTGCACTGGCGACCACAGCTCCTTGATAGTAAAGAAACTACCCTCTTTTTCGTGATGAGGTCCCACAATACCATCAGCGGCATAGTTACCCTGATTATCAATACGTCCTCCCTCATCCACACGTTTCACTCCTTCATCGGCAAACACCCACAGGAATCCACCAATGCAACGAGGATGCTTGCGCATCATCTCCCAATAATCATACAAACCCGCACCATGTCCGCCATCATACAGACCATGAAGAAATTCGGTTGGCATAAATATCTCTGGTTGTCTCATATACTCCTGACTTTCGCCATACGAACGATAGTGCATCGTTTCGAATCCTCCAAAATTGCCTTGTGGATGCAACACAGGACGCTTCTGAATATCCCATTTGTGAAACTCACCATCCAGCTCAGTGTTCCAACCCTTCTCGTTCCCATTGCTCCACCAGATAATTGAGGGGTGATTAATATCACGAGTTACCATCGACTCTATTAACTTCTTGCCTGTTGGCGTGTCATATTTTCCATGCCATCCACCAAGTTCATCCATTACATACAGACCCAGCTCATCGCATGCCTCCATAAATTCAGGATCGGGCGGATAGTGAGACGAACGAACCGAGTTCATATTCATCTCCTTTATAAGTCTCACATCTTCATAATTTTTCTCGCGATCCAATGTACGTCCTGTTTCGGGACGGAAGCTATGACGGTTAACTCCACGAATATTCACCCTCACACCATTTACATACAAACCATCGCTTTCTCTAACCTCAATTGTTCTAAAGCCAATCTTTTCATTAGTCTTGTGAACCGTCTTTCCATCTTTGTCAGTCAAAGTAAAGTCAACTCTATATAAATTGGGGTGCTCAGCACTCCACAATTTGGGTGAAGATAGCGTAGCAGACAAAGTAGTCCAATCACCTCCTTGCTTTATGCCTGATTTTGTTTCTAATACCTTCTTATTATTTGAATCAAATATTTCGGCTTTCAAGCTTAGGCTTTCACTTGCTGCTACACCTAAGTAGCAGTCTGCTCTGAACGAACCATCAGCCTGTGCATCAATTGCCGTACGCTTGATGTGCATTACTGGTTTGATTTCCAAGAAAACAGGACGAATGATGCCTCCAAAATTCCAATAGTCGGCACGTCTTTCGGCTAAGTTAACACTTGCATTTTCTGATTCTTTCTTCACAGTAACCTCAAGTAAGTTCTTCTTTCCATACTTGAGCTTATCCGTTACGTCATATGAGAATCTATAAAACCCACCCTGATGTTTATCCCCAGCTTTGCGACCATTTAGTTTCACCTCAGTATCAGTCATAGAAGCTTCAAATACCAATCTGATATTGTGGTTGCGCCACTCTTCGGGTGCTTCAAACTCGTACTTATATTGTCCCTCTTCTTTGGCTATTCCTTCGGGAAATGGTTTTCCATAAAAAGTAATTCCATATTGATACTGACCAAACCCCTGAGTTTCCCATGACGATGGCACATCTATCTTAGACCACTTATTAGAGTTATTACCATCGGTACAAAAAAAGTCCCACTTAATGGCATCATTAGCACCCTTTCCAGATAGGTAGTGTCGTTTTGTTTCGGACACCGCCCCTTTTTGAGCATTAATAACAGGTGTCACACCAAATAAGATTAGCAATGCTAAGACTACTGATGAAATTTTTGAGTACATAGTTTATCTATTTTTTCTTTAGAGACGTGCGGAGTGGCATTATGTACCCAATAGAGAGAAAATTGATTTTGTAGCGATGTTGCAGTTGCACTAAGCCAAAGTACCTTTTTCACCATTAATCATTTAACCATTTAATTTCTCACATAATCACTTATAGTGATATATCATGAACTAATATTTTTGACTCTATTTTCTTACTGTCTCTATCATCAGTATATCATTATCTCCTCTCAGTTCAAAAACTCTCATTCTTAACCTTTATAACATACCTTTACTCTATAAACCTTAACGTCTTTACTTTCTTAATTGACGTCGAGATTGATAAACACACAAAATACAACTTAATAATAGACGTCACATCTAAGAAAACAACAAATCTAAACCTCAGAGA
>CAZNRT010000149.1:0-5481 GCA_964575445.1 uncultured Proteiniphilum sp. | reverse complement strand
ATCAAGGTAAAAACTCAGTTACATATACTACTGAGGAGTTGAACTCAATTCTTTTAGACCAATTTGAGATTGAACCAGGCAGCGAGGCTACAATAGTTGCAAGAGTAACTGCAAATGTTCAGCACGAGTCTGTGTCTCCTCAAGTATCGGAGACAGTAAAAGTGAGTGTATCTACCTATAAGCCTGTTTCGAGTACTCTTTACCTGATTGGTAGCGCAGCACCTAATGGATGGAGTGCAGATGATGCTACTATGATGAATACTGTGTCGGGTACAGCAGGCGGATTTGTATGGCAAGGTAAACTGAATGCCGGTGAGCTTAAGTTTATTACTACTCTTGGTGAGTTTATGCCAGGATATGGTAAAGGTGAAGATGATACTAAGCTTTCACTAATTGAGTCGGATGAGGATTTGGATGAAAAGTTTGAGATTGAAGCTACTGGTATCTATAGAATTTCTCTGAATATTATCAATCTTGCAATATTTATTGAAGCACTAGATGCTCCTGAGTATAGTGAGTTGTGGTTAGTAGGTAATCCTACAGGTTGGAGCTTTAAGCCTATGACTGTTGATCCACAAGATCCGTTTATCTTCTACTACAATGCCGACCTGAATGATGGTGGTGAGTTTAAGATAGCTACTATGCCTGACTTCGACTCAAGTGTTGTGTTCTTGCGTCCTGAAGTAAATGGACAAGAAGAGGGTAGTGACCTGAATGTTGTGAAATGGTCTGAGAATGAAAACTCTGATGATTATAAATGGAATATATCACCAGGTGTTTACAAGATTAAACTTGACACTCGTGATATGAAAATTGATATTGTTCCACATACTCCATTTGAGTTGATTTATCTGGTGGGAGAAGCTACTCCTAACGGATGGGATATAGGAAATGCTACACCAATGACTGCTACTGATGATCCTAATGTATTTACTTGGACTGGATCATTAAGCGAAGGAGAAATGAAATTCTCTGCTGATAAGCAAGATGACTGGAATGGTGCATGGTTCTTGGCAAGTGCTGATGGTGTAGAGCCAACAGGTGGCGTGGAGTCTGTGTTGTATAGTGCAGTAGGTTCAAATCCAGATAACAAATGGAAAATAAACTCTGCGGGCACATACTACATAGAATTGGATCAGTTGCAAGAAACTGTAATAATCAAGAAACAATAAAATAAAATATCAGATACCACCTCTTAACTTGGGGTAGTATCTGTGAAAAATACAATATAATGAAGAAAATATTTTACTTTTTATCAATATATCTGGTTTTACAATTTGTGGGTTGTGAAGACTATTATAAAACCACAAACGACCCAGTTGTGTATGGCGAGACCTATTTCAATGCAGCATTGACTACGGATAAAGCCCGTTATAAACCAGGTGAAACGGTGAACTTTGAATTGTCAGCAAAAATGCCTGATAATTCGAAAGTTCGCTATACTCATTTAGGTCAAGTAATAAAAGAAGAGAATCTTTCAGCTAAATCGTGGAGTTGGAATCCACCAAGTGATGATTTTAAAGGGTATTTAATTGTTATTTATTCTGTTAAGAATGGTGAGGAGGTTGTCTCTGAAACTATTGCAGTAGATGTTTCATCTGATTGGAAGAAGTTCCCACGTTATGGTTTCCTTTCATCGTATGGCAAATTGTCGGAGCACGTTATTAAGAACAATATCAAAAATCTGAATAGATTTCATTTGAATGGTGTTCAGTTTTATGATTGGATGTATGACCATCATAGACCATTGGCTGGAACTGTAGAAAACCCAGCAGAAACATGGTCTGACTTGATTGGACGCACAAATTATGAGTCAACCGTAAAGGGATATATTGATGCTATACATTCTAAAGGAATGAAAGCTATGTTCTATAACTTAATGTTTGGAGCATTACAAAATGCACCTTCTGATGGTGTTAAAGAGGAGTGGTACTTATTTAACGATGAAAATCATTCGGATAAAAATAACCACCATCTTGATCCTCCATTCCGTAGTAGTATATATGTTACAAATCCTGCAAATAAAGAGTGGCAAGACTATTTAATAGTTAGACATAGAGATGTATATCAAGTGTATGACTTTGATGGATATCATATCGACCAATTAGGATATAGAGGTAATGTGTATGATTATGATGGCAACTCAGTAAACTTAGAGGATACATATCAAGGCTTTGTTGAAGCTATGAAAGAGGCTAATCCTGAAAAGAGTTTAGTAATGAATGCTGTAAGTCAGTATGGTCAGGAGAATGGAATTTCCAAGTCGCCAGTTGACTTCCTATATACTGAGGTATGGAACGAAACCAAAACTTATGAAGACTTAGCAAAGGTAATAACTGATAACTATGCTTTCAGTAATAACGAAAAGAGTACAGTGTTGGCTGCTTATATGCATTATGACAAATCAAACTCTAATGGTTTTGTAAATATGCCTGGCATTCTATTAGCTAACTCTGTAATATTCTCATTTGGTGGTGCGCATCTTGAATTGGGAGAACACTATTTAATTAATGAGTATTTTCCAAACTCTAACTTACAGATGACTGCTTCAATGAAAGAGCATCTAATGCACTACTATGACTTTCTTGTAGCATATCAAAACTTATTGAGAGATGGTGGTGAGTTTTTTAACTTAAATGTAGAGGATGTAAATAGTGAATTGTCATTCGAAAACTGGCCAGCATCACAAGGAAGCGTTGCAGTTGTAAATAAATCATTTGATGATAAAGAGGTTGTACACCTTATTAACTTTTCAGATGTTAGCTCAATGGATTGGCGCGACACTAATGCTAATCAGCCAGAGCCTATATTGATTAATGAAACAGAAGTAGAAATTACCGTTAGTAAAGATATTAAAAACGTATGGATGGCTTCGCCAGACATAGACAAAGGTACTCCTGTAGCTATAGATTTCACTCAGGTAGGCAACAGTGTAAAAGTAACTATCCCTTCTATTAAATACTGGGATATGCTTGTGTTAGAATATTAATAGTATAAAGAAATGCAAATAAAAAGATTTTACTTAATACTCATATTGGCATTATCGTTCTCGATAAGTGCAGTAGCCACAGAGCTTATATCTTACACGCAAAATGGAAATCAAGTTGTTTTCAAAACTAATGATGGTTCTGCTCTTTCGCTTACGATAAATAGTAACTCTGTGATCAAGATTTGGTTTGATCCTAAGGGGAAACTAGAAAGAAGGAATGAGTCGTTTGCTGTGGTAAACGAAAATCTAGAGGATGTGGAGGAAGTAAATGTTAATGATGAGCCTTCAAGCTATGAGATATTTACTTCGCAGCTACGCATTAGGTTACACAAAAATCCTATGCAGTTGCAAATCTTTGATAAGTATCAGAGATTGGTGTTTAGCGACTACAAAGATAATGGACACGTTGTTGACTCTACATCTGTAAAGGCTTATAAAGTATTGAGGGATGATGAGAAGTTCTTTGGATTGGGTGAGAAAACTGGAACTCTAAATAGAAGAGGTAAGTCTTACAAAATGTGGAATAGTGATAGACCTTGTTACAGTGTAACTGAAGACCCACTAGCTAAGAGTATTCCATTCTTTATGAGTAGCTACCGATACGGTATTTTCTTAGATAATACATATAAAACAGAGTTTAAGTTTGGTGCCGAATCTGATGAGTTTTATTCTTTTGAAGCTCCTGACGGAGAGTTCATATACTATTTCATATTTGGTAAAGACTATAAGGAAATCCAAAAGCAATACATGACATTGACAGGGAAACCAATTATGCCACCAAAGTGGGCTTTTGGTTTTGCTCAGTCAAGGGGATTATATACAAGAGAGGACCAGGCTCGTGAAATAGCGAGTGAGTTCCGTAAACGTGAGATTCCTTGTGATATTATTTATCAAGATATTGGTTGGACTCAAAGTTTACAAGATTTTAATTGGCGAAAAGAGAATTATATAGATCCTAGAGGAATGCTAAAGGATTTGAATGCTAAAGGTTTTAGAGTGATTGTTTCTCAAGATCCTGTTATATCTCAACGCAATGAGACTCAATGGAATGAAGCTAATGAGCTAGGTTATTTTGTAAAGGATGTTCGCACAAATAAGGCTTACGATATGCCATGGCCATGGGGTGGTAACTGTGGTTTGGTTGATTATACTATTCCAGAGGTTGCGGACTGGTGGGGTGAATATCAGCAAAAACCTATTGATGATGGAGTGGCTGGCTTCTGGACCGATATGGGTGAACCTGCCTGGAGTAATGAGGAGGATGTTGACCGCCTGAATATGAAACATAACATTGGTATGCATGATGAGATTCATAATGTATATGGATTGACTTGGGATAAAGTTGTTAAAGAGCAATTCGAGAAGCGTAATCCTAACAAGCGTATTTTCCAAATGACTAGATCGGCATTCGCAGGTCTTCAGCGTTACACTTTTGGGTGGACTAATGATAGTGGAAACGGTAATGATGTGCTAGAAGGGTGGGAGCAATTAGAAAATCAGGTTGCCGTAGGACTGTCTGCTGGACTTGGTGGTATTCCTTTCTGGACCACTGATATTTCAGGATATTGTGGAGATATTACTGATTACGATGCAATAGGCGAATTATATACTCGTTGGATGCAATTTGGTGTTTTCTGCCCCTTAAGCCGTGCACATCACGAAGGTGATAATGCTGTTGAACCATGGATGTTTGGTGATATAGTAGAGAAAAATAGCAAGGAAGCAATTGAACTTAAGTATCAATTATTCCCATATTTATATACTTATTCACGTATAGCTCATGATACGGGGCTACCTATTACAAGAGGGCTATTTATGGAGTATCCAAATGATGATGAGGCTGTAAAAGTAGATAATCAGTTTATGTATGGGGAGGAGCTATTGGTAGCACCAGTATTAAAAAAAGGGGAACGTCTGAAACGAGTTTACCTGCCTGACGGTGAATGGATAGATTTCAATGATAAGAAAACTGTATACTTAGGCGGAGAAAGAGTAACTTATAGAGCACCACTTAATACTATTCCTATTTTTGTAAAGAAAGGGTCTATTGTCCCAATGATGCCTGTGATGCAGTATATTCATGAAAATGAGGATTTCCCTCTTCTAGTACATGTGTTCCCTAATTATGAAGATGAGTCTGCTTCTTTTGAACTTTATGAAGATGATGGTCTTAATCAAGACTACTTGAATAATGTGTACTCAAAGACAAATTTCATATGTGTAACAACAAGTGAGAATAGCTTTTCTACAACTATTACTCCTAATGATAAAGGTTTTGTTCAATCAAATAAGAGGAATATTATTCTTAAATTCCATTTAGATGAAAAACCTACTGAGGTCGTTGTCGATGATGTTAAGATAAAGAATGTAGATGAAGAGACTATCGAAAAGATAATAGACTCGGATATCAACTTTCAGTTGTGGTCGTGGAATGATAAAACTAAAGAGTGCTGGGTAAAACTACCAGACAAAAGAGAAAGCAACAATATTAT
>CAZNRT010000148.1:4543-5582 GCA_964575445.1 uncultured Proteiniphilum sp. | reverse complement strand
GCTCTTTACGGCTAAAATGGCCCACCTCTGTTTGAAGTATCTCGCCACCACCTTTAGTAACTTGACATCTACACTCTCCGCAGGTCCCCCCGCCTCCACAAGCAGAAGAAAGAAAGATATTATTTTTTTGAAGTGTACTTAGCAATGTAGAGCCCATTCCTGACTCGAATGACTTCTCTCCATTTACTGTTACTTTCACATTGCCTGATGGCAGGAGTTTAGCTTTTGCCACCAATATGATAACGACCAGCACCAGAATAATAATCAAAAAGACAATTACACTAGTAAGTATGGTTAAGTTACCTGCACTCATTAACAACACATTCATTGTATATTCTGTTTTATATTGTACACTAAGTTAATTAAATATTGATTCCTGAGAAACTCATGAAACCGATTGCCATAAGGGCCGTAACAATAAATGTTATACCCAATCCACGAAGAGGCTTTGGAATATGAGAATACTCTAGTTTTTCTCTGATAGCAGCCAATCCAACAATAGCAATCAACCAACCTATACCAGAACCAAATCCGTAGGCAGTAGCCATACCAACGTTAGCAAATTCGCGTTGTTGCATAAACAATGAACCGCCTAAAATTGCACAGTTAACAGCAATCAGAGGCAAGAAAATTCCAAGAGAGTTATAAAGTGAAGGTGATAATTTTTCTACAATCATCTCAACTAATTGCACAAATGAAGCAATAATAGCGATGAAAATAAGAAGACTAAATACACTTAGATCTACACTTGCAAAGTCTTCACCAAGCCATGTTAATACACCTGCTTTTAATACATAATTTTCTAGTAGATAGTTGATAGGCAAAGTAAGTGTAAGAACAAAAGTTACTGCCGCACCAAGGCCAACAGCTGTTTTTACATTCTTAGATACTGCCAGATATGAACACATACCCAAGAAGTATGCGAAAATCATATTATCTACAAATATCGATCTTACAATCAGACTAATAGTTTCCATATATTATTATATTCTGTTTTATAATTTAATATTGTTATGAATAAACATCCCTCTAGTTAGTT
>CAZNRT010000148.1:0-4533 GCA_964575445.1 uncultured Proteiniphilum sp. | reverse complement strand
TCCGACCAAGAACAGCGCCATAGGAGGAAGAATCATAAATCCATTGTTTTCGTATCCCATATTGTAGAAAATCTCAGGAACTACTTGAATTCCTAATAGGGTTCCAGATCCTAATAGTTCACGGAAAAAACCTACCACTACCAAAATCCATCCATATCCTAGTCCATTGCCAATTCCATCAAGGAAAGAGGGCCAAGGACCATTGCCAAGAGCAAATGCTTCAAGGCGTCCCATCAAAATACAGTTGGTAACAATAAGACCAACGAAAACCGACAACTGCTTATTAACATCATATGCGAATGCTTTTAGTACCTCGCTAACGATGGTAACTAGAGCAGCTACTACTACTAACTGAACGATAATACGAATGCGGTTAGGAATAGTTTTTCTCAATAATGAAATAATAACGTTGGCAAATGCAGTAACAATAGTTACGGCGATAGCCATCACCAATGAAGGTTCTAGCTTAGATGTAACCGCCAATGCTGAACAAATACCAAGTACCTGAACAAGAACGGGGTTATTTTTATTTAGTGGCCCTAGTAGAGCCTGCTTTGCTTTTGCTGATAATGCCATATTTATCTATATTTTTATTAATGCTGAACAATTAGTTACCAGCATCTGCATTTAACTTTAACAAAAATCCTTTGTACTTACCAACACTTTCAAGTAGCATATCATTTACTCCTTTACTTGTAATTGTACCTCCTGAAACACCATCTACATAATCTCTGTCAGCAACTGAATGACCAGGCTTTACAACAGCTATAGATTTAAAATCATTATTCTTTAGAAGATCTTTGCCTTCAAATTGATTTCTAAACGCTGGATAAACAATCTCAGCACCTAATCCAGGAGTTTCACTATCGTGACCAAAGTCTGTTCCATAAACAGTACTACCATTATCAGAGACTGACATGTAGCCCCATATTCCTCCCCAGAGACCTTTACCAGTCATAGGAATAACATAAACCACTTTTCCTTCAACATTAGCTACAAAAACAGGAAGTTCATCCTCACCGCTTTTAGCGATATCTGTTCTAAAGGCTGCGTCTGTTGGAAGAAGTCCTTCAGAACCTTGCACTTTCGTACCATCTGCTTTGATAAGATAAGCATCCTTAATAAGTTCTGCATATTTAGCTTCTGCCTCTTTTGGTGAAGCATTAATTCGCAATGAACGAAGTATCTGCTGCATCTTATCAATATTTTCATTAGCAATTTGCCTATCGCTCAACACTTGATGAGTAAAAGACAAACCTACGGCAACAAGAATAACCATCACCGATGCATATAATATTGTGTATAAACTACTATCTCTATTCATAATAATCTCCTTTCTATTCTTTTACAGCTTTAGAAGCCGTTAAACGTTTCAGACGACGTTTGATATTTCCATCCACAACGTAGAAATCTATAAACGGAGCAAACGCATTCATAAATAATATCGCAAGCATCATACCCTCTGGATATCCTGGATTGAAAGCACGTATCAAAATGGCAAGTGCGCCAATTAGAAATCCAAATATCCATTTGCCTTTTTCAGTTCTTGAAGAAGTCACAGGGTCAGTAGCCATAAATACTGCACCAAACGCAAAACCTCCAAGCACAAGGTGATATACTGGAGGCATCTCCATAATTGCATTAACCGCAAGTGCATTTAGCAACAACGCAGTTGCAGCACCACCAGCAAATACAGAAACCATTGTCTTCCAGCTACCAACTCCAGTAACTATTAAAATAATAGCACCCAACAAAATAGCAAGAGTGGATACTTCACCGATAGAACCAGGTATTAATCCTAAAAACATATCCCAGAGTTCAAGTGGTTTGCCAGTTATTCCATGAAACGTAAAGTCACTAAAGCTGGAGGCATCGCTAACAGCTATTTGACCAAGAGGAGTTGCTCCTGAGTATCCATCAATAACAGTTCCCCCACCCATTCCAAAGGTACTTTGAGTGCGAACCCACACCTGATCACCAGATATTTTGGACGGATATGCGAAGAATAGAAATGCACGAGCAATAAGAGCTACGTTAAATATGTTATATCCTGTACCGCCAAAAACTTCCTTTGCAAAAATTACAGAGAAAGCAGTTGCTACTGCAATCATCCATAAGGGCGTGTCAATAGGCACAATCATAGGGATTAACATCCCCGAAACAAGGAATCCTTCTGCCACCTCTTCCTTTTTCATTTGCGCCATAGCAAATTCTATTCCGAGACCCACAACATATGAAACAATAATGTGAGGGAGCATGGCTACAAAACCATATATAAATGTTTGAATAAAAGAGGCTTCAACTCCTACAGACAGATAATGCTGATAGCCCACATTGTACATTCCAAACAGTAGTGCTGGGATCAATGCGAGTATTACAATAACCATTGTACGCTTAGAGTCTCGAGCATCATGAATATGTACACCTGATTTCGAAGTTGAATTTGGAACATATAGAAATGTTTCAAAAGCATCATATGTAGAGTGAAGCCAATGCAGCTTGCCACCCTCTTCGAAATTTGGTTTAATCTTATCTAAATAATTTCTTAACGACATTTATTTGAATGTTTTAGTAATTAGTATCAATTGTTAGATATTCAAAAGAAGGATGCACTACTCCATCTCTTTTCTTAGTTGATCAAGCCCAATACGTATGATTTTCTGAATCTCCAGTTTGGACGTATCCACAAATTCACAAAGAGCAAAATCCTCTGGTGCAACTTCATAGATTCCTAATTGCTCCATTTTATCAATATTAAATGCAATTGTTGACTTAAGAAGTTGCTCAGGCATAACATCCATTGGAAAAACCTTTTCATACTCATTAGAAACAATAATAGCACGAGGACCACCTAATACACGAGCGTCAATACGATATCCTTTTCTTAGTTGCAGGTATGTTCCGCCAGCACTATATCTTTTTGGAGAAAGAGATGCCCAACCTACAAATTCGTGAACATCATCACCTTCAGGAATTACTGTTAATTGAGAACTGTTGGCTCTTAAAGCTCCATTTGAATCAATTTTGGTTCCAGTTAGAACGTTACCACTAATATAACGAAGACTACCATCGGATACATTACCTTTGAAAAGCTTATCAAGAGCAGTACCAACGCACATTGTATAGTAACCAGTTTGTTTAACCTCAGAACCCGTCAAGGCAATCTTTCGGGTCATATCAGTTATACCTTTGCTGAAAAGGCGACCAATGAACAACACGTCAAGAGCACTTAATGTCCATACGGCTTCACCCTTATTTACAGGGGCAAGATGATTTATATGAACCCCGACGTTCCCTGCTGGGTGTGGTCCATCAAATTCCGTAATGACAACATTCTTCGCCTCTCTTAATCCTTTGTTTTTTGTAGATGGACTTATAGATAAGTAAACATTACCATCAGTAAGTTTTGCCAAAGCATCTAACCCTATTTGCAGATTAGATTCTTCTCCATTCAAGATAAAGTCGTAAGATGGTGCAAGAGGTGCAGAATCAAAGCCAGTGACAAAGATGTCACGAGGTTTTTTTTCTGGATTTGCTACTATGTCATAGGGACGTTGTTTGATAACACCCCAAATGCCAGCATTCAGCAAAGCACTCTTAATTTCTTCAGTTGAAAGTTTGGCAATATCTTTTTTGCCAAAGTCAACATAATCAATTTCCTTATCTGCTTTAACGACAATATCTAAAATACGTCGTTTTGCACCACGATTGATAGCCACAACTGTTCCACTCACTGGAGATGCAAATAGCATATCTGGATACATCTTTGAATGAAATAGTGCTTGACCAGCCTTCACGGTATCATCCACTTTAACGCTCAGCCTTGGTGTAATGCCCTGATAATCTTCGGGCCACACATGAACAAACTCACTCGTCAGATTACCTCGAAGAGCCTCTTCTGGTTTACCTAACAAAGGAATTTGTAAGCCTTTCTTAATTTTAATTCGATTAGCCATATTTAATCAGAAAAATAACTATTGTTTTTTGGATATAATAAACTGTTAATGAAGATCATATTATTATGAAACTGTGAAATTAACAGATATTTCCTTTTAATTTGGCAAAGATATGATTTTTAAATTCAAAAATGAAGAAATAACAGTAAAAGTTAGTTCAGTCGCATTAAGATTTATACACCATACATCTAATCTGAGAATCAATAATATCAAATCACAAGCTCATTACTAATCGAATTATTAATCATTAACCTCAATTCATCAATGTTCGTTTTTATAAAAGATGAATTTAACAAATCAGAAATAGTCAATCTCATTGATTCTATTCTTGGTCTTACGAATATATCATGATTTAGATATAAATATGGTGGGAGTTATCGCTCTTGATTCAAAATTTATATTGGTGTAGCCGAAGTCGCTAATTACAAAACTGCTGAATTGAAAAATTATAAAATGTATTTCAGAAACTCACTCCAAATCCCTAAGATACTGACCAACATAGCTGTTGCAAGGTTTATTTTAATCCAAACAAACTTGTTTCGATAACTTTCATACTTCGAAAACCATCCAAACAAAC
>CAZNRT010000147.1:0-5583 GCA_964575445.1 uncultured Proteiniphilum sp. | reverse complement strand
GAAAACCGTTCTATTAAATTCCAGCATTTACTCAATGAGGTGCCGCCCTTGAATGATAGATTATCTGAATAAGGTAATTCAAATAGAGCACGCAAAATGGCTGTAACCCATACATCTTTTTCAATAATTACATGTGGTAAGCCACTCTCTTGGTGTAGTTGATTTATGATATCAATCTTGTCGTTAACTGGGAGCTGTAAGAAAGTCATAGTGATGAGAAAAATTTTCGAATCCAAACAGGTATTAATGCCAGATCTGTTTCGAATTCTTGATTTGTAATTTGAGCAAAATGAAATTTTATAATCTCCTTTTGACTGTTCGTAATGTTACTTTCACCAATTTCCCGCAAAGCTGAAACTAACAGCATCAAAAATTCTGATTTATATGCCAAACGTCTTACTTCGGAAGTATGTTTGAAAAATATTCCTTTCCCTTTTCCAATTGATACTCGCCTTGTAGCACCATCGGTTAAGTACACCACATTTGCAGGTACTTGAGTTGAGAGGTTCAACAGATTTAAAGCATGATTTCCAGTTGGCACAATGCGTGCTTTGTCTCTTTTGGCAATAGCTTTTGCAATTTCATCCAGAGTTGGCATACCTGATATCTTCACACCGTGCAACTCTTTTTCCAGTTTTGGATACCAATAAATTCCATTTGCAAGCCTAACGAGTAATCTCGAATTTGTCAATCTTTGCAATGCTTTTTTTACTGCATCGGGTGATCCTAAAGGAGCAAAGTCGTTTATAAAAAATATTTTACCGCGTTTGTGGTTCTTTATTTTACTTTCTATTTTGGCCGAGGTTGTTTGCATGATTTCTGAATATTTTGTCCCCTAAATGTCATATATCGGGGACAATATTAAGCTATAAAAGTAATTCGATTTTTTGAAACAAACTAATTATCAGAGAAAGTTTTATTGCAAATTGTCGTCTTCTATTTTTCTAATTGATTTCTTTTTCGGATCGCTTCGAGAATATCTCTCACCAATTTATTTCGGTCACTCTCACCCCTCACCGATTCAATAGGAAATCCAATGATACAAGTGCTATACTTATCACCTTTATATAGAGTGGCTGCACTCAAGTTGTTTTCCGAATACCTAAATATTGTGTGCGCACTTTCGTCAGCAGGCTCTATGGCATCTGGATTTTCCACTACATAGCTTTCGCTGTTTAGCTTGTTGTAATAATGATAATCACCAGATATTGACTCAAAAGGGGAGGGCACTGCTTTTATTTTCCCAGTCACCGCACCTCTGTTGTTGCGCCATTTATATTTCAATATTTGTTGTGCCCATGCTCTGTCCTCGTTGTCGGCATTCTTATTGTCCCACAAATCAGTACCCACAAAAGCACCACTTATTATTATGTTGCCTCCATTCGTGCAATAGTTGGTTATCTTTTGTTGCTGGGCTTTGGAAAAAGTTTTATGTTTTGCAGGCATAGCACCTCTTGCAATAGTTGTTTCGCGCTGCTTACCCAATATCCAGTCCACAATCTGGTAGTTATTCATGTCTATCATCTCTTTTTCAATAGCACTTGATGAGGTCGAAACAAACGAATATCCAGCTTCGGCAAATGCTTTGCCATGAACTGCAGGATAGTCAAATGTATTACCCGCAATAGCAGTAGTTTCGAATTCGGCACTACTGTCGCCAAATCCCGATGCATCATCATCCATCCATGGGATGCTGCGTCTGAACTCTCTCATGGGTCCTATAAAATGATGCTCCGCAATATATGGCACGCCATTATCTTCGTCTCCAAAAAATCCTGCAATGCTGTCAGATGCCACAAAACTATGTGGAGCCGATGTTCGTGTGAAACCATTTACTATTAGTGCAACCCCTTTTTCGTTAGATTTCCTCATTGCCGATAATGTTTCAGACGGAAAGCTTTTGCCCCCTTCGTTGGCTGCTACCACCCTGAAGCTATACATCTTGTCTTTATCAATATCTAATTCATAAATATTTCCTCTTACCAAAGTGCCATTATCAAAGCCCTCATCATCCACTCTTTTGTATATTATATATTGAGTGGGAGTTGCCGATGGCTCAGCCATATCTGCTGTAGGTTGCCATTGCAAATGTAGTTTTGTGTCGCCAACAAACTTCACCACAAAATTCTTTACAGGCAGTGGTTGCACTACATATTCTCTGTTGTATTGCGAAGCCAAAAACTTGAGCATACCTTTATATATTGAGCGACTTACCATGAATCTAAACTCAGGTTCCAAGCCATAGCGCATATCTGCAAAGTTTTGGTGAGATAGTAACTCGAGTAGCATAGTAGGCACATTGGGCACTCTTGCCTCCGCATATGATCTATTCCATAGTGCACGCCGTGTCCAATTAGGTTCATAATCGCGACGAATGTCTTCCACTATTTCATTCATTATTAACTCCGATAAATCTCGTGATGCCCAGCGTGACTTATAGTTTTCAAAAATCTCGTCATTGTGGTGGGTCATATATATACCCAGCGTTCCAATGATGCTATCATTGAGAGTGGTGCCCGCATCCGTATGAAATGCAAAAGCGAAGTCTAAAGGAATATTCAATCCATCACGTTTAGGCAGCACTGATGAGCCACCTGCCACATAATTCACCCAATGACCACGAGAGGCATAGTCATCAGTATAATCGTTTTTGCCCTCCGTCTGATTATAAATGGAGTCGGGAATGCCCGCCCATTGCATCCAGTAGCGTGCACCCTCTGTATATCTTGGGCGTCCGCTCGTTTCGGGAAAGTATTTTATATTAGTTTTAATCTTCTGGTTATCCGAAATCTTTTCCGAGCTCTTCACATTTTCTTTTTCATATCCTTCAGCAAGAGGCATACGAGCTATGTTCCCCATTCCGCCACCCACCTTGATAGCATCTGCCGACACTATTTGACCTGACTTCGAACTAATATTTGATAGTACAACCTTGTGATTTTTGTTTACATCAAAATCAAAGTAGCCTAAGAAAATCCATGTGCCACCACCCATCTTTTGATTTACATTATACTCGGTCTTCCCTCCATTATGATATATAGTGTAGCGAGCATCTTCAGTACTGTTTTTGTAGCTATGATATGATACATACACACCATACTCGCCCCTCTTTGGCACATCTATCTTCCATTCTGCAATGCTCTCATCGCCCTTCTTTATTGTCTTTGCCTCTCTTGCGCTTCCCATCCCAAATGGATTCTCGCCATCTAAGTAAAACTCTTTAGGATTTGCAAAACCAGGCTTGGAAGATGTTTGCCACTTTTCCTTTCCATCAATCTCGCTATAAATATTCATATCATTATCGAGAATTAGCTCCATCTTGTTATAATCTCTTTCGCGAGGCAACAATACATTGGCACCAGCATTCTCGAGCATTGGCACCAAAAAGGGTACCACATAACTTTGGGTATATAAATCCTCAACCGTCTGAAAGATTCTTGCTCTTTGCCATTCCCATCTACCAAGTTTTTGCTCGTAATACCATCCATGGCTTTGCCACATAGCTATATGATTGTTGGGCATTCCTTTTTTGAACTCACTTATTGGCTGCGAAACATTGGCAGTTAGTGGGTGTTTCACTTTGTGGGCACTAATTCTTGATTTATCCTTTGCCTTTGTTCTGTAGTGGTTTGGTATCAGTGCACTTATCTCTTGCGTATCTGATATAATAGAAATCCTATACTTCTTAATTTTTGTGGACATATGGTGTCTCACGCTGTCATAGATTTGCAATACAATGCTCTCGCTCATAGGCATATATGATAGCGACAGATTTGTATAATACTCAATATGTTTTTTCCTATCGTTTTGTGCAATACTGTCTATAACAACTTTTCCAGTTCCGAGCTTTGTTTTGTATATAGCAGTGAGGGCTTTGGCGATACCCTCTTTCATGTCATGGGATTCTTGCGCAGGCAATTGGGCAAGAACAAATGTAGATAATAATAAAATAAAGAGCTTTCTCATGATTTATGTATGGTTTATAATTGCAAAAATATGACTCCTGTCAACTCTTTCTTACATATTTTAAAAAGGAGTAATCGTATGCATGTTTTTCGTCAGATTTATGATTTTCTTCTTCCACAAGTGTCCACTCATCATAGTTTATTACAGGAAAGTAAGTGTCAGCTTCAACAAATGAATGGTGAATGCGAGTCAAATATAGACTATTGGTTATATTTATTGTAGAATTATAAAGCTTTCCACCACCGATGATAAAAATCTCTTCATTGGCTTCGCACTTGCTCAATGCCTCTTCAATAGATTTTACGGTAATACAACCTGGAAAGTTGTCAGCACTTGATGATGAGATTACAATGTTTGTGCGATTGGGTAGGGCACCTTTTGGAAGCGACTCAAATGTGCGTCGCCCCATAATTATTGTATGTCCTGAAGTTATTCTCTTAAAATGTTTCAAATCATTGGGGAGATGGCATAGCAAATCTCCCTTATTCCCTATAGCATTGTTTTGATCTATAACAACGACGGCTCCAATGTTGAATTTATTCATTATTAAAATAGTGTTTAAACAGTGTTTGAACGGTGTTTAAATATTATCTACACGGATACTTCTCCCTTGATGTGAGGGTGTGGATCGTAGCCAACAAGTTCAAAATCTTCGAACTTAAAGTCAAAAATATCTTTTACATCGGGATTGATTTTCATTTCAGGAAGCACTCTTGTTTCACGGCTCAACTGAAGGTTCACCTGCTCCAAATGATTCATATATATATGTGCATCACCCAGAGTGTGTACAAAATCGCCCTCCTGAAGTCCAGTCACTTGTGCCATCATTTTTAGCAACAATGCGTAGGAGGCTATATTAAAGGGAACCCCGAGAAAAATATCGGCACTTCTTTGATAAAGCTGTAGGCTCAGTTTTCCGTCAGCTACATAAAACTGAAAAAAGGCATGACAAGGAGGCAACTTCATGTTGGGGATATCTGCCACATTCCATGAGCTTACGATTATGCGCCTCGAGTCGGGATTATTCTTAATAGTATTCACCACCTCTTTAATCTGATCAATGTGCCCTCCCGTGTAGTCGGGCCACGAACGCCATTGATAGCCATAGATATGCCCCAAGTCGCCACTTTCGTCTGCCCATTCATTCCATATGCGCACACCATTATCGTTGAGGTATTTTACATTTGTGTCGCCATTCAAAAACCAAAGTAGTTCGTGAATTATTGATTTTAGATGTAGCCTTTTTGTAGTGAGCACAGGGAAACCTTCGCTCATATTATATCTACTTTGGTGTCCAAAAATACTTATTGTTCCAGTTCCAGTTCGGTCCTCCTTTTTCACGCCCTCCGTCAGCACACGCTGTAGTAGCTCCTTATATTGTATCATAATTCTAATTAATATCTTGCACTTAATTGTATGTTTAATGTTCAATAGTTTACTAACTGAACTATTGCAAGTATGTTGCAACACAAAGGTATAATAATACTTTCAGAGATGAAAGAATTTTTCTTCTCTTACTTGATGGAAGCACCGATATTATGGTGGGGCACATTAAAGAATGGGCTCCAAGTCGTTATTATCAAGTTTATCTTTATTTATCAGTTACAAAATTATTGA
>CAZNRT010000146.1:0-5774 GCA_964575445.1 uncultured Proteiniphilum sp. | reverse complement strand
ATTATGAAAAATCAAATATTTGTAATTGTTGTTTGCCTTATGGTTTTTACAACACTATTTTCTCAAAATAATAAACCAATGAATTACATCGACAATTGGAAAAAGGTGGAGGAGTTCGAGAGAAAATCTTTGCCAAAGTCTGCCGCTGAGGAGGTGGATAAGATCATGAAAAGAGCTATCGCTGATAAAAATAGCCCACAGGTAATAAAAGCATTGATTCATCAAGCTGAGTACAAACAGGTGATTGACATGGAGGATGATGCTTATATTTATAGCAACCTAAATGAGATGATTGCTAAAAGCACTGATATTGTTGAGCAGTCTGTTCTTCATTCTATGCTTGGTGAGCTCTATTTGCGTTATTATCAGTCAAACATGTGGGAGATTAATCAGCGCACAGATTTGGGAGACTTCGTTCCCAATGATATGAAAGAATGGACACGAAATATTTTTTACAATAAAACAATTGAGCATCTGAATACTTCGGTAAAGGCGCAGGATGCACTATTGAGAGCAAAGGTGGAAGCCTATGAGGCTGTTGTGACATTAGGCAAGTCGTCTCGTCGTTTCTTCCCAACTATGTATGATTTCTTATCAAGAAGGAGGATAGAAGGATTTAAAGATTTGAGTTCGGACAAAGACTTGAGTTCTGTTATTGTAAGCAAAGGAGTTGATATTAAAACCCTTTTTATGGATACGGATACTTTTATTTGTATTGATTTTAATCCTTCTCTTACTGATTATAATTTATGGACACTTGAGGCTTACAAGAAATTTATCATCTCGCTTAGTTCCAGAAGAATGAGCGAATCGCTTGTGCTCGTGGAGCTTGACAAGCTTGACTATTTGAGAAATCTGTCAACATCTTATGATATGTATGCTGCAAGTAGTTTGGAGCAATTGTTGAGCCAGAATGAGGATAGTCCTATTAGCATTGAGATTGTTGATAAACTCACGTCGGACCTTGAAAATGGGAATTATGAAAAACAAAACACAAAGAAGATTTATGACCTTTTGAAGCTATATATTGCTAAGTACCCAAACTATGATAGGATTGGGTTGCTCGAAAATAGGTTGTTATCTATTACAAATCCAAGCTATACAATATCGGGTAATAATACTTTTACTATACAAGGGGAAAAGAAGTTTGACATATCATATTGCAACATGTCATCTGTCAAGTTGAAGCTATATAAAATTAAGTCGCCAACGGATGTTTTGGCAAATAGGAATAATCTAAGAAACTCATTAAAGCCCAAAGCTGTTTTTGTTAAGGATATCGATCTAAGTTTGACAACGGCTGAGGAGTATGTGTTTAATAATTCTGGCTTTACCATAGATATCGACAAGCCGGGTGTATATTTTATTGATGTTGATAATATACCATTGTCCGAAGGCATGAGAGATTCACACTATGTGTTTGCTGTCAGTGATCTTGCAGTCTTTTCTCGTGCTTTGGATGAAAATCAGTACGAGTTCTTTGTTATAAATCGTATCTCAGGAAAGCCCGTAGAGGGTGCAAAAATTGATTTGTATAAGTTGCCTGGCAATTGGTCTAACTCACAGCTAACAAAAGAAAAAAGTGTTGTAACAAATAGTATTGGTTTAGCTAAATATCATAAGGATATTCCAAACTATGATGTGTTTTATAATGCAACTGTAGGTGAAGACAATAGCTCAATGCTTGTTAGACTTCCAAGCTCTTCGTTTTACCGCTTTGCCGAAAATAAAAGTAACCGCAGTGTTGTAAATATGTTTACCGATAGAGGAATATATCGACCAGGGCAAACGGTTCACTTCAAGGCAATAGCAACATCAACAGACGGTGAGCAGACAAAGTTGCAGACTAACTTTAAGATTGATTTTGAGTTGCGTGATGCTAACGGCAGAGAGTTGTCAACGCAATCGTTGTCCACAAATGAATTTGGTTCAGTATCGGGTGAGTTTGTATTGTCAACAGATGCGCTCAATGGTGGTTTTAGTATTCGTTGTTCTGATGGCGGTGTTAGCTTCAGGGTGGAAGAATACAAACGACCTACATTTGACATTCAGTTTGATAAGATAGCCAAAACATATAGCTTTGGTGAAGAGGTAACTGTTAGGGGAAAGGCTGAGAGCTTCTCGGGTATCAAGTTGCAGGGCGCAATGGTGCAGTATCGAATAACGCGAAGCCAGATGTTCTGGCGTATGTGGGGTGGTAGTGCACAGCAGTTTGACGAAGGTGCCGTTACAACTGATGATAATGGTAGCTTTGAAATATTATTCACTCCCCAAAAGAGTGATGGTAGCAACTTATTTAGTCCAATATATTCTTTTACCATAGATGCCACTATTACCGATATAAATGGCGAAACCCAATCGTCTAATTATACAGTGGTGGTGGGCGATGTGTCTATGATATTGTCATTAGATATTAAAGATAAGCTTGAGAAGAGTAGCGATGACAAAATTGTGATTACTGCAACCAATCTTGATGGCGAAAAGATTGCAGCCAAAGGAGAATATAACATCTTCTCACTTATGGATAATGATTCGATAAACAAACAAGTAGCCAGCGGTCTATTTGAAGTGGGAGAACAGAAACAACTAAAAGCAGTGTTCGTAAATCTTCCGTCGGGCAAATATCGTATCAAGCTTAAATCTAAAGATGATCAGGGTAGAGCAGTGGATGCTCAGAGTGATGTGGTTATATATTCTTATTCAGATAAACGCCCTCCCATCAAGACAAATGATTGGTTGGTGGTTAGGAATAGTGCTTTGAGCAAATCGAAATCGGGAGAAATCATATTTGGTGCTTCCGAAAAGGTGAACGTGCTATATGAATTATGGCAAGAAAATGACTTGTTGGAACGTAAATGGATTGAGCTGAATAATGAAAATCGTACTTTCATATTTCCATATAAAGAGAATTATAAAAACGGTATAACATTGATGCTTAATTATGTGAAAGATGAGAAGTTCTACTCACATACCATTAACATGTTGCTTGAAGAAGAAAAGAAAGTTCTAAATATTACTCTTGATGTTTTCAGAGATAAGATTAGACCTGGAGCAAAAGAGGAGTGGAGAATATCAATAAAAGACAACAAAGGTAATCCATCAATTGCTGAGGTATTGGCTTCAATGTATGATATGTCGTTAGATAAGATATATCAAACATATGCATGGGTGTTCAATCCCATTGATAAAAGCAGTTATTGGTCTAAAGTTAGACTTAATAGCGATGGTTCAGATCTGACACAGCAGACAACGGGAAATTTGAGATATAAATTTAAAGAGTATAATCATTTTGAATTTGACTTCTTCAATTGGTATGGGTTCAGTCCATCATGGGGTTCTGCACGAATATTAGCTCGTAGTGCTGGAGTGATGAGCAAGCAAATGCTATATGGTGCTGCCCCGAAACTTCAAAATGCAGAAGCTCAAGATATGATAGCAGAGGAGGAAATAATTGTTGTAGAAGATGATAGAGCTGAGGTTAAACAATCTACAAATGACTTTATTCGTCGTAATTTTGATGAGACTGCATTCTTCTATCCACAATTAGTTACGAATGATAAAGGTGAGACTAAAATAGCTTTCACCGTACCTGATACTAATACTAAATGGAAGTTACGATTATTGGCACATGATAAAAATTTAAACACTGGATATGCAGAAGAGCTTACAGTATCCCAAAAAGATTTGATGGTAACGCCCAATATGCCACGTTTTGTTAGACATGGAGATAAGACATCTATTAGCACTAAGATATCTAATCTATCTGATGAGGATATTAATGGAGTTGTGATGATTGAGTTCTTTAATCCTGTTAATGATGAGGTGATAGACATTGTGATGTCAGATAAAGCTGAGCAAGTGTTTATGATCAGTCATGGTGCTTCAGTAGATGCTTCTTGGTTGTTTGATATTCCTGTGGATATTGATATGCTTGGTGTGCGTATTGTGGCAAAGAGTGATAACTTTAGTGATGGCGAGCAACATGCTTTAGCGGTGTTGCCTAATAGAATGTTGGTGACTGAGTCTATGAGAATGGATGTAAATAGAAATCAAGACAAGTCATTTGTGTTTTACAGATTGGTTAATCAAGGTTCAGATACACGACAAGATTATCGATTGACGCTTGAGTTTGCCGCCAACCCTGCATGGTATGCGGTGCAGGCATTGCCTGTGCTTGGCACACCTGATAGCGACAACTCTGTGTCGTGGTTTGCAGCATATTATGCAAATTCATTAGGTGTACATATTGGGAAGACTTACCCAAAAGTAGCATCTATGATTTCTGCTTGGAAAAAGCAAGGAGGAACCACTGAAACTCTAATCTCTAATCTTGAAAAGAACGAGGAGTTGAAGAGCATATTGCTTGAAGAGACTCCTTGGGTGCTTGAGGCTAAAGATGAAACAGAACAGAAACAGAAGCTTTCTTTGCTATTTGATCTAAATCGCAGTCAGGGAATCATATCCAAAGCAATTGAGAAACTCCAAAAACTTCAGACCTATCAAGGTGGATGGAGCTGGTTTGAGGGTTTTAGACCAAGTGTAGGGATAACACAGTATATTCTTTATGGATTCAACCAGCTTGATAATCTAAGTATCAATCAAGACATGGAAGTTGCGTATATGATAGAAAGCGCAATTAAATATATTGATAGTGAGGCTTTAGATAGATTTGAAAGGATGAAGAGTAATATTAAATCATGGAAGAAGATAAACAGTATCAACTCTATGGATTTAGAATATGTTTATGTTCGCTCTTTGTATTCTGAGTATAAGCTTGAAGATAAAGCGAGTGAAATGACTGATTTCTATATATCAGTTATAAAAGATAATTGGACCAAGTTTGGTCTTTATGAACGCTCACTTATAGCTATCATAATGAAGGCGAGGGGTGATGAACGGGTGGTAAACGATATAATAAAATCTTATCGTGAACATTCCACTGTGAGTGATGAGATGGGGATGTATTGGGCAAACAATAGTGCAAGTGTGTTTATTTCGCAATCTGCTGTGTCCGTTCATACATTTATTATGGAGGCTTTCAAATCTGCTGGAGCTACTGCAATAGAAATGGACAATATGAAGCGATGGTTGTTGAAACAAAAACAGACCCAGCTATGGGAGTCAACTCATGCTACACTTGATGCCATATATGCACTACTCAGCACTGGCAACGATTGGTTCGCTACAGATGGTGAAACTACAATAACAATGGGTGGAAAGATTGTTGAACCTGAAACTAAAGATTTAGGAACTGGCTACTTTAAGGAGAGCTGGAGCAAATCGGAAATAAAGCCTGAAATGGGTAATGTGGAGATTTCTCAACGTGGCAATACTCCTGCTTGGGGTGCGCTATACTTGCAATACTTTGAAGATTTGGATAAAATTGAGGGCAATGATGCATCTCTTGATGTGAAGAAGGAATTATTTGTAGAGCAAACTGACTCAGATGGAAAAAAGCTAATAAAAATTGACGATAACAGAGGTTTGAGGGTTGGTGATAAAGTTGTGGTTCGCCTTACCGTGCGCACTGATCGTGATATGGAATTTGTTCACATAAAAGATATGCGTGCTACTTGTTTTGAGCCAGTAGATCAACTATCAGGTATCGAGTGGAGTGGGGGTACATTGTATTATAAATCGCCTAAGGATGCTTCTACTAATTACTACTTTGACTCCCTGCCACGTGGTACTTACGTTTTTGAGCAGCAAGTTGTAGTAAATAGAAAAGGTGACTACTCGAATGGTATAACCACCATACAATCGATGTATGCACC
>CAZNRT010000145.1:1799-5801 GCA_964575445.1 uncultured Proteiniphilum sp. | reverse complement strand
CGGAAGGCGGAACAGGAGCGAGAGGCAGAGAGTCAGAATCAGTAGGATTGATTAAACGATTAAACGATTAATTGATTAACTGAATATCAATTGAATATCAATTGAATATCCACTGAATATCAATTGAATATCTATCGAATATCAATTGAATATCAATCGAATTACAATTGAATTACAACTGAATATCTATCGAATATCCACTGAATATCTATCGAATTACAATTGAATCTCCCCTCCTCAAGTGCGGAGAAATGATTCTATTGGTGCATATATAACATATGTATATTTTAAATATACCGTTGTTAGCATATAATTAATTAATTGCGTATTTTTGTATCTTCAAAATGTTTTAGGTTACAAACAATATAAAAAACATATATAAGATGAGAAAAAAAGCATTATTAATGATTTTGGATGGTTGGGGTATTGGCAACAAATCCGAGGCTGATTTGATTTACAATACCGAAACCCCATATTGGGATTGGTTGATTGAGACATATCCTCACGCTCAATTGCTTGCTTCAGGCGAGAATGTAGGTTTGCCAGATGGACAAATGGGCAACTCCGAAGTGGGACACCTAAATATTGGTGCCGGAAGAGTGGTGTATCAGGATTTGGTGAAAATAAACCGTGCATGTCGAGACAATTCGATATTGCAAAATCCTGCAATCATTAAAGCATATAGCTATGCTCGCGACAACAACAAAAAGATTCACTTCTTGGGCTTAGTATCTGATGGTGGTGTTCATAGTTCGTTAGATCATTTGAAGAAGCTATTAGATATCTCTAAAGAATATGGTATCGAGGAGTCTTATGTTCACGCATTTATGGATGGACGCGACACCGACCCAAAGAGCGGCAAGGGTTTCATCGAAGAGCTTGAGGCTCATATGGAAAAATCTACTGGCAAGATTGCGTCCGTTATTGGTAGATACTACTCTATGGATAGGGATAGACGTTGGGAGCGTGTGAAAAAATCATATGATCTTCTTGTTAAAGGGGTGGGAGAGCCTTCTACCAATATGGTTGATGCTGTTCAGTCGTCGTATGATGCAGGTGTGACTGATGAGTTCATCTTGCCAATAGTAAATGTGGATGCTCACGGGAAGCCATTGGCAACTATTGAGGCTGATGATGTGGTGATTTTCTTCAACTATCGTAACGACCGTGCTAAGGAGCTAACTATAGTGCTGACACAGCAGGATATGCCCGAATATGATATGCACACTATTCCGTTGCAATATTTCACAATGACTCCTTATGACAGCACTTTCAAGGGGATGAATATTATCTTCGGTAAGGATAACGTGGCTAACACAATGGGAGAGCATGTGTCAACTCTTGGCTTAACGCAATTGCGTGTGGCCGAAACAGAGAAATTTCCTCACGTAACGTTTTTCTTCTCGGGTGGTCGCGAAGCTGAATACCCGGGCGAATCTCGTATATTAATTCCTTCGCCCAAAGTGGCAACTTATGACTTGAAACCAGAGATGAGTGCACCCGAAATTGCTGAGGCAATGGTGGAGGCGTTGAACTCTAAAAAGCACGACTTCATCGTTCTCAATTTTGCAAATGGAGATATGGTGGGTCACACAGGTGTGAAAGAGGCTATTCAGGAAGCTGTGAGAGCAGTTGACAAATATATGAAGCAGGTGATAGAGGCTGCTTGCGCTAATGATTATGAAACTATCGTGATCGCCGACCATGGCAATGCAGACAATGCTATCAATGAAGATGGAACTCCAAATACTGCTCACTCGCTGAATCCTGTGCCAATAGTGTATGTGTCAGAAAATAAAGATGCAAAGGTGAAAGATGGTATCCTTGCGGATGTGTCGCCAACAATGTGTCAAATATTGGGTATCGATAAACCAGCCGACATGACTGGCGAAGGCTTGTTGACATTCTAATCAAAAAGATATATCTATTTTTAGTAGTTAGGACGTTCCAGTAATTTTTGCTGTGAGCGTCCTTTTTTTATATATATCAAGCGAAATTTGGAGTTGAAAACATTAAAAGTAATCAAGACTTCAATATTTTTTACTAACTTCGCAACATATTGTGTACATAAACAGTTGTTGATAGTAAAGCACATGAGTATAAAATAATAATAACAATAACACTACAAATTATTTATGACAACGGTAAAACTTTATTCATTAGATTTGAGCAATGCAAAGACCTACTTGTTTGCTGGCTTATTTGTGATTGGAAATATATTGTTCCCACAGCTTACTCACTTAGTGCCACAGGGTGGTTTTATTTTTCTACCCATCTATTTTTTCACGCTAATTGCTGCATATAAATATGGTATTCATGTGGGATTGCTCACAGCGGTGATGTCTCCAATAGTAAATCATTTATTATTTGGTATGCCACCAATGGCAGTATTGCCCGCTATCATTATTAAGTCAGTGATTTTGGCAATCGCTGCATCAATGGCGGCAAAGCATTTCAAAAAAGTATCGTTTGTGGGAATTCTTCTTGCAATTGTTGCTTATCAATTTATTGGCACAGCTTTTGAATGGGCTACTACGCAAAGCCTATATGTGGCATTACAAGATATTCGTATCGGAATGCCTGGTATTTTGATTCAGCTTGTGGGAGGATACTTTGCATTGAGAGCTTTGGCTAAGGCTTAGTATATTCATTATTTCAAAATAAAAATATTTTAGGTTATTATGGCTTACACCAAGACATTTGAGGAGGTACAACAAAAGTTTCGTGAAATTGAGTTTCACGAAACTTTCGATTTTATTGTTGCAATTGCAAATGGAGGAATCATCCCCGCTGCAATACTTAATCAGCGATTAGATATAGATATTCATTTATTGAAAATAAACTTGCGCGATCCATCGCAAAAGCCAAAATATGATAGCCCCAAGTTGGTTTCACCAATAGATTTTGATTTCAAAGACAAATCTATTTTATTAGTTGAAGATAGAATAAAAACAGGAGCCACAGTCAAATATGCTATCGAGCTACTAAATGGTGCTAAACAAATAAAAACATTTGCAGTGAATGGCACTGCCGATTATTCACTTTACGACGAAGATTGTTTTAAGTTTCCATGGATATTATAAAGTCAATAGCTGTTGTTTTAGCATTAATGGTGCTCACATTGTTTGATGTGAATGCAAAAGAGATAAAATCACAATATATAAATGACTCCATCCGATTGAATGAGGTGGTGGTGACTGGCACAATGCCAAGTGTTAATCAAAAGAATGTTCCGATGAGTATTACCATTGTCGGACAGCAACAGATAAGAGATAGAATAGAGCCCTCACTATTGCCAATTTTGACTGAGCAAGTACCCGGATTGTTTATTACCCAACGCGGCGTGATGGGATATGGTGTGTCGGGTGGTTCGGCTGGAGGAATGAGCATACGTGGAGTGGGAGGTGCACCGACAGCTGGTGTGTTGATATTGATAGATGGACATCCACAATATATGGGGCTGATGGGGCATCCACTGGCAGATAGTTATCAGTCGGTAATGACGGATAGAGTGGAAGTGGTGAGGGGTCCCGCCTCAGTGTTATATGGCTCAAATGCTATGGGTGGAGTGATAAATATTATCACCAAAAAGCAGAAACAAAACGGTTTGAAACAATCTTCGCAAATAATGTATGGGAGCTACAATACACTGGCTTTGGATTATTCATCTCAATATCGTAAAAATAAATTTTTTGGGAATATTGATTTTGGCTACAATAAGTCTTCGGGACAAAGAGATAATATGGATTTCAGACAAGCAAATATGTATGCTAAGGCTGGATATGATATCTCCACCAATTGGACCACATTTGCCGACATCAATCTTTCTGACACCAACTCTTCAAATCCTGGAATGATTTTTTCACCATTGCAAGACAATGATGCAAGTGTGGTGAGGGGGGTGACATCGGTAGCTATCGAAAATAGGTATGAGAGAACTGAGGGGTTGGTTCGCTTTTTCTACAATTTTGGTTCGCATCATATCAATGACGGATATAAAAC
>CAZNRT010000145.1:0-1699 GCA_964575445.1 uncultured Proteiniphilum sp. | reverse complement strand
CTGAATGTGGGTATAAGATTAGACCATCATGAAAAGAATGGATCGGAATGGATTCCGCAATTTGGAGTGAGCTATATTCCGACTGCTACTACCAGCTTAAAAGCAATTGTGAGCAAAGGCTTTAGAAATCCTACAATCAGAGAGATGTATATGTTTCCGCCACAAAATCCTAACTTGCTGTCTGAGCGATTGATGAACTATGAGGTGTCGGCAATGCAATCGCTATTGAACGGCAGAATGAGCTTGGGGTTAAACTTGTTTTTTATAAATGGGGCGAATATTATACAGACAACAATGGTGGATGGCAAACCGCTAAACGTGAATACTGGAAAGATTGAAAACAAGGGGTTGGAGATTGTATCTTCATATCAGGCGTCGTCAAGTTTGCAAATTAATGCCAACTATATCTTTTTGGATATGAAGCATAAGATTGTGGCAGCACCAGAGCATAAACTATATGTGGGGGGTGGATATTCTGTGAATAGATGGCATGTTGGATCAGGAGTGCAATATGTTGCTAATCTTTATACAAATTTGCAACCAATTGCTTCCAAAGAAAGCTTTGTGCTATGGAATGCTCGCATTAACTATAAGCTTAGCAACATAATTGGTTTATTTGCGAAGGGCGAAAATCTGTTGAATAAGAAATATGAAATAAATAGGGGATTTCCTATGCCAGGAGTAACTTTTTTTGGTGGGATGAGAGTTAGTTTGTAATATTGCAATATAGATATCAAACTTAATTAAATCATGGATCGCCGAAAATTTTTTAAAACAGCTATGCTCTCAGGTGTTTCGATAGCAAGCATTAGGGATATGAATGCTGCGAGCACCATTTTGCAATCGTCGCAAATGGTGGATACAACAATAGTGAATGATGTGGTTATGCTGAGTGGGTATGAGCCCCGCCAACTGTTTCGTAAGGCAATAACACAGATGGGTGGCATGGATAAGTATATCACGAAAGGAGATATAGTTTGCATCAAACCAAATATTGGATGGAACAAAGCACCAGAATTTGGTGCAAATACAAATCCTGAATTGGTGGCGGAGATAGTGAAGCAGTGTTATGATGCAGGCGCAAAAGAGGTGGTAGTTTTTGATCATACGATAGATAGCTGGAAGCAATGTTATGCCAATAGTGGCATTGAGGCGGCTGCTTTGGATGCGGGAGCAAAGATGATACCTTCTCATCAAAGTGCTTACTATAGAGAAGTGTCATTGCCGAACAGTAAAATAATTAATAAGGTGAAAATACATGAAGCCATAATAGGTGCCGATAAGTGGATAAACGTGCCAGTATTGAAGCATCATGGCGGTTTTGGCTATTCGATAGCCAAAAAGAACTATATGGGGATTGTTTGGGATAGAAATCAAATACTTGATAGTAATGATTTGAGTCAATCATTAGAAGATATTTGTTCTTTTTCCAAAAAACCTGTTCTTAATGTGGTGGATGCCTATAGAGTGATCACCAAAAGAGGACCAAAAGGTGGAGCCAAATCAGATACAGTTTTAGCAAAAACAATATTTGTGTCTCAAAATATTGATGCCATTGATAAAGCCGCTACCAATTTCTTGAAAGAATTATAAAATACTGCTGATATACTATTATTTATAGAAGTTTAAAAATTGTGCACAAGCACATTTGGAATAAAAATAGTATATTTGTCTTTTGTCGAAAATAATTATTAATCAA
>CAZNRT010000144.1:2924-5852 GCA_964575445.1 uncultured Proteiniphilum sp. | reverse complement strand
GGATGTTCCAAAACTTTGGAAGTGTATGAAATCGTTTTAGACGAATGTTCAGAAGTTTTGGAAGTATGTTGTATCATTGATGGTGATACTTCAGATTCTTGCTAACACTATAGGTTAATTATTTACTCTAAAGGTTAAGTTGCTGAATATATGTTTTATAACATAGACGGTTGCATTGATGTGATATTCAGCGATATACAGTGGGTTTTTGTATAAAATAGCCATATCTTTGGTTTTTATAATAGAAATTAGTGCGCAGAAAATTTGCGCAAAAAAAGAGAAAGATGTTACTTTGGGAATTATTGAAGAAAAAAATAGTTATTTCAAAAGTCAACTCACTTTACTTTTTTGCTTTAAAATCAATGCAAACAACATTAGTAATCTTAAAACCGTCTGCGCTTCAGCGTAATCTTGTGGGAGAAGTTATTAGTCGTTTCGAGAATAAGGGACTTCAATTAGTTGGCATGAAGATGACCAATTTATCCCAGTCGGTTTTAGAGGAGCATTATTCACATTTAAAAGATAGACCAATATTTAAACGCATCATCGATTCTATGATGGTGAGTCCAGTGATTATTGTGGCTATTAGGGGATTGGAGGCAATAAACGTGGTGAGGGCAATGACTGGCGCAACCAATGGTAGGTACGCAATGGCGGGCACCATAAGGGGTGACTATAGTATGAGTGTGCAGGAGAATATTGTACACGCTTCTGATTCGCCCGAGAGTGCCGAAATAGAACTAAAAAGATTCTTCAACGAAAACGAAATCATTAATTATAAGCAATTGACTTTCGCCAATCTATATGCGAATGACGAAACTTAATTGCCAAAAACTTATAACTTAAGCAAAATAATTAGCAAACGCTATTTTAAAAACTTATGGAGAAAAAAAGATTTTTGTCAACTATCAAGACAATTCTACCGGCATTCTTATTGTTCACAGCCACTTCGGCTACAGCACAAAACAAAGAAGTCACAAAACAAAATGAGGTTGGTTATCAACAAATGCACAGTGCTAAATTAGAGAATCAGAAAGATGGTCTCTATGCAGACGGAATAAAACTAAAAATGAACCTATCGGTCTTAGAGGAGGCTAACGCTTCAAGAGAAGATTTTGATATCAATGAAATACCCGCCGAGGACTTGTATGGCGGCATATGGAACAACTCATATGTGCATGCATATGGTGGTTTGAAAAATGTTCCAGATTCTTTTAAAGTAAATCTCACAAATTTCACAATGCCTTTTGAGGGCAAGATGACATCCAATTTTGGCAGAAGAGGACGCCGCTACCATTATGGAGTGGACCTAAAGGTTCAGGTGGGCGATACTATTTATGCTGCATTTGATGGAAAGGTGAGAGTAAAGAAATTTGAGAGAGCTGGTTATGGATATTATGTAGTGTTGCGTCATGTGAATGGTCTTGAGACAGTATATGGACACCTTTCTAAGTTCTTAGTAGAAGAAGATCAGTATGTGAAATCGGGCGAGCCTATCGCTCTGGGTGGCAATACTGGAAGATCCACTGGTTCGCATCTACACTTCGAAACCCGATTCTTGGGCAAGCCAATTAATCCAAACTATATTGTGGATTTCGAGAATTTTGTTTGTCATAAGGATGATTTCTTGATTACTAATTCGAGTTTCCACAAAACCACACAGAGCAGTCGTGTGTTAGTAACGTCTGCCAACTATAAAGTTCCGACTCCACCAAAGACTACTGCAAGTGCTTCAGGTCCTAACAAATATGTAGATGGTGATGTGAAATACTACCGCATTAAAAATGGTGATACTCTTGGCGCAATTGCAAGAAGGAATGGAACCACTATCAGCAAGCTATGCAAATTGAATAATATAACTACAAGAACTACTCTACGTATTGGTAAATCGTTGAGGATATCTTAGAGTTTAATGATATTTTTATTTACAAAAGGTACAAGTCTTTTTTAGCTTGTGCCTTTTTCCTTTTTTATGTAACTTTGTCGCAATAAAATTGATCCTCCAAATAATTAATAATAAATGAGTAATACTAATCAGCAATTTGATGAAGTGATATCTATTTGTCGAAATGTATTTGAAGACAAATCTAAAGATTATGGACCCACTTGGCGCATACTTCGCCCCGAGTCGGTAACAGATCAATTGCTTATAAAGGCTAATCGCATTCGCTCGCTCGAATTAAAAAAAGAGAGTAAAGTAGGAGAGGGAGTATTTCCTGAGTTTGTTAGTATTGTCAATTATGGAGTGATGGCACTAATTCAGTTAGAGCTCGGCTATAGTGATAATATTGATTTATCAAATGAAGATGCTCTTATCTTGTATGACAAGCATTTGAATGCAACCAAAGAGCTGATGTATGCCAAGAATCACGACTATGATGAGGCATGGCGAAGCATGCGCGTGAGTTCTTATACAGATTTAATTTTAGTAAAACTGTATAGAATAAAGGAGATTGAGAATAACAAAGGCATTGTTATCGCTTCTGAAGGGGTGGATGGCAATTATGCTGACATTATCAACTATGCTCTTTTTGGATTAATAAAACTTCATTTTGGAGAGTAGTATATAATGGGTAGCAGAGATATAAAATTGAAATATATAACTGAGTTCTTTAGAATTATTGTAGGTGCCACTTTCCTATTCTCAGGCTTCGTAAAGGCAGTAGATCCTTTGGGATTTACATATAAGATTCAAGATTATCTTATTTCATTCGATTTGGTTTCGCTGTTCCCACTGGCATTGCCATTCGCAATAGTGATGGTGGTGATGGAGCTATTGATTGGTCTATTCTTGCTTTTGGGTATATATAGGAGGCTTTCATCAATAGGCGTTACTGTGTTTATGGCATTCTTTTTGCCACTCACTTTGTGGATAGCTATCAAAAATCCTGTAGAAGATTGTGGCTGCTTTGGCGATGCTTGGGTAAT
>CAZNRT010000144.1:0-2824 GCA_964575445.1 uncultured Proteiniphilum sp. | reverse complement strand
GGTGGAGCCAGGCAATGAGGATGTGGTGGAGAATATATTTATTTATAGCAAAGATGGTGTGGAGAAGGAATTTACGGAGAGTAATTATCCTTGGGATGACTCTACATGGGTATATGTGGATATGCAGACCAGGATATTGAAGAAGGGTAAAACTCCAAACATAGAAGACTTCCATATAAACTTATATACTCACGATGTGGACTCGGAGCAGCTCATACTAAATGATATAACTGATGATATATTAAATGACTCGGGGTATAACTTCCTGATGGTTTCCTATTTTTTGGAGGATATGAACTTGAGGCATATCGATAAGTTTGTGAGGGCTGATGAGTATGCCCGTGATAATAACATAGGCTTTTATCTCTTGACATCTTCTCTAAAGGAGCAGATATTGAAATGGAGCGAGGTTAATGGAAATAATTTTCAGTTTGCAGAGGCTGACGAGAGGGTGTTGAAGACGATGATTAGATCAAATCCAGGGTTAATATTAATACACAACGGAGTAGTCATAAATATGTGGGACGATAGTGAAGTGCCCAACTTTGGCTCGTCTGCAATTGATGCATGGGATAAAACAAGTGATATAGAAGTAAACTTTTGGACTAAGTTGGTGGTTATATTCCTATTGCTCTTTGTGCCACTTGCAGTGCTAAAGGTTATCGACAAAAGAATTGAGAAAAGAACAATATAAAATAATATTTAAGTAAACTATTTATTCACATTATGAGAAAAAAGATTGTAGCAGGTAACTGGAAAATGAACAATAACCTGCAAGAAGGTTTAGCTTTGGCTAACGAACTCAACGAAGCGTTGAAAAATAAATCAATTAACTGCGACGTGGTTATTGGCACTCCATTTATTCATTTGGCAAGCGTTGCGCAAGCTATCGACACTAATAAAGTTGGTGTGGCTGCTCAAAACTGTGCTGACAAAGTATCGGGAGCATACACTGGTGAGGTATCTGCCGAAATGGTGGCATCTACTGGAGCTAAGTATGTGATTTTGGGACATAGCGAGCGTCGTGCATACTATCACGAGACTCCAGAAATGTTGAAGGAGAAAGTAAATCTTGCACTTGCCAACAATTTGACTCCAATTTTCTGTATTGGTGAGGTGTTGGAAGAGCGTGAGAGCGAAAGGCACTTTGATGTGGTGAAATCGCAAATAGCAGAGTCATTATTTGATTTATCAAATGAAGATTTCTCAAAGATTGTTTTGGCATACGAGCCTGTGTGGGCTATCGGAACTGGCAAAACTGCATCTGCTGATCAAGCTCAGGAAATGCACGCATTTATTAGACAAACTCTTGTAGCTAAATATGGTGAAGAGATTGCTAACAATACATCAATTCTTTATGGTGGTAGCTGCAATGCGTCAAATGCAAAAGAACTATTCTCTAATGCTGATGTTGACGGAGGATTAATTGGTGGAGCATCGTTGGGTGTTGATAAATTTATGCCAATCATCGAGGCATTTTAATATAAGCTGATTTACTGCTGCAGGTCTCAAGGGACCTGTGGCATTATTCAATTTTGAACTTTTCTTTCATATGACAAAGATTTTACAAATACTTGTTTTCTTATTCGTTCTTATATCTTCTACTTTTGTGAGTGCTCAAAGTCAGAAGCAGCGAAACGAAATCATAGATCATCTTACTGAATATAAGGCAGGGCAGGGCAGAGTATTGGTGTTTGAGGATAACTCTATAAGAGGAGTGCTTGGCAGAAGTATGTCTGCTAATAGAACTGTTTACTCGAAAGATGACGGTGAACAATACGTGAAAATGCGTGGCTATAAGATACAGGCATTTTCAGGCAACAATCAGCGTACTTCTAAGAATGAGGCAAATTCAAAACAAAGATTGATAAATGAGGCTTTTCCCGACCACGAGACAGTTGTTACTTTCGATTCTCCATTTTGGAGATTGAGAGTTGGTAATTTCAAAACACGCACCGAGGCAAATGACGTGTTGACCGAAATGAAGAAGGCGTTTACTTCCTTTGGTAAAGAAATGTATATAGTTGTCGATGAGGTGAAAATTCCAGTTGAATAAATTTTAAAGAATTAATAATGACTATACAACAGAAAGAGGAGAATCAGATAATTATTGCTGAGCACATGAAAAATGTTATCTCAGCATTAGGAGAAGATATTAATCGTGAGGGTTTGATAAAAACACCTATGCGTGTAGCCAAATCACTTCAGTTTCTGACTAAAGGTTATGAACAAGACCCAGAGGCTATACTTCGTGCTGCTCTTTTTAAAGAGGATTATAGGCAAATGGTTATTGTAAAAGATATTGATGTGTTCTCGATGTGCGAGCATCACATACTCCCATTCTATGGCAAGGCTCATGTGGCATACATCCCTAATGGATACATCACTGGATTGAGCAAGATAGCCCGAGTGGTAGATGTTTTTGCAAGGAGACTGCAAGTGCAAGAGAGATTGACTATGCAGATTAAAGATTGCATTCAAAATACACTCAATCCAATGGGGGTTATGGTGGTAATAGAGGCTAAGCATATGTGCATGCAAATGCGTGGTGTGGAAAAACAAAACTCACTCACAACCACCTCAGATTTTACTGGTGTTTTTAGAAATCAACAAACACGAGATGAGTTTATATCGCTGATAAAGAAAAGATGAGATAGTAATATGCAATTTGCTGACTGTTCTATAAAATAAAAAAGTGCAAAACAAATATTTGTTTTGCACTTTTGCTTTATTATGAGTAGTGTGTATTCTAATTGCTGTTCTTAGGTGCTCTTTTTCTTTCCACCTCTGTCAATAATATCTTGCGCAAACGCATTGATTTGGG
>CAZNRT010000143.1:0-5897 GCA_964575445.1 uncultured Proteiniphilum sp. | reverse complement strand
CTCGGTACTCGATAACAGCCGAAGGCATCCCAACAGCGAAGGCATCCCAACAGCGAAGCATAATAACAGCGAAGCGTAATAACAGCCAAAGGCATACTAACAGCGAAGCGTACTAACAGCCAAAGGCGTACTAACGCCGAAGGCATTATTCCATTCTCGTAGATTTTCTTGCTAATTTGCGAAACACCCCATCCATTGAGTTTGCTTGATATTGCTGGCGCAAAGCTTGGGGGGAGTCTAATGCCTCTATCCTGCCATCCACCATGATGGATACACGATTGCAATACTCAGCTTCGTCCATATAGTGAGTAGTAACAAAGATGGTGATGCCACGATTGGAAGCTTGGTATATCATTTCCCAAAACTGGCGTCGCATGGCGGGATCTACCCCACCCGTTGGCTCATCTAAGAACACTATCTGAGGCGAGTGGAATACTGCTACCGAAAAGGCAAGTTTTTGTTTCCAACCGATGGGCAGCGACTTTACCATAGTGTTGCGCTGATCGTGAAAGTTGAGATTGTGAAGCAGCTCATCAGTTTTGTGAGCTATCTCTTTGCCACGCATGCCATATATGCCCCCAAACAAGCGGATGTTTTCCCACACACGAAGGTCTTCATAGAGAGAAAACTTCTGACTCATGTAGCCAATATTTTGTTTTATCTTTTCATTTTGCTTCATAATATCATATCCCGCCACTGAACCCCTACCCGATGTGGGCTTACTAATGCCACATAGCATCTGCATGGCAGTGGTTTTGCCAGCTCCATTGGCACCAAGAAATCCGAATATCTCGCCACGAAGCACATCGAATGATATATTATCTACCGCCGTGAAGCTTCCAAACATCTTGGTGAGATTGGATACCTCTATTACCTTATCGCTATTGTTGTCAATCATTTTAGTTCCTCCTATGTGAGTGCCAAAAAGCAATCTTCTATGATGGGAATTGCCTTATGGATTGATATATCTGTGTGCCCTTTGTCTTGAAGATATTTGTGAAGAGCGTTGGGATCAAAGTTAGGCAATGTGGTGATGTGGTGCTTATCTCCAAAGGCATAGCAGCTCTTGATGGATGGGTGCTGCCTGAGATGCTGAAGCGAGAGATACATATTGTGGGTGTGTACTGCCCAAAGCTCTTCGGTATAGTTGTCGATAATGGTTTGAGGTGGGTTGACGTCGATAAACTCACCATCCATCATGAGTGCTATTCTATCGCATCGGCTTGCCTCGTCCATATATGCAGTGGAGACGATGATGGTGATATCTTGCTCTCGAAGCCGTGCGAGCATGTCCCAAAACTCTTTGCGAGAGACGGGGTCAACACCCGTGGTGGGCTCGTCAAGAATGAGTACCTGTGGCTTGTGGATGAGTGCACAACTGAGTGCAAGTTTTTGTTTCATCCCTCCCGATAGTGCTCCGGCGCGGCGAGTTTTGAATGGTTCGATTTGGCTATATATATCTTTGATGAGGTCGTAGTTCTCCTCGATGGAGGTATTGAAAACAGTGGCAAAGAAGCGAAGATTTTCCTCAACAGTGAGGTCTTGATATAGCGAGAAGCGACCAGGCATGTAGCCAATGATGCGGCGCACAAATTTGTAGTCTGTCACCACATCCAATCCACCAAGTGTGGCGGTGCCACTATCGGGCAGCAAGAGAGAGGCAAGGATGCGAAAGAGGGTGCTCTTGCCTGCCCCATCTGGACCGATGACGCCAAATATCTCTCCTGATGCAACGCTAAATGTGAGTCCCGAGCCTTTGCCTATACCAACAGTGGGAGTATAGTTTTTTTTTAGATTTGATACTTGTATCATTTGTGAAATACTATTTCGCCATACATTCCTATTTTGAGATATCCATCATTGGGTACGGATACTTTGATGGCATAGACTAAGTTGGCTCGTTCGTTTTTGGTTTGAATAGTTTTGGGTGTAAACTCCGCCTTGTCGGAAATCCATGAGATGGAGCCTTCATACTTTTTCATTGAGCCATCACCTGCATCTACATACACATCGGCTTGGTCGCCAAGTTTGAGCTGCACCAGTTGGTCATTGGTGATGTATGCCCTTAGAAAAATATTGTGAAGGTCGGCAATCTTGAATAGCGGTGTTCCCATATTGGCAAGCTCGCCAGCATGAGCATACTTGCTGAGCACGGTGCCAGAGATGGGGCTACTGATTTTGCTTTTGCGCAGCATATCGTCAATCTGTGCCACCTGAATATCCAAAGCCGAACTTTGAGCACCTATGTTGGCACTACTTTTTTGGAGAGATGACAACTGTGCGGCAAGTTGCTTTTGGGACACCATTATTTTCGCATCGATGTCATCAAGCTGTTTGGCATTAGCAACATCAGCAAAAATGAGACTGATGATGCGCTCGCGCTCGCGAATGAGAGTTTGTATTTGCTCCTGAAGGGCGGCAGTTTGAGTATCGATATTGGGACGCTGAATGCGCACTCCCTCTACATTGGCAAGGAGAGCCATCTTTTGGAGATATAATTGAACAGTATCTATTGTGCCCACAACCTGAAGCTCGGTGAGCAGCTGCCCCTCTTGTATATCTAAATTGATGATTTTGCCGCTTGCCTCAGCCGACACCACAATTTCTGTAGCTTCGAATGTGCCAGTGGCATCAAACGCTGCGTTTTTACCATTGCACGAAACAAGGATTGTGGCAAGCGTGAGTAGTGATAAGTGGATGATGGGTTTCATATTGCTAAAAAAAATGTTAGTAGTTAGTTGGTAATGTATTTTAGATTGTAGATAGAGAGGAGATATTTGATTTCGTGAAGCACCTTTGTCTGTTTGGCTGCATCTTCGGCGGTGACTTCGCGCATCACATCCGACACTGTGATTGTGCCATTATCTAACTTGGCATCGGCTGCCTCCCTTATCTGCTTGCGAAGGCTAATTATCTCATCATCATCTTGCATTGTTTGTCGATACTTTTCGATTTCAATTTGTTGCTGGGGGATGAGTATATTAATATTGTGGAGAAATGTGTCACGAGTGGAATTGAGCATTGATTGCTGTATCTCTATCTTGTGTCTATCATTGGCAAGAGTGTAGAGATTGCCAATATTCCACGATAGCTTGACGCCCCCTATGAAATATGGCATAAACTTGTTTTCAAACATATTGAGTGCGGGCTTGCCATATCCACCTTGAGCAAAAGCACCGATGGTGGGCATCACTTTGGCATTGAGCACACTGCGCTGAGAGTGGATGAGCTGCTGTTGAGCATCAAACAGGCGGAGCTCGGGACGATTGATATTGGCGTGGAAAGCAAAGTGATTGATATCGGGTTTTGCCAACTGATGTCCGTTAGAAATATCTTTGCCAATAAATATTGATAGCATCTTGATGAAAGCCTGTCGGGAAGCGTCCAACTCTATTCGCTCTTGTTTTTGTTTTAGCATCTCCACTTTGACGGTGCTAAGGTCGGTTTGGTTAGCCACGCCATTATCTATAAGTGCTTGCACCTTGTGGTAGTTTCGTTTTAGCTCCTGCTCCATCAGTTGGTGAAGCTCCAATCGCTCGTCGATAAGCAATATTCCGAAGAATAGGTTATTGATTCGCTCACGGAGGGAGTAAAGCTCTGTTTGCAGTTTTTGTTTTTGCACCTCGGCGTCGGCAGTGGTCACTTTTTTCTTTGCCCCTATCATGCCCCCATCCCATATCAGTTGGCTAATCTCTGCCATTACTTTGTATTGATCTTTGTCAATGATGGGGATGTCTATGCCTGGCATATCTAAATCAATCTTTGTGACGTCTGACTGCCATGATGCCTGTCCGCCTATTGATAGCTGAGGCAGATATGCCATGTTGGCATTGCGGATATCAAAGTGCTTGGCTTTCTCAATGAGTTCATATTGTGCAATGGCGGGATAGTGCGCCTCAGCAATGTGGTGGCACTGCTCGATGGTGAGCTGCTGGGCATGTAGCGTGGTGGATATTGCCAGCGTGATGAGGATGAGGTTCAGTAGTTTCATCTTGGCTTCGTTTTAGTATAATTCATGTAAAAGCCAAAGGTAGTGAAAAAAAGATTAATCAGTTAGTCTGTCAATCAGTTTCAGTTTTTGTAAATATCAATTCGGGCAATACTATTTTGATCTCTTCTTCGTCTTCGGGCTTCCAATATAGAACAAAGTTAACCTTTGCATGCTTTAGGGTATATCCTTTGCCTTTCAGAGCATCAATTCTTTCCTCAAACTGTTTTGAGAATTTAAGAACAGATTGTCTCCGTTTATTTAGGCATTCATTATTAGCAATCAACAATTCGTCACCAGCAAACAATTTAGATATCTGGTATTGCTTTGATCTAAAATATCCGAGCCACACATCTTTGTGCGTAAGATGCATCGCAATTTGAGAAGGGGCAGAATAGGAATTATTGTCAACAACTACTTCAAGCTGATTGGCACTGATATTATCTACAAGCGAACTATTGAGATGAATAGACAAATTGGTTTTTGCACGTGTCATTGCCACATATATCGCTCTCCTTGTCTCATCAGTATTGACCCTATAATCATCTAACATCAAAAATACATTGTCGAACTCCCTACCCTTTGCTTTGTGGATGGTGGATACAAGAATTGTATCGCCATTGTTGCCAATAAAATCTTCGAGCCTCGACTCATTGATAAAGACTTCAAAATCTGATTTGTATTTAACTTTAGGATTTGTGGACTCAAAATTTTCAATTAGATTGATACAAATACGAAGCTTATCACTGGATATATATCTATTTTGCAGTTCACGTTTTGATTGTTGCCACACATCATTGCTGATTATATAATTATGATCATCCAAAAATAGTAGTGACAAAAAGTACCTTATCTCAGATAGATTATGTAAGCTAAATCCATCATTAGATTGGATGAGTTTTGCTTTCAACCCATATCGAATCAATAGCCCCGCAACCTGCAAAGCCTCATCATTGGTAGGCGTCATGATACAAGTAGTGCCACTAAGACCTAAAGCAATAATTTCTCTAACCATTGGTTCGATAATATTATTGCTTTTGTACTTTACCACTTTTATAGATCCATCATCACTTTGATGCGATATAATAGGCGTTGTTTTTAATCTATGATTGATAGTTTTCACAAACACATTGGAATAGTCAACCAAATTTTGTTTGCTCCTATAGTTTTCAATAAGCTCGTAGGTAGTGGTTTTATCAAAATTCATCAGCTTTTCAAGTAGTTTGGAATCTGCACCTCTAAACTCAAAAATATTTTGATCATCATCACCCACTGCAATGACTCTCATTTCTTCATTTTGATGCATTAGAGTTCTTACCAATTCAAACTCATGGGGATCCATATCCTGAGCCTCATCAATCACGAGAACACTTTTGGTGATACGACTTCTTTCCACATCCCCTTGAATGATACCCTGGATAGCCGCTTGAATTATGTTATTAGATTTGTCCAATGAGCCCACCTTGCCTAATAGATCAAAACAATAAGAATGAAAGGTTTTTATTTCAATAAAGTGTGCTGCATTACCCACAAGCTGCAACAGTCGCTTCTTGAACTCTGTTACTGCTGATCTGGAAAAGGTGAGCATCAAGAGTTGCTCATGTTTGACATCTTCCATCAAAAGAAGAGAGGCAAGCTTGTGAACCAAAACTCTGGTTTTGCCGCTTCCTGGACCTGCCGCCACCACTATGTATATAGATTCATTATCCCTAATTATTTTTAGTTGGGTCGGCGATAGTTCTCCAAATAGCTGGCGAAACTTATTTGGCGTAATATTTAGCTTTATGTCATTCTGTCTTGCTCCTTTGAAATACTTATTTAGAAACGACGAATAGTTGAGTTTAAAATAATCTTCTACAAACTGTAATGCATCTTTATAATCATCAATCATTCGGCGTGCGTATTCTCC
>CAZNRT010000142.1:0-5967 GCA_964575445.1 uncultured Proteiniphilum sp. | reverse complement strand
TAATATTAATATGCTTTATCGGTGTGGATTGCTTTTCTAATTCGCATCGTGATACTACATACACATATTTGTATGAGCTTATTGATAAAAAAGAGGAGTACACCCAAATTAAAGAGGATAGAATTTTATTATTGAAAGAACAGCTGAATGTTCTAAATCTTGACTATTCGCAAGAGTATGATATAAACTATAGAATATACAGCGAGTATAAAACTTATATCCCTGATTCGGCTATCTGCTACGTTAAGAAAAACCTGACCTTGGCAGAGAGTAATAATGACTCTTATAAGTTTAATGAGGCTAAGCTAGATTTAACTTCACTATATATTCTCACAGGATTGTACTTAGAGGCGATTGATATTTTGAAACCAATATCAAGTCCAGTTCTACCTTATGAGTTGTTGGTTAACTATTACGATTCATATAAACAGCTGTATAAAAACTACTCGCAAAACAATCCTAACTCTACCTATCACATTAGCATGAGCCATCTTTATAGAGATTCCTTACTTAATGTGTTGGATACAGAGTCGAATCATTATAAAATCGTGTTTGCTGATAAGCTTTATGATGAGGATAACCTTGAGGAGTCTAAACGAATCTTGGAGGACTTGTTAGAAGAGAGTGAGTCTGAGTCGCATGAGAAGGCTGTTGTGGCTTATGCTTTAGCAAATGTGTACAAAAAAGAGGGTAGGGTGGACTTGCAAAAATACTATTATGCACTATCTGCCATAAATGATATAAAAAACTCTATCAAGGAGAATGCCTCTATGCACTCGTTGGCTGCATTGTTATACGAGGAGGATGATGTGAAGAATGCTTATAGGTGTATCCAATCCTCACTGGAGGATGCGATTTTCTCTAATGCTCGTGTAAGGGCCTATGAGGTATCGCTAATCTTTCCAATTATTGATTCTGGCTACAAAGAGAGGATAGATAATCAAAATCAGAAACTACAGCTATACCTGGTATTGGTAAGCCTGCTTCTTTTCTTTTTGTTAGTATTAGTGATTAGCATATATAGGCATGTGAAGAGGTTGGCTGCTATCAAGAAAGAGTTATCTGCAACCAATAGTGAGTTGAAGAAGCTTAATGATGAACTGCAGTTTGCTAATGATAAGCTTTATGATGTGAATACTGAACTATCGGACGTAAATGATAGTTTGTCTGAATCAAATCATGTGAAAGAGGCTTATATTGGTCACTTCTTATATATGTGCTCTACCTACATCGAAAAGCTTAGCAAGTTTCAAAATTCTTTGAATATGAAGGCGCGTGAGAAAAAACTAAGTGAGCTATATAAGATGCTTAAATCGCGCGATATGATTGAGAATGAACTGAAAGATTTATATAAAAATTTTGACAGTACATTTCTACATCTTTATCCCAACTTTGTGGAGGACTTTAATTCTCTTCTGAAAGAGGAGCATAGATTTGTTTTGAAGAATAATGAGCTTTTAAATGTTGAGTTGAGAATATTTGCACTGATTCGGTTGGGAATAACTGACAGTGCTCGAATAGCAAGTTTTTTGAATTATTCCGCAAATACAATTTATACATATAGAACAAGAGTTAAGAATAAAGCTGCTGTACCTAGAGATGAATTTGAGGATTTAGTCATGAAAATAGGTGCTTTGAAGAGATAATCTAATACATATAATCCATATTTTTCGATGCTTATATTTTGTCAACAGGTTGTAAATTAGACTTGTAGTTGTTAGGTATATCCATATTTTATCAATATCTTTTTTTGCCCATGTCATTATCATCTAAGTTTGTAGTGTGCAAAAGGATTGTTAACAATAGTTTGTGCAATGAGTGTTATTAACCGTTTTGCCAGATTTTAATAGTTTATGATAAAAAGTATGAGTAAAATTACGAGTGTGTTAAGTGGGTACTATTTGCGCAGGTACATATTGATGGTACTTAGTGTGATATTTAGTTTAAATCTAATAGCCCAAAATCAAAGGAAAATTACAGGTATCGTCTATGATGATATTGGAGAAACTGTAATAGGTGCAACTGTAACAATTAAGGGTATTTCTACTGGTACCGTTACAGATTATGACGGTCGCTTTGCGATTGATGTGGATGGTGATGATGCAACAATAGTTGTGTCGTATGTTGGTTACGAACCGCAAGAGGTTTCAACAAAAGGAAAATCTGAACTCATTATTACATTAAGTGAAGATTCGCAACTACTAGACGAACTAGTGGTGGTGGGTTATGGTATAATGAGAAAGAAAGACCTTACAGGTTCTCTAACCTCTGTAGATTCTAAAGCCATGAGAGATAAACCAGTTGCCAATATTGGTGAAGCTTTACAAGGACATGCATCGGGTGTGCAAATTGTAAACTCAGGGGCTCCTGGTAGTAATGTATCTATTAGAATTAGGGGTTTAGGCTCTATTAATAATTCAGATCCTCTAATTGTGATTGACGGTATTCCGACAGATTTAGCTCTTAATGCTATCAATCAAAATGATGTGGAGTCTGTAGATATTCTGAAAGATGCTTCAGCTACTGCTATTTATGGTTCTCGAGGAGCTAATGGTGTGGTGCTTGTAACTACTAAGAAAGGTGCTTCGGGTGACGGAACTATCTCGGTAAGTACAAATTGGGGTGTTCAGAGCCCTACAAGTGTTCCAAAAATGTTGAATGCTTCTCAATTTGCGTCATTACATAATGATATGATGGCTAACAATAATGAGAGACAGAGACCTGACTTTGCTGATCCACTTGTTTGGGGACAAGGTGCTGATTGGGTAAATGAACTGCTGAGAACTTCTATTATGCAGAATTACTCATTATCATACTCTGGTGGAAATGATAAGAGTACATATTATATCTCTGGTGGTGTGTTCGATCAAGATGGTATTGTAATTAATACATCTTATAAGAGATACACTCTTCAACTTAATAATGAGTCGAAAGTTCGTTCATGGTTGAAATTTGGAAATAACCTAACATTGAGTCATGATGTGAAGAGTAGTGGTTCGTACAGTGTGTTGAACTCATTGGCTTCATTGCCTACTCAACCTATATTGAATGAAGATGGTACTTATTCAGGCCCAGGAGATGAGTCTAAATTTTATGGTGACTTAAGAAACCCTATTGGTACTGCTAACCTTGAGAATAGTACTACTAAAGGTTATAATGTTTTGGGTAACTTTTATGGAGAGGTTTCACTATTTGATAAGCTAGTATATAAAATGACTGGTGGTATCGACTTTAAATATTGGGATAGTGTAACTTTCTCGCCTAAATATGATTGGAAACCAATTCCAGTGCCAAACTCATATCGTGCCCAAGGTGCTAATAAGAGTATTACCTACCTGTGGGATAATACTGTAACCTATATGGATACATTCAATGATAGGCACAAAGTGAATGTTATGGTGGGTTCTAGTGCTCAGAACAATGTGTTCAACTACATGAACGCTAGTGTAAAAGAATTCTTATCAGATAATTACAATCAATTAAATAATGGTTTGCTTGACCCTACTGTGGGTGGTAGCCAAAATGAATGGGCATTGCTTTCATTCTTTAGCCGTGCAAACTATACACATGACAATAAATACTATTTCACAGCGACTGTGCGTCATGATGGTACTTCTCGTATATCTGGTTCAAACCGTTGGGGTACTTTCCCTTCATTCTCTACTGCTTGGAGAGTTTCAGAGGAGGATTTCTATAATGATAATGACATTGTTTCAGACTTGAAACTTCGTCTAGGGTATGGTGCTACTGGTAACCAATCTTTGCTAGATAACTATGCAGCAGTTACTAGACTGAAAACTTCTCAATATGTTTTCAATGGTACTCCTGTTTCTACTCTATATCCTTTGGTGATGCCTAACCCTAATATTAAATGGGAATCGATAAAGCAAACCAATATTGGATTTGATGCCACTATGCTTAATCAACGTGTAAACGTTACGTTTGATGCTTATGTAAAGAATACAACTGATATGCTTGTAAGGATGGTTGTGCCTATTACTACTGGATATTCTGATATCTATACTCCAATGATTAATGCTGGAGAAGTAAAGAATACTGGTTGGGAGCTTTCATTAGCAACACAAAATATAAAAGGTAACTTTAACTGGAATTCTGAATTTAATGTTTCGTACAACAAAAATAAAGTTGTAAAACTAAATAAAGGTGTGCCTATCTACTTCGGTTACCAATCACATATTGAAGGTCAACCAATTGGTTCTTTCTATGGGTGGGTAACTAACGGTCTTTTCCAAAACTGGAATGAGGTAAATAGCTATGCGTATCAATACCAAGGACAAGATGCTGCTAATGGTACTGCGCCAGGTGATATCAAATTCCTTGATATTAATAATGATGGTGTGGTAAATGATTATGACCGTACTTATACAGGTAATCCTACTCCTGCTTGGAGCTTTGCAATGAATAATACATTCGATTACAATAACTTTGATATGCAGGTTTTCTTCCAAGGTGTTGCAGGTAATGATATCTACAATGCTAATAGAGTGACTTTAGAAGGTATGTACACTGTAAGAAACCAAACTGCTAAGGTATTGGATAGATGGACGGAAGAGGGCTCAAGCAACTCTATACCTCGTGCGATATATAGTGACCCTAACAAAAATACTAGAAACTCAGATCGCTTTATTGAGGATGGTTCATACTTGCGTTTGAAAAACGTAACATTAGGATACTCTATGTCTAGCTCTTTTACTAAGAAATTGCAGATTGATAATCTGAGATTTTATGTGTCAGGACAAAACTTATTGACTTTGACGAAATATTCAGGATTTGACCCTGAAGTTGGTGGCGGTGTTGATCATAGTAGCTATCCATTAACTAGAACTATAAGCGTAGGACTTGGTATTAAATTTTAATTAGAAACAGAATTATGAAAAAGATATTCAATATTGTACTTATTATATTTGCTTTTATGCTAGCAGGCTGCTCTGATTTTTTAGATAAACTGCCATATGAAGATCCGAGCGCCGAAACAATTAGTGATGAGGCATCAGTTGTTGCGATGACGAATGCAGCTTATCAACCAATGCAGCGTCCTAAACTATACAATATGCGTATATGGACGCTAGATATTGTGGCAGGAAATAGTGTGGTTGGTGCAGGTGGTGGTGATGATGGTATCGAAACTATTCAACTATCAAACTTTGTGACTGGTCCAGACAACTTTGCGGCTATTGACCTTTGGAGAGGACCTAACCCTGGTATTCTATACTGTAATACCATTTTGGACAATGTCCCAGATATGGATATTGATGAGAAAATAAAAAATAGAAGTATTGGTGAGGCTAAATTCTTGCGTGCAAGTTATTACTTCACTCTAGTACAGTTATTTGGTGATGTGCCATTGAGCTTGAAAGCTACCAAGCCAGGTGATGACTTATTCCCAACTAGAGTAAGCAAGGATAAGATTTACAGTGAGGTGATTATACCTAATTTACTAGATGCTATCAATTTGCTTCCTACTCGTGATGAGTATCACGGCAAAGATATTGGTAGAGCAAGCAAAGGTGCTGCAGCTGGATTGTTGGCTAAGGTATATTTGACCATCGAAGAGTATGAAAAAAGTATTGAGATGGCCAACATGGTTGAGAGCTTAGGATATGTACTTAACCCAGACTATAGCGATTGCTTTGGTGGAGAGGAGAGAAATAAAAATACTCCTGAGTCGTTGTTTGAGATTCAATACTTCGGATTGACTAATGCCGATTTTTGGAGTGATGAAAACCAAGCTAACTGGTTGAGTACTTATATGGGACCACGTAACTCTGGATGGGTTGGTGGTGGTTATGGATGGAGCCAACCAACAGAAGAGTTTGTAAGTCAGTACGAAAAGGGTGACTTGCGTAAGGATAAGACTATTCTTTATGCGGGATGTCCTCCATTTGATGGCAAGCCATATAAGAGCACTATGTCATCTACTGGATATAATGTGAGAAAGTTCCTTGT
>CAZNRT010000141.1:0-5989 GCA_964575445.1 uncultured Proteiniphilum sp. | reverse complement strand
TATGAGTTAAGTTCTGACTTTTGACTGCAAAACTCTATCTTTGCGCATATTAAACAAACGATATGACTAACTGGATTTTTTTAATTGTTGGCGGATTATTTGAAGCCGTTTTTGCTTTTAGCTTAGAAAGAATGTCGGCAAGCAGTGGCAAGGCGGCTATATTATGGTTCTTGTCTTTTTTGGCAAGCGTGAGTATCAGCATGTTTCTTCTCTACAAAGCAATAAGTGGAGATAATGCAATAGAAGTGGGCACAGGATATGCAGTGTGGGGCGGAATAGGTGCAGTATTTACAGTGCTTGCAGGTATTATATTTCTTGGAGAATCGACAGCACTCTGGCGCATTTTCTTTCTCTTCACCCTTGTGATATCAATTATAGGATTGAATGTAGTAAGCAAATAAAATTATCCGATCTTCACCTTTATCACTCCATCAATATCGGTAGTATATCTGGGCGATAGCCGCTCTTGTCGCATCTTAAAAGTCTCTTTGTCCATAGCTGCCAAGCGCACAAGATTGGAATGATGCTTATGATTAATCCTATCCACTGCCTCCATCAAAGGTTTATGGCTTGGATCTGAGTTGTGAAACAATGAAAGTTGATATTGTCCCGCATCCACAAAGTGATGGAGCGTTACTCCCGCTCGCTTATAATGATAATGTGGTCTAAAAATCTCTTTTAGCCCCGACACTGCAAAATCCACCAACTCCAGAGTGGACGATGTAGGGAATGGCAAGCGCACTTCCACCTGATTTGAATATTGTGGCTCTATATCCTTGTGTATATTAGTTTGAATAAAAAGCGTAAGTCGAGTGCAAAGAGAGTTTTGTCGTCGCAATTTATCTGCACTCAAAGCGGTGAAAGTAACTATACGCTCCTTTACCTTATCAAAGGTATTATAATCGATATCAAATGTGCGAGTAGTGGAGATACTTTTTAGTTTTTCTTCTGGTTCAAACTCTATAGTTCGCTTACCACTCAAATCACGTTGCAGATTGAGCCCCACCACAGTCATATTAGCCATGACCCAACTCTCGGGAAGCTCTGTAAATTCGAGAGCATTTTTCACACCCAATATTTGTAGCTTTGCAGCATTGCGTCGCCCAATGCCCCACACATCACCCACAGCCAACCATCGCAATGCCTTCAAGCGCAACTCTTCCGAATCGATAACATGCACCCCACCCGTTTGCGTTGGAAACTTCTTAGCTATTCTATTAGCTGCCTTAGCCAAAGCTTTTGTTGGAGCAATCCCAACAGAAATAGGCATACCCGTCCACAACATTACTTTATCTTTCATATCCCTGCCATAGTCAGCCAAGTTAATATCCATACCCGTAAGATCCAAAAAACATTCGTCGATAGAGTATATCTCTTGCAGCGGACTATAGTTTGATAGAATACTCATCACACGGCGGCTCATATCGCCATAAAGTTTAAAATTTGCGGAAAACACCTCAACAGAGTATCGCCTAAACACCTCTTGATACTGAAAAGCAGCAGCCCCCATGGGAATACCCACCTGCTTAGCCTCCTCCGATCGTGCAATGACACAACCATCATTGTTTGACAACACAACAATAGGTTTGCGAGCAAGCGCAGGATTAAAATTGCGCTCGCACGAGGCATAAAAATTATTGCAATCTATGAGCGCAACCATCTTGTAGGGGTAGGTCTAATTATTAATGTTACAATTGCCCATATCGAAAAGTCATCATCCTTAGATACTGAAATAACGGGGAAGCCATCGTTGTAAGGAATCAAGTCAACACCCCTATCAGTAAATTTTAATCTTTTCAGAGTAAACTCACCCTCAATAGCGCATACGGCTATATCTCCATCAACGGCTGAAGCGCGCAACGAGCGGTCCATATAAAAATAATCACCATCGGATATAAAACTATCCATTGACAGCCCATAAGCCCTTCCAATAAATATAGCCTCTGGATGTTTCATATATTTAGATAGGATATCTAATGGTTCAAAATAGAAATCATTGGCTGGCGATGGAAATCCAGCATGGATAGTGCCTATATAGGGATACTCATGCTCAATATTCTCGTCCGAGAGGCTATATATTTCTACTTTATTATCGATTATATCATTATTCATTGGTGAAAGTTTTATACAAATATAGTGATTAATGGGAGATTCTGAATTAATAATTTTAGAAGTGTTTGGTGTGAAATATTTTACACTTCTATATTGAACTTAGCTACTAATAAACTTTAATTAAAAAGGAAATAATTATCAATTTTGTTTGAGAATATTGACGTTATGTTATTTATTTCAACTATTTTTGCTTGCAATACCGAATTAATCTAACAAAATCAAACTTCAACAAAATCAAATACTTAAAAATATCAGAACTTTAAATTATATTATTAGCTATGATCGTAGGAATCCCAAGAGAAATTATGAGCGGCGAAGCAAGAGTAGCTGCAACTCCAGAGACTGTAAAAAAATTTGTTCAAGACGGAGCGAGCGTATTAGTGGAAGCAGGTGCTGGAGAGAAAGCACTGTATAATGATGCTCTATACAAAGAGGCAGGAGCACAATTAGTGAACGATACGCAAGAATTGTTTGACAAAGCCGACCTCATCCTAAAAGTAAAAGAACCACTCTTTAATGAGAAATATCAGAAACATGAAGTGGACATGATGCACAAAGGACAATACTTGATTACATTTATTCATCCAGCATCTCCAGTAAATCACGAAATGGTGACTAAACTTGCTCAGAACGGAATTATCTCCATGACTCTTGATAGCATACCTCGCATTTCGAGAGCACAAAACATGGATGCACTTACATCCATGAGCACATGCGCAGGATACAAAGGTATTATCATGGCAACAGATGAGCTGTCAATCTTTATGCCTCAGATGTTTACCGCAGTTGGTATGCTAAAACCTGCCAAAGTATTAGTAATCGGTGCTGGCGTGGCTGGACTTCAAGCTTTAGCCACCGCAAAAAGGTTGGGTGCCGTGACATATGCTATGGATATACGTCCCGCAGGCAACGAGCAGGCTGGTAGCTTAGGTGCAAAACAAATAGACCTTGGAATACCAGAGGAACTTGCAGTTGGCAAAGGAGGGTATGCACTAAAACTACCCGACGAGTGGCTGCAAAAAGAACGTGAGAAGATTGCCGAAGTGATAACTGAAATGGACATCGTGTTTTGTAGTGCACTTATCCCTGGCAAAGTAGCTCCTATGCTAATCACTGAGGAGATGATAAAAAGCATGAAAGATGGCTCTGTAATTGTAGATATTTCTATTGACCAAGGTGGCAACTGCGAGATGACTGTTCCTGGCAAAATAACCAAAGCTCACAATGTAAGCATTCAAGGAATAAAAAATATACCTGGATTATTGCCTACAAGCTCTACATGGATGTTTGCAAACAATGTTTACAATTTAGTTAGATTCTTGACTAAGGATGGGCGTATTAATCTTGATATGAATGACGAAATTACTCGCTCTATATTAGTAACAAATAATGGAGAGATTGTTCACGAAGGTGCTCGGGAAGCGATGAATCTATAAATAGTTTAATATCATACACAAAATGAATCCTATATACTTAGTACTAATTTTTGTTTTAGCAACTTTGGTTGGATATTTCATAATAAAGAATGTGCCAAGTTTGCTTCACACACCATTAATGTCTGGAATGAATGCTTTATCAGGGATAACAATATTGGGAGCGATTGTGGCAGTAGGTATTGCTGTTAGAAGTGCTGACAATAATATGCTCGTTGCTCATCTATTGGGTGGATTAGCAATAATTGCAGCTACTGTAAATGTTGTGGGAGGATTTGGCGTTACACACCGAATGCTAAAGATGTTCAACAGAAAGAAAAAAAACAAATAACATGACTGCAACCATATATTATATCACTTGTGCGCTGCTTTCAATAGCAGTTTTAGTTGGCATTTCTATGATGAGCCGAGTCAAAAGTGCTGTACTTGGGAATATCATCAGCGCAATCAGTGTTCTATTAGGAATAGCTGTCACACTTACCTACAATAATATCATCACAATTGGCAGTATCTATGTATATATGCTTATTGGGATAATTATTGGAAGTATGCTCTCAGTCAGAGTCAAAATGATTGAGATGCCACAACTTGTTGCGTTACTTAATAGTATTGGAGGATTAGCCTCCGCATTAGTAGGAATACTAACCTTATTAGGTGTTGGCATAACTGAGGTATCGTATCCCATTTTTTCTGACGTTACCGCAGTTCTTGCAATAATAGTAGGTATAGTTACATTTGTGGGGAGTATAGTTGCAGCTGGAAAACTACACAAAATATTACCTCAACGACCAATTATTTGGAAGAGACACTCTACAGTATTAAACTTAAGCATAGCAATGCTAATTATATCAGTAATACTTTCTGCCTTTGTTGGAAAACTCATTGACCCATCAGTTAATTTAGCTATCATCTTTGCAATAAGCATTGGAATTAGCACTTTATTTGGCTACGCATTTTCGATAAGGGTTGGAGGGGCAGATATGCCAATTACTATCTCTCTTCTAAACTCACTAAGTGGAGTGGCTGGGGCAATTGCTGGCATGGCAATTGGCGATATTCTCTTAGTTTCTGTTGGAGGCATAGTAGGAGCTTCGGGACTATTCTTAACCCAAATAATGTGTAGGTCGATGAATAGAAGCCTTATGGATATTCTTACTGGCAAAACTTCTGTCACAACCAAAAAGATTACAAAAAGCACTACTGCTTCTCCAATATCAACACCGTCTAAACCTACATTGCAAAAAACAGAATATGGTGATGTATTAAGAGACGCAAAGTCAATCATCATCGTTCCAGGATATGGAATGGCATTGGCTCAGGCACAACACTTAGTAAAACAATTAGCTGACAAATTAGAAAACAACGGAGCAGAGGTAAGATATGCAATTCATCCTGTGGCAGGCAGAATGCCAGGGCATATGAATGTATTGCTTGCCGAAGCAGATGTTTCATATGAGCAGCTATTTGAGATGGATGCCATCAACGACGATTTCAAAAATACTGATGCCGTTATTGTCATTGGAGCAAATGATGTGCTCAATCCAGCAGCAAGAGATGCTGTGGATACTCCAATATATGGAATGCCTGTGCTGAATGTAGATGAGGCAAAACAAATATTTATTTGCAACTTCGACCTACAACCAGGATATGCGGGTGTTGAAAACCCATTGTATGAAAAAGAAGCGGGAGTGCATCTATTATTAGGTGATGCTAAAGAGAGTCTTAGCAAGTTGCTTTCGGAAATAGACAAGAAGCAAGAGGTAATTTCTGCTTCCCCTATAGATGGATCATCTGTTCTATTGAATGCTAAGTCTATCATCATCGTTCCAGGATATGGAATGGCATTGGCTCAGGCACAACACTTAGTAAAACAATTAGCTGACAAATTAGAAAACAACGGAGCAGAGGTAAGATATGCAATTCATCCTGTGGCAGGCAGAATGCCAGGGCATATGAATGTATTGCTTGCCGAAGCAGATGTTTCATATGAGCAGCTATTTGAGATGGATGCCATCAACGACGATTTCAAAAATACTGATGCCGTTATTGTCATTGGAGCAAATGATGTGCTCAATCCAGCAGCAAGAGATGCTGTGGATACTCCAATATATGGAATGCCTGTGCTGAATGTAGATGAGGCAAAACAAATATTTATTTGCAACTTCGACCTACAACCAGGATATGCGGGTGTTGAAAACCCATTGTATGAAAAAGAAACGGGAGTGCATCTATTATTAGGTGATGCTAAAGAGAGTTTAAACCAGCTTATAAATTATATATAAATAATCATATTTATAAAGCCACATTGAATGCCCCGAAAGGGGCATTTCTATTGACATTAGATTTTATCTATATGATAAACACATTGCTAATCTTTGAATTTAAGAGAAATTTATGTTTCTTTGCTTTGTGTTTAATATATACTGACTAACTTATATTACTTA
>CAZNRT010000140.1:0-6031 GCA_964575445.1 uncultured Proteiniphilum sp. | reverse complement strand
TATCTTATCAATCAACAATAAAAAAACACAGAGTCCGTATTGTAGATTATACCTACTTTGGACTCTGTGATATATGTTTAAAATAGTGGTAGAAGACTATCTCACAAATGTTTCGAGCAACTTTGTTGCAACACTTGGTGAAATAACTGCTGACTTAGTTGTTGCAGGAATTAATATTGATTCACCTTTATTTATTGTTATAGAGTTCCCGTCGTTATCTGTGAGAGTGCAATGTCCTTCCATACAAATATATATTGTAAATGAATCTCTACTCTCGTAGTTTCTGGAAATGGCAATATCAATATCCAATAGATTGGTTGTGAAATATTGGCAAGAAGCAAGCTCTACAGGAGTGTTGACTTGTGATGCGTATTCTGTTTTATAGCTATCTAAAACTTCAAAGTTTATAGCATCCTTAGCCAGCTCGGTGTGTAGTTCGCGTTTGTTTCCATCAGCATCAGTCCGATCATAGTCATATATTCTGTAAGTAATATTGGAAGTTTGCTGAATTTCTGCCACAAAACAGCCAGAACCTATGGCATGAACTCGTCCAGCTGGAAGGAAGAATACATCTCCTGACTTTACTTCGTATCTTTTTAGATAGTCGGTAAATGTATTGTCGTTTACCGTTTCTTCGTATTTATCTGGACTTAGTTTTTGCTCAAATCCTGAATACAAGAATGCATCTTGTGAAGCATCAACCACGTACCACATTTCGGTTTTGCCGAAGGAGTTGTGTCGCTCTTTTCCTAACTTATCGTCAGGATGCACTTGAATTGATAGATCACTTTTTGCATCAATAAATTTAATCAATAAGGGAAAAGTGTTGCCATACTTCTCATAAACCTTTTTACCTGCTAAATTCTCTTTTGCTTGGGCAAGAATCTCGTCAAGAGTAATATTTGCCAACTCACCATTAGAAACTACAGAAACGTTGCCTTCCACGCCCGATATTTCCCAGCTTTCGCCAATATTGTCATGCTCGGTTGTAATGTTCTTAAACGGAGCAATATCTGTTCCACCCCAAATCATCGGTTTAAGGATGGGTTTAAATTTTAAAGGATATAAATTCATATTATTTTTTATTTTATAATTAACTTCTCTTTTTCAGTACAAATGCACTTCTTGCTGGCAGATATGTGGTGAGCCAGCCTTTGTGATCTTTAGCATAGAGTTCATCGTGAAGTGTGAAATGGTGCATTGACTCGTCCACTAATCCAAATCCTCCAAATAGTAGGCTGTCGGTATTTAGAATCATTTCGTATTCACCTTCAGGTGCTAATATGCCATAGTCACTATAAGATTTGGTAGGGTGAAAATTGAACATAAACAATAAATCACCACGCATATATGCTAAAACGTTATCTTCATCTTTATCCCAAAGTTTGATGATTGGTGTGTCTTGAAAGTTTGGGATTGATTTCATTAGCTTTATCATTTCCTTATCAAAATCTCCTAAAAAGTGATATTTGAGGGTATGATTGTCTGCCAGATTCCATTGTCTGCGAGCATATTTGTATGACCAATCATTGCCCTCACGAGGAAAGTCGATCCATTCGGGGTGTCCAAACTCGTTCCCCATAAATGTGAGGAACCCACCATTGATTGTGCTGGCAGTCACAAGTCTTATCATCTTGTGGAGGGCTATTCCTCTATCCACTTTATGTGAGCTACTCAATATTTTTGACATAAACCAATACATATCAGCGTCAATAAGACGGAATATGATAGTTTTGTCTCCAACCAATGCTTGATCGTGACTCTCCACATAAGATATGGTTTTTTCATCCGCTCGGCGATTAGTGTTTTCCCACCATATTGCTGATGACCTCCAGTCTTCATCCCTCTTTTCTTTTATAGTTTTGATCCAAAAATCTGGAATATTCATTGCCATACGATAATCAAAACCATATCCACCCGATTCTATATCTAATGCCAAACCTGGCATTCCACTAACCTCTTCTGCAATAGTGATTGCATTGGGATTTACTTCGTGAATCAATTTATTTGCCAATGTAAGGTAAGTTATTGCATCTGGATCTTGATGACCGTTATAGTAATCGCCGTAATTGGTAAAACTTTCTTCAAGACCATGACTGTAATAAAGCATTGACGTAACGCCATCGAATCTAAACCCATCAAATTTATATTCTTCCAACCAGAACTTGCAGTTTGAAAGCAAAAAATGTAGAACTTCATTTTTACCATAATCAAAACAAAGGGAATCCCAAGCAGGATGATTACGCCTTGTTGGGTCTTTATGGAAATATTGCTCAAAAGTGCCATCAAATCTTGCAACTCCCTCTGCTTCGTTTTTTACGGCATGAGAATGCACTATATCCATTATTACTGCTATTCCCATCTCGTGTGCAGTGTCAATTAATGCTTTCAACTCTTCAGGTGTTCCATTTCGTGATGATGCTGCAAAATAACTGGATACATGATATCCAAATGAGCCATAATATGGATGCTCTTGAATAGCCATCAATTGGATAGCGTTATATCCATTTTCTTTTACTCTTGGCAAAACCTTCTCTCTAAATTCATTGTATGATCCAACCTTTTCTTCTGAAGTACTCATGCCCACATGGCTCTCATAAATGAGTAGAGGGGCTGTGTTTGGTATGAATTTCTTAACATTAAACTCATATTGTTCTTCAGGTTCCCACACTTGAGCACTAAAAATGTGAGTATTGGGGTCTTGTATAACTCTTCTACACCATGCTGGAATTCGCTCTCCACCTCCTCCATGCCAGTCAACCCATAGCTTATATATGTCCTGATGTTTTAGCTTGCTTAGAGGGAGCTTCAGTTCCCATACTCCATTATCCAGCCTTTTGAAACGGTACAATTCAGCCTTTGTCCAGTTATTGAACTCCCCAATCAGAAAGATGTTGGTGGCGTTGGGAGCCCATTCACGCAACAGCCATTCATTTGAAGTTTTGTGCAATCCAAAATAATGGTGTCCAGAAGCAAACTCTGACAAAGTTAATTTATTGTTTTGCATCAATTCTTTCTCTTTTTTCAAGAAGCAATCGTGTCTGCTTGTTATTACATCCTTGAAAGGGTCAAGCCATGAGTCGTTTTTTACAATATCCAGCATAGTTGATAAATTTTATTTGGTTTTGAATTGTTTATTCGTTTTGAAAATATTATTTATATAATCAGAAAAAGAATGTCTTCTTGGAAGATATAATTGTTAGCATATTATGTAAACTAACGCAAAGATAGCAGAATTTATCATTATTTTCTTTTTGTAGTTCTCAAAATCAACTTTTACAATGACAAGATTATAAAATAAATGTATCTTTGCTACTATTAAACGAAGAAAAGATATATTCAACAATGAAACGCATACTATACACATTTTTTATTTTATCCTTATTTACTTCATTATTTGCACAAACTGGTCATAATGTTTGTAATTTGGGCTTCTCTTTCCAGATTGGAACTAATCCTAATTGGGGACAAGGTGAGCCAGTTATTACTGAGGTGACTCCTGGTTCGCCAGCTGATAAAGCTGGATTGAAAAGGAACGATATATTATTGGAGGTAAATGGAAATGGAACTTATCTTAAGCCAGCCTATACTATTATGTCGTGGTTCGAAGATCGACACACTAATATGTCTGTCGGAATAAGGAATTTTGAGTTTTCATTCAAGCATATTGATATTCTTAAAGATTGCAGGCTTGTGAATGCCATAAATGAATTCCAACTTACGCCTGTGTTTTCTTTCTATAGCTTGGAAGATGTTCAGGATAGGAAATTTATTATGCCAATAGTTACCAATTCGAATAAGGACGTTGAGTTTATTAATTATCGCACCTATGATTTTGCTCCATATGATGAGAGTACTAAAGAGATAGATGAGAGAGTGAATGCTATTATTGCAAGAAGCTTATCAAAAATGGGATTAAAACAAGACAGAAACAATCCTGACTTTACGATTCAAACTTTTTATAGCTATCAGATTAATCCTTTATATCGAGAAGAGTCTGCAAAGAACAATCATAACAATTATAGCTGGAGATTTGATACGAGAAACAATAAAATGGTTAAAATCCCTGTGTTTGATGTCTCCAAACCAATCAAGGTGGATGATGTAATGTATGAATTAGAGTTTGGATTTAGATTGTTTGATAGAAAAAATACTGATGCGGGCTCTTCGCCTATGGTTTTTGAAAGTGAGGTGAAGGAAAATCTTAGCGCAAATTATGGTTTGCTGGAGTATTTGGAGCTAAATATACCATTGATAATGATGAAGTTTCCAAACTACAAGGATAAATCAATTGGTAGATATCATGTAAAGCTAACTCGCTTCAATTATACAGGAATAAATTATGATATGAATGATCTTAGAACCGTAGTGTCGGTAGATGATAATTCTCCAGCATCAAATGCAGGAATAGTGCCTGGAGATGTAATTGAAAGAGTTCAGGATAAAAATTTTAATCATAATGCAAAGTCTTTAACGGATAGTTATAGGCGTTTTATTCTTGAAACAATGAAATATCGTGATCAAAATACAAAATATACCGATGCTAATGGATATGCCAATGCTATGTTTTGGGATGTTTCACATTATTATAATATAGCAAAGGAAATATCTGACAAAAGGAGCTATAAGTCGGGTTTTACATATCTTTTTTCATTCAATCAGTATATCGATTGGGAGTTACCAAAAACTTTGTCTGTGGAAATAAAAAGGAATGGTACTAAAATGAATGTTGAAATAAATCCAGTGCTAAATAGTTTTAGTCAGATTTCCGTTGAATAGATATAGAGTGTTGTTAACAATGTATTGAAGCCTATTTTTGGGGAGCCAACAAGAGTAGAGATCTATCTTATAATTATTTTATTTTGCTATATTTGCAGTGAGTAAAAAAGCTAACTATGACTACAACAATTATTATTGACGACAACAGCATCCAAGCCAAGCAGTTGATAGAATATATCAAGACACTACCATTTGTTAAAATTGTGGATGACAAGAAGAACACCTTAGAGGAAGCAGCCACAGTGTATGGCTCAGTTAGTGTAGATGAATTTTTCGATGAGTTGGATAATAAAATTAAAGAGCACTTTAAGAATGCGTAAAGTAATAGTATCTAATCAAGTAAGAGAAAAGATAGTTGACCTATAATATTTTCTTATTAATGATCTAAAGTTATCAGAAGAGGCTTCATTGAAAAGAAGTAGTAGAATGAGACAGTTTGTTCACTCTCTTGCCAACATCGTGGATTACCCCGCATGTCGATTCAAAAAGTGGCGAAAGCTAAACTTAAGATGTGCTGTTTTTGAGAAGGACTGGGTGTTTGCATATGAACGATTTGATGATGGTATTATCATTAGAGATATGTCGCACACATCCTTGTTAAAGGAATAAAGAACAGCAATCTTTGCTTATCAATATCACAAAACATTTGTTTCTAAACATCACATTTTTTACAACACTACCCTTTATCTATTTAACGTTAACGCCCACCCATTAACCTTATCCAAATAGATATTATGCTTTTCTAATAAATAGATATAAAGAAGATTTTAAACAAGAAAGAAGTTATTCAGCGAATATCTAACAGATCATATCCATTAGAATAGTTGATAGATTGAATGGATTACATTACATTACATTACCACTTAAATATGATAGTATATTATAGCTTGTTTTTCACTCTCGGAGGCATCTTAACTTTAAGATTACTATACTTTGGCCATGGACATCAATTCTTAAACTTAAGATGGCTCCGAAAACACCTTTTCAGGTGTTTTCAAAACATATTTTAACTATAATCGCCCAATTCCTACCCATCTTAGTTTTAAGATGGGTCATGCGTTTGACATTTTGTCGCCAATTGCAAACAAATTCTATCATAATGGCACTTATAGGAGGCATCTTAAATTTAAGAATTGGTATCTACGGCCAAAGTATAGTGATCTTAAACTTAAGATGGGTCAGAAAGCCCTTTTAGGTACCCATCTTAAAATTAAGATTACTACTTCGTTAACAGTTATGACTAATCTTAAAA
>CAZNRT010000139.1:0-6132 GCA_964575445.1 uncultured Proteiniphilum sp. | reverse complement strand
TTTAAAAAGCGCTTCGCCATTGTGGTGAAGCGCTTTTAGTTTTGTAGTTGGGCATGATATTAAGCTGTCCAAGATGCAAATTCCTGTTAGCTTAGCAATATACCCGACATACAAAAAGGATGGATATTCTGCAAACTTGAATACCCACCCTAAACAGTAATATTGATATATTATTATAAATAAAATTTATGGTTTAATCTTTTTAGTTCAGCAAGCCATCAAGCACATCTTTTATATTATCATCTGACGGACGCAATGCATATGCATTAACTATATTAAAGTCTTTATCTATAAGAAGGAAACGAGGAATAAACTTCAAGCTCCATCCTTCTTGTAGATTTGGATCTACTGTTTGATATTGGGTCAAACTACTTTCATTATTAGATAAGTATTCTAACCATACTTTTTTACCTTTATCTGTAGAGATTGGGATAAACATAATATCCTTATCTACATACTCTTTGGAAAGCTTCTCAAAATAAGGAGCTTCCTGAATACAAGGTCCACACCACGTTGCCCACAAATCAATATAAAGAACCTTACCTTTAAAATCACTCAGACGCATTGTATTACCATCTACATCGTCTAATTCAAAGTCAATTGCAGGTTTGCCAGCAAATAACTTGCTTGCAAGTTCTACTTTTTTATCTACCTCTACAGCAAAATCTCTATTTACCATACCCTTTGCATAGGTTGCAACCTCTTCAGCTATTTCAGGAGTTACCTCCGACAACAACTTGTCAGCTTCTTTATAAGCTGCAAATAACTCTTTAGTTCTTTCAGGAACAGCTACACCATTAAACAAAGCTGATGCATATTTATCGTTAGTAGAGTATGACATTATGTTCCTAACAACTGCAACATCTAAATATTTTTCATCTGAGAACTCTTTTATTAGTGGATTAGCATATTGCTTTACTACCTCCAAATGCTCATCTATTGATGCTGGAGCTTCGAAGTCTAATCCTTTAGACTTAATTGCATATCCTGCATAACTCATAAAGGATAGATAGCTATTAACAATATCAGCTTTTATTCTTGCTGCTTCAAGCTGCTTAAATTCTTCAGTGGCATTATTTAATGTATCCAATTGAGTAAATCTAAGATTTGATAGGCTATCGATATGAATTCTAGTTGCAGTAAAATCACCAACTATATTTCTACCAGCTTCAAGAAATGAACCCCCTTTTGGGAATAATCTATATTTCATATAGTTATTCATTTCTGCGCCTTTACCACTAAATTCTCCTTCTGCATTACTCTGTGTGATCTTTACTTCCATATTATCACCTGGAGATAGATACAAAGTATTGCGACTAATATTATAGTATCCTGGCTCAGTGATAACAAAAGTAGTGTCAAAAAGACCTTGCTCATCTGTAATAATAGTAAAGTCACGTGTGCCTCCAATATATGATGCAGCACCATTATAACTCATGTTGATATGTTGGGATCCCATATCAATAAGTTGTCCTCTTAGTCGCACTGTATTATCTGGATGTGGCTGCTTATTCCCACAAGATGATATAAGCAATATAGCTACAGCAAAAGCAAATAATTGTTTTTTCATCATTTTATATATTTTGTTATTTAGGTTTATTTTTTAAAAAAAACAATATACTAATATGTGTTTTGTTTGATTTTGCCACCACTACTCAATATTTCACTATCTGGAATAGGTGCAGCATACCGTCTTGAATCTTTATTTAGAGTATATATTTTTGGCATATCTTTATTTATTGTCGAGCTTGTGTATTCATAAAACTCACGAGTCAATACTGGGACATCATCATTTGAGTCATCATTATTATTCAATCTTCTCAAATCATTCCAACGTTGTGCGAATGGCATCTCTCTTCTTCTCTCCTCCAATATTTTCTTTATTGCTTCATCTTTATTATTTGCTCTTATGTCTATCACAGTAGAGCCTGCAGTGCTCTTCATTCTATTAGCTCTTAGCGCATTCACTGATGTCAATGCCTCTGACACTTTTCCTTGTCTTGCCAATGATTCCGCTTTGATAAGTAGCATCTCTGCAACTGTTGGTCCACTTGGGATTCTATCTTTGTAGAAGAATACATATCCAGGATACTCATAGGCAGGGTTGGTAAGGCCTCTATCGTACGAATAGTTCTCTACCATATGATATTTGTATCTCAGGTCATTCTCTTTATCATATAAATCTAATAACTCTCTACTTGGAATATACCACCAAGATTCATGAGAAAGCAATCTAAAATAATAGAACTCTTTCCACTCCATCATATCATTCATATCAGTCTGGTTGTCGTGAGTATAAGGATATCTTATTGGTACTGCGACACCATCCACTGTTACATTAGAAGTGATAGAGCTATATCTCATATCCACATTGTAGTTCATCATTACATCATGTTCGCCAAGTGCAACATTAGCATGCTCTAACGCTTTATCATAATTATTTCTATTTAGATAATATCTTGCAGCAAAAGCATGAGCTGCTCCTTTACTCCCCCTCCAAGATCTATACTTATTGTTTACATACTCCATTTTGTTGCTAAGCTTGAGAGCTTCCTCTAGGTTTTGTTCAATAAAATCGTATGTTTCCTTTAGTGTTGATCTTTTTACTGCCTCCTCAAAGCTAGTGGTATGTTTTAACGAAACACCCATCTCTGATGCATTTGCATCTGTGTATGGCAAACTATATGTTTGAGCAAGATTCCACGTACTATATGCTCTTATAAGATGTGCTTCAGCACTTAGTTGGCTTTTATGCTCATCCGTACCTGTTACTTTAGGCAGATTGTGAAGAACCAAGTTTGCTGTAAATATTTTTCTGTATTCACTACTCCAGAAACCCTCTCTTGTATCAAAAGGCAGATACTCTGTATCCCATGTTGCAAATTGTAAGCTGGCTAAGCCATAAGTATTACTCTTGGCTGCATATAACTCTTTCAATACCCCATAGTCATCTGTGCTATGTATTAAAGTACGGCTCGTTTCTTGATAAAACGAATTATAAGAGTTCAATAGAAAGTCTAATTGCTCTGCAGTGGTTACTGGCAGTGATGTATTCTTGTTTGGCGGCTCATTCAAGAAGTCGTTGCAAGAGATCAAAGCAAATATAGATAGTAGTAATATTATATTTTTATGATTTAACATAGTTGTTTTAATTTTAGAATGACACATTAACTCCTAAAGTGATTGTAGGTTGTGGTTTCAAAGTACCTATTGGGAACTCTGGATCTTCATTATACCTATTATTTGATATTACAAATAAGTTGTTGGCCTGTCCGTATATTCGGGCAGAAGATAGACCTATTTTATGAAGTAACTCTTTTTTAATGTTGTAAGTAAGATTTAGCTCTTGAAATCTGATATGTCCTGCATTTTGAACTCTATAATCTAAGTATGGGTAGAATCTATCCCAAAAGTAATATCTTGGTTCACTTTTACCAAATGGAATAGGGACTCTTTGCATAGGATCAGAGTTTAATATCTCGTTGTACAGATTGTTAGGTAATGCACTTCCACCACTCATACTTGGATAGTTGAATGTTTGAGCGTTAAATACATGTCCAAACTTACCAGTAATGATAAATGATAGATCAAAATCATAAATTTTGAAGTTATTGATAAAACCTAATGTATATGGAGCAATCTTAGTGCCCATATCAAGCATATAGTCTCTACCATCACCAGGAGTCCAACCTCCAAAATCATAAACTTCATCTCCCTTTCCTTGCACTACTGGTTGCCAATTAGGATTAGCCTCACTACCTTTATTCACTACACCAGCATATTCAAACGACCATAATGCATTTGCATTATGTCCTTGCACATAAGATTTTGTATCACCAGCATATAAATCGGAAGCAGGATAAGTAACCTTGAATAGATCATCAATATTGTTATAGTTGTATGATAAGTTTATACTACCATTCCAAGTTATGTCTCTTCCATATATATTGGCATTTGTTCCTAATTCAAGCTCTATACCCCTATTGGTCATTTCTGCCATATTTAATTTTTGAGAGCTTGTTCCATTTACTGCAGGAATACTCATACTAACTATCAAGTCTCTACCTTTTTTGTTGTACAAGTCTAACTTACCATGTAGTTTTCCTCTAAGTAACGAGAAGTCAACTCCAAAGTCTATGGTTCCTGTCTTCTCCCATCTCAATGAGGGGTTACCATAGCTTGATATTGCTGCTGTAAAGTCGTGTATATAATTATCTTGAGTTCCTGGAATACTGATAAGTGGCATAAATGATGTGGATTTATCAACGTTACCATTGTATCCATATGTTGCTCTAACAGTTAGTCTATCTGCCCAGTCAATATCTTTCATGAAGTCCTCATTAGATAATGCCCAACTAGCACCTACCGACCAAAACGGAGAGTATCTATACTTAGGGTCGTCAGTAATTAGGTTAGAAGCATCTGTTCTTGCTGATCCCGACACTGTATATTTTCTGTCAAAAGTATATGATGCATTTGCATACATAGATACATACCTATCTGTGCTATAGCTAAATTTATTTGTGTGTGCAAAGCTTATGGTGTTACCTAACCAGTTTCTAATGGCCAAGTTTCCACTTCCACCAACACCATTAGGGAATCCACTTACTGACAACTTGTTGTCATCATATCCATACGATCTTGGATTCTCATAATATTGATAAACAACCTCAGACATCTCTGTGCCTGCAATAAAGCTAACCATATGTTTGTCGTTAAACTCACGATTGAAGTTTAATTGGTTTCTCCAGTTATATGCAGTTCTTTCATTCCTGTTTTGATCAAGTATTCCACCTTTTGGTAGGTTGGCAGTGACTTTACCTGTTGCTCTATTCCATGTGCTTGCATTGTTAATAAGGCTCCTTACAAAGAATGACTCATCAGTTCTAATATCCTTAGTGCTGCTATTTAATAGTTCGTATTGAATTTTTGTATCAAAAGTAAGCCCTTCAATTATTCTTAAAGTAAGTCCCCCTTGTACTCTTGCATTCAGTGTTTTAGTTCTATTGTTTCTATTCTTTATTTCTGTTATTGGATTGTACGACCAATCAGAGTATGGAAAGTTCTCATAAGGAACATGACGTTCAATGTTTGGCCAATAATATGTGTTAGGAAGAGCTGTACGAGATCCATCTTCGTTTAACAGCATATTATATGGGCTACTACTATATCCACTTCCATTATTCTTGCTGTCATCCATCACGAATGTTCCTGAGAAATTGAAGTCCAACCAATCAAATAACTTTGTTTGTGTTCTATATCCTATATTGTACTTAGCACCAGCATTGCCCATATAGTTTGTCTTTTTATCCTCATATAGAAGAGATAGTATATTGCTTGATCTATCGTTAGATGTAGATACATTCAAACTATACTGTTGTGAGAAAGGATTTTGCAGCATATTATCTTTAATTTGCTGTCTATTGTCCTTAGTGCTCAAGTTTGCTAAAATATTATCTAACTCATTTTGTGAGATATATCCTAAGCGATGCTCATTCATTGCCATTACAGCTAATGAATAACCTCCTGTTAGATCAGTGTTGCTATCAGGTTTTGGTGCCCAAGGTCCTCCAAAGAAATTTGATTTAAAACCTCTTCTTTCGTAATCGATTACTTCTGCAGAAGTGGCATAAGAATTCAAGTAGTTCATATCAATTTTTGGTGAGAACTTCATAAATGCATTAAAGTCAACTTTAACACCTTTGCCTTTAGCTTTTCCAGATTTTGATGTAATAACGATAACACCATTTGCTGAACGTGCTCCCCAAATAGATGCTGCAGCAGCGTCTTTTAGAATAGTGATATTTGCGATATCGTTAGGGTTGATAGAGTTTAGGTCTCCTTGAATTGGAAATCCATCTACCACAACTAATGGTTGTGCTGACGCCAACAAACTAGTTTGACCTCTAATTTCAAACTTAACGTTTCCATCTACATCCAACGTCGTTTGCACACCAGAAGATGTTCCTACTATACGTTGACCAATGTTTGTAGCTGGCTTTTCTATCTGATCAGTTTTGATCATATTATATGCACCCGTTGCTCTCTCTTTAGAAATAGTTTGATAACCAGTTACTACCACCTCCTCCAAAGCTTGCGTATCTTCCACGAGAGTAATATTGAAAGTTGACT
>CAZNRT010000138.1:0-6226 GCA_964575445.1 uncultured Proteiniphilum sp. | reverse complement strand
ACTTATAGCCTGCTTTTTTGTTTATACAAGACGGGGATGGCTGGATGCTTACTTTATAGACTATCTCCAAAGTCTTCCTTGAATTTTGCCATTAGCCTCTCAGGCCAATCATTTATTGGTTCCAATCCTCCCATAAAGAAGCGAAGAACAGGTGGTTCATAAACGAAACGAAGCCCACCAATAAGTTTTCGATTTTCGTATAACCATGCTACTCGGTCTTCTACATATTTTATTTGAGAAAGTGTAAACACACGTCGTGGCACTGCAAGGCGAACTAACTCCATATCAGCATATGTTTCGTTTCCATTCTCATCTCTTTGATTAGACACTGAGCCTCTCTCCATGCCTCTGATTCCTGAAACAAGAAACAATGCTGCGGCAAGTGCACCTGCAGGATATTCATTTTGAGGAATATGACTGCAAATATCCATGGCATTAAGATGAACTCCCAATACTCCAGCAGGCTTAATCACTGGGATTCCTTTATTATCCAATGCTTCAACCAAGTATTTTATATATGCAGGACTTTGGCTTATCACTGTTTCGTCTAATGTTTCGTATAGCCCAACAGTCATAGCTTCCATTTCTCTGACTGACATTCCTCCATATGTAAGAAATCCTTCAAATAGTGGTACTAATGCTTCAAGTTCACGATAAATATCTAAACTATTAGTACATATGCCTCCACCACGTGATGAGCTAAGCTTGCGAGCCGAGAAATAAACAAGATCAGCCAAATCGGTCATAGTCTTTAATATTTCTCCCATTGAGGCATTTTTAAACTCTTCCTCTCGTTGTTTGACTAAGAAGGCATTTTCGCCAATAAGGCTGGCATCAAGTACAAGTCGTATGTTGTATTTGTTGGCTATCTCACGCACATCTCTAAGATTCTGAATAGAGAAGGGTTGTCCCCCAATCAAGTTAGTAGAAGCTTCCATTCTGATAAAAGGGATATTGCTAACTCCATTTTTATTGATTACTTCTTCAAGCTTTTCAATGTTCATATTTCCCTTAAATGGGTGTGAGGAGTTGATAACGTAAGCTTCATCATAGAGTAGCTCTTCAATTTTACCTCCATATTGCGTGATATGAGCCATCGCTGTTGTGAAGTGGTAGTTCATTGGAACCACACTTCCTTTTTTTACAAATGAATTAGAAATAATGTTTTCTGCTGCTCGCCCTTGGTGTACTGGTAGATAATATTGTTTGCCCAAAACATCATTTACGGCTTTCTCTAATCTGTAAAAACTTTGTGAACCCGCATATGCATCATCTGCTTGTAGCATTGCTGCCATCTGATTGTCGCTCATAGCATTTGTGCCACTATCAGTGAGCATATCCAAAAATACATCATTTGTATTTAATCTGAATGTATTGAATCCTCCTTCTTTTAGTGCCTCAATTCGACGTTCAATGGGTACTAAGTGTAGTTTTTGAACCACCCTAACTTTGTGTAACTCTAACGGAATATTTTCACCGCTATAAAACTTAATTTCTCTCATGTCTGAATAAAACTTAGTAAAATATATGATTGATTTGTTTCTAAATGTAAGATTATTGTGTCATAAATGAATCAATATGTAAACAATAATGTGCAAAGATATATCAAATTATAAAATAAAGCTATCTTGTTATCATGAAATTTATATGTCTATTGTTTTGCCTAAAATTATTAACAATGATGTAGTTGAATAATAATTTAATTGTATATTTGCAGTATAAAATGAACTTAAAACAATTAATATATAAAAAAGAGACTCATGGAAAAGCCTTATGTAATTGGTATAGATGTTGGCGGGACTAATACTGTAATAGGTATCGTTGACAAAAGAGGACAAATTTTGCGTAAAGGAAGTTTGTCAACTGCAAAACATGCAGAAGTAGGTGGCTATTTAGATGAACTGTCTAAAGTAATCAATGAACTTATAGATGACACTACTACAAAAGATCAAATCAAAGGAATAGGCGTTGGAGCACCTAATGGTAACTACTTTACAGGTAGCATTGAGTTTGCACCAAACTTACCTTGGAAGGGTGTGATACCTTTCGCTCAAATGCTGGAGGATAGAATAGAGGTTCCTGTTGCTCTTACCAATGATGCTAATGCTGCTGCAATCGGTGAGATGACTTATGGTGCGGCTCGAGGAATGAAAGACTTTATTGTTATTACATTGGGTACTGGTGTTGGTAGTGGGGTAGTAGTTAATGGTCAGCTTGTTTACGGTCATGATGGTTTTGCTGGTGAATTAGGGCATATAATAGTTCGTCGCAATACTGGTCGCTTATGTGGATGCGGAAGAGTGGGATGTCTCGAGGCTTATACTTCTGCAACAGGTGTGGCGCGCACTGCTCGTGAATATTTGGAGATGAGAACTGAAGTAAAAACATTACTTCGTGATATTCCAATTGATAAAATTACTTCTAAAGATGTTTTTGATGCTGCAATGGCAGGAGACGAATTAGCTAAAGAGATTTTCCAATTTACTGGAGATATGTTAGGTGAGGCGTTTGCTGATTTTGTTGCTTTTACAAGTCCTGAGGCTATTATTTTATTTGGAGGATTGGCGAGAGCTGGCGATCTAATAATGGATCCAATAAAAGAAACAATGGAAAAGAATTTATTGACCATCTATAAAAATAAAGTAAAACTTCTTTTTTCTGAATTGAAAGAGAGTGATGCTGCAGTGCTTGGAGCAAGCGCATTAGGCTGGGAGGTAAAGTAATTATCTTAAGATAAGATTTATATAACGAACCACTGATTTTATTTAAGTCAGTGGTTTTTTTGGCTTCGTTCAAAACCTAAAAGAATATTGACTTGGGAATATAGTGCAAAAAATAAACGAGTCGTTTTCACGACTCGTTTATATAAATATTTAGGATAAAAACTAAATCATATTATTTAGTTTCTAATTCCTTTTTGTCTCTTTGTTTAGTCATAATGGATAGAGCCACTGGTGAGGCTAAGAACAAACTTGTAATGGTTCCAACAACAACACCTATAAGCATTGCAAAAACAAAGCTTCTAACTGCATCACCACCAAAGAACAAAATAATAATGATTACCAAAATTGTACTTAACCCTGTATTAATAGTACGTGCTAAAACTTGATTCATCGAATCATTGAATAGCTGGCGCAATTCTCGTTTAGGATATAAGTTTATATTCTCACGAACACGGTCAAATACAACCACTTTATCATTGATAGAATATCCTATGATGGTTAGGATTGCCGCAATAAATGTCTGATCTATCTCCATCGAGAATGGCATAACCTTCCATAAAAGAGAATACAATCCAATAACTGCAATAGCATCAATTGCAAGAGCCACAACGGTTCCAGCAGAGAACGCCCAGTTCCTAAATCGTGCAAGAATATAAATACCCATTAAGATCAGAGCAAACGTAAGAGCTAAAACAGCATCTTTCAAAGTGTCTTCAGCCATACTTGGTCCTACTTTTTGAGAGCTTTGAATATGGTCATCAATAGTGCTACCAGGTGTTATATAGTTCTGCAAAGCTACACCCATTATTTCCTTCAATTCATCTTCAACTTTATCGCTTTCTGAGTCAATCATAAAGTTGGTAGAGATTCTTACCTGATTGCTTGCCCCAATAGTAATAACTTGAGCTGAACCATCAAAGTAAGGAAGTAGTGCTTCTTCAATATCATTCGTTTTAACAGGTTGATCAAATCTTACAATATAGTTGCGTCCTCCAGTGAAGTCGATTCCTGTATTTAGTTTTAAAACAAATAGTGAAACTGCACTCACTGCTACAAATATTCCTATAATAGTAATTGCTCTACGACCACCCTTAATGAAATCAAAACTATATTCTTTGAATAGCTTTTTCGAGCCACTTGTATCAAATGATAGATTTAACCATTTGCCCTTTTCCATCTGTGTTTCGTAAATAATACGAGTTAGGAAAACAGCAGTAAGGAATGAAACAGATATACCGATGATTAACGTAACCGCAAAACCTTTGATAGGACCTGTGCCAAATAGAGCTAAAATGATAGCAGTTAATATTGTTGTAATATTTGAGTCAATAATAGCAGAGAAAGCATTTTTGTATCCATCCTCAACAGACTTGCGGAGAGATTTGCCATTTTTCATCTCCTCTTTGATACGTTCGTTGATAAGTACGTTAGCATCAACTGCCATACCAAGAGCAAGAATCATACCCGCAATTCCAGGGAGAGTTAGAACTGCTTGGAAAGCAGATAAAATTCCCAGAGTGAAGAAGAAGTTTATCAGTAGTGCACTATTTGTCACCATTCCTGGTATAGCACCATATAAGAAGAATATGAATGCAAATAGCACTACAAGAGCTACTCCAAATGAAATCATACCATCATTAATAGCCTCTTGACCTAAAGAAGGACCAACTATATCTTCTTGAACTATGCGAACTCCAGCTCTCATCTTGCCAGATTTCAATACGTTCTCTAAGTCTCCTGCTTCATCTGATGTAAATCTACCAGAAATAGAAGAGCGTCCACCTTCAATCTTATCATTCACATTGGGTGCTGAATAGACATATCCATCTAAAACGATAGCAATAGATTTGCCTTTCTCTGCTCCAGTAATATTAGCCCAACGGCTTGCACCTGCAGAGTTCATAGTCATACTTACTTCCCATGCAGATCCGCTACTACCTTGGTCAGCTTTAGCGTTGGTAACCACTTCGCCATCAAGTGCGGGACCACGTTTTGTTCCGTCGCCTTTAAGAGCGTATAATTCAAAATATGTTTCTTTCGAATCAATTGGTTTGAATCCCCATTTGAATCGCACATCGGCGGGGAATATATCTTTATACTTTTGAACAATATAATTGATTGCAGCTGTATCATTTTTAGCAGCTGTACCAACGATTGGACCCGAAGCTCCGCTCATAGCAAAGTAAGGGTTAGCAAAGTATTCTACAAAGCTTCTGTTGATTTCAATTTTTTTGTCTGATTCATCTTCAATAATGATTTCTCTTGCAACTTCTGTCGAGTCTCCTGTCTCAATTGCAGTTGTATCTGGAATTGTTGTCGAAGTATCAGTTACTGCTTCTGTTGTTGCTGTCGATGAAGCTCTTTTTGCCATAGCATACTCAGCAGATTTGCTATTAACCTCATTAAAGAAAGAGCCTAATTCGTTAACATTATATGTTTTCCAGAACTCTAAGTTTGCACTTCCTTGAAGTAGATTACGAACACGCTCTGGTTCTGTAATACCAGGCATCTCGATTAGGATTCTTTCCGCCTGATCTAATCTTTGGATATTAGGAGCTACAACCCCAAAACGGTCAATACGTGTGCGTAGAACGTTAAACGAGTTGTCAGCAGCACTTTTCACCTCCTGGCGCAATACTGTTACTACTTGATCATTAGTTGCCGTTGGGCTAACTCTATCACTCATAGTAACGCTGAAAATGTTAGCTAATTTACCGTTAGGATTTATTTTTTCATAATTCTGACGGAATAATGTGATGAAGTCTGAAGTGGACCCTTTTCTGTTTTGAATAGTTGCCTCTTTAATTGCTTCGTTAAATTGTGGGTCATCGGTATTGGCTAACGAGGTTAGAATCTGATGAACATCCATTTCAACTATAACGTTCATACCACCCTTGAGGTCAAGTCCTAAGCCAATCTCCTTCTCACGGATTTGTTTTAGTGTGTATCCTAAATATACTTTCTCGGTAGAGAGTGAATCCAGATACTGATTCTTTAGTTCCAGGTTTCCATTAGAATATTGTTCTGCTTTCTTATTATACTGCTGTCCCACAATAGTGAAGGACAAATAGTACAAACTGATAAGTGCCAATATTGTAGCGAAAACTTTAATAAATCCTTTGTTTTGCATTTCAATATTACGTTTGTTTTTAATGTATTACTTTATTCTATTTTTTTTTGATTTTGCAGAATATAGTTTGTTGTTAATCTTATTCGTAGTTACACAAATTGATTTTAGCGTGCAAATATAAGCTTTTTTATCTTTTTAATAAACAATATCTTGAGATTATTTCAAATTGATAGAGACTTATGTTATTTTTATAATTAGTTATAACATTATTTGCTTTGTGCTTTGGAGGTTTTTTATGATAATATTTAGTGAAAAAGATACGGGATAGATTATGAAACCTATCCCGTGAAATTTTAATTTTGCTCGTTGGTCTTATTACTAATTTACAAAACCTCTGTTTTTAAGCAAGTATATTGGATTGGGTTCAGCACCC